>DATDEX010000208.1:0-24263 GCA_036522895.1 Candidatus Eiseniibacteriota bacterium | reverse complement strand
GGGACCGCGACGGCCGCGCCGCGGCCCGCGCGCGCCGCGGCCGGGAAGCCCAACGCGAACGTGGCGCTCGATGCCATCGCGGCCATGGTCAACGACGAGCCGGTCCTCGCGAGCGACGTGGAGGAGCAGCTCTTCCTGTTCCTGCAGCGAAGCCAGGCGCACCCGGACTCCGCGCAGGTCGACACGCTGCGGCACCAGGTGCTGGACCAGTTGATCGACGACAAGCTGCTGCTCGCGGAGGCCAAGCGGCAGAACATCACCGTGAACCCGGCCGAGGTGGCGAAGCAGGTCGAGGGCGCGATCGCCGAGGCCAAGGAGCGGTTGGGCGGCGAGCAGGGCTTCGCCGAGCAGCTCCAGCGCGAGAACACGACCGAGGAGCGGCTGCGCGAGCGCTACAAGGGCGACGTCGAGCGCCAGATCACCGAGCAGCGCCTGGTGGCGAAGATGTTCCCGAAGAAGACCGTGTCGCAGGCCGAGGCCGAGGCCTACTTCAAGGCGCACCGCGACAAGTTCCCCAAGGTGCCGCCGCAGTTGAAACTGCAGGTCATCCAGATCACCCCCTCGCCGGACTCGGCGTCGCTCGCGAGCGCGCGCGCCAAGATCGACGCCGTGCGCAAGCGCATCGTGGCCGGGGAGAAGTTCGCCAAGGTCGCGGCCGAGGTCTCGGACGACCCGGGCAGCGCCAAGGGGGGCGGCGACCTGGGCTTCTTCCGCCGCGGCACGATGGAGCAGGCGCTCGAGGACGCGGCGTTCGCGCTCGAGCCGGGCAAGCTCTCGCAGCCCGTGCGCACCCCGTTCGGCTGGCACCTCGTGGAGGCCATCGAGCGCGACACCGTGCGGAGCCCGGCCGGCAAGGACTCCGTGGACGCCGACGGCAAGCCCATCGTCGAAGTCCACGCCCGCCACATCCTGGTGAAGGTCACGCCGAGCGACGCCGATGTGGATCGTGCGTTCGATTTGGCGAAGAAGGTGCGCGAGCAGGCCGCGAAAGGCGCGGACTTCGCGGCGCTCGTCAAGCGATACAGCACGTACCCCGGCCAGGCCGGGCCGGACGGCGACATCGGTTTCCTGAGCCTCGGCCAGATGCCACCCAACATCCGCGACGGCCTGCAGAATCTCAAGCCCGGCGAGGTGAGCGAGGTGCTCACGAACCCCCAGGGCTTCAACATCTTCAGGGTCGTCGACCGCAAGCCGGAACGGGAATACGAACTGGACGAGATCAAGGACGAGTTGCCGGACGCCGTGGCCCAGGCTCAGATGCGCGAGAAGTACGACACCTGGCTCCGGAGCCTGCGCGCCAAGGCGCAGATCGAGTACCGCCAGCTGTAGCAGCCGACCGCAGCGCGAGACGACGCCAGGAGGCGCGATGATCGCATTCGAGAACGTGACCAAGCGCTACGGAGAGCGCCTCGCGCTGGACGACGTGACGTGGCGCATGGAGGAGGGCGAGTGCGCCGTCGTCCTGGGCCACAGCGCGGCCGGGAAGACGACGCTGCTGCGGCTCATCACGCACGAGACCCAGCCCACGTCGGGCGTGGTCACGGTGGGCACGTTCCGCGGCGGCCGGCTCTCGCGCTCGCATCGCGCGCTCCTTCGCCGCACGATCGGCGTGATCTACGAGGACTTTCGTCTGCTCGCCGACCGCACGGTGTTCGAGAACGTCGCGCTGGCGCTCCACATCGCCGGCCAGTTCGTGGACACCGACGTGGCGCCCAAGGTGCGGCGCGCGCTCCAGGAGGTGGCGCTCGACGCGCACCGCGACCTGCTGCCCGCCGAGCTGTCGTTCGGCGAGCGCCAGCGCTGCGCCATCGCACGGGCGATCGTGAACCGCCCGGCGCTGATCCTCGCCGACGAGCCCACGGGCGCGCTCGAGCCGAAGAGCGCGGCCGAGGTGCTGTCGCTTCTCATGCGCGTTCACCGCGAGGGCGCGGCACTCCTGATCGGCACGACCCGCGCCGAGGTGGCGAACGCGATCGGCGGCCGGCGCTACCTGCTCGAGGACGGCCGGCTGCGCGAAGACCGCGCGGCGGCCCACGCGCAGCCGGCCGGATCGCCCGGCGGAGGAGGCTGAGCCATGCACCTCTATTACTGGCGTGAAGCCTGGCGCACGTTCCACGCGCATCGCGGGCTCGCGGTCACCTCGATCGTGTCGCTCGCCGCGGCGCTCACCCTGTGCGGCATTTTCGTGCTGCTCGACCACAACGCGCGCCAGGCCCTGAACGCCATCGGCGACCGGCGCGAGATGATCGTGTACCTGAAGGACGAGGTCACCGACCCGCAGCTCGCGACGCTCATGGACAAGGTCCGGCAGTATTTCGGCGAGCCCACCTACGTGAGCCGCAAACAGGCGTGGGACGAGTTCAGCCAGCAGGTGGGCGACCCCGAGCTGCTGTCGGGGGTCGAGGACAACCCGCTGCCCGCGTCGCTGCGCGTGAGACTCAAGCCCGAGCTCCTGAGCTTCGCGGCCATGGAGCAGGCGGCGAAGCAGGTGCTCGCGTTCCCCGAGGTCGAGGACGTGCGCTACGGCGCCGAGTACGTGCGCCGCCTGGACGATCTCTCGAGCGGGCTCCGCGCCGCGACGGTCGCGGCTGGCGCGCTCGTGGCGCTGGCGATCGTGCTCGTGCTCTACAACACGCTCCGCCTCACCGTGCTCGCGCGTCGCCAGCAGGTCGAGGTGATGTTGCGGCTCGGGGCGAGCGATCGGTTCATCGCCACGCCCTACCTGTGCGAAGCGCTGCTGCAGACGACCATGGCGAGCGCGGTCGCGCTGCTGCTCCTGTTCGGGCTCCAGCAGGCGCTCGCGACCCGCCTCACCGGGCTCACGTTCCTGCCCTGGACCTGGGCGCTCGCGTTCGTGGGTGGGGCGCTGGTCGTCGCGTGGATGGCCTCGAGCGCCGCGCTCGGCCGGATCCTGAGGATGATCGGCTCGTGATCCGCCGCACGCTCGCGCGGATCGCGCTCGTGGCGCTCCTCGCGCTCGGCGCGGCCCCCGCCCCCGTGCGCGCGCAGGAGGATAGCCTCACGATCCTCAAGCGCCAGGAGCTGGAGCTGCTTCGCCGCCAGGCGCAGGAAAAGCGCGCCCAGGCCGGCGCGCTGAAAGGGCAGGAGACGCGGGCGCTGGGCGAGCTCAAGCGCACCGAGCGCGAGCTGAGCTTCACGCGCAAGCGGCTGCGCCTGCTGCGCTCGCGCCGCCAGCGGCTCGACGAGCAGCTCGAGCTCACGCGCGCGAACCTGCAACGCAGCATCGAGACGCTGGGCGCGCAGCAGGCGCGGCTCGCGCGCCGGCTGCGCCGCATGTACATGGTGGGCCCGGCGCGCGAGCTCGAGTTCCTCGTCTCCACGCGCTCGTTCGCCGGGCTCATGATGCGCTGGGACTTCCTGCAGATGGTGGCCGAGCAGGACCGCCTGCTGCTCGACAACGTGCGCACCGAGAAGGAACACGTCGAGAAGAACCAGCACCAGCTCGAGGGGAACCTGAAGGAGGTCTCGCGCACCGCGCAGAAGACGACCCGCGAGTCGGACAAGCTCGCCGGGCTCCGCCAGCGGCGGGCGAGCACCGTGCAGCAGATCCAGTCGAAGCGCGAGGAGTACGAGGCCGCGGCCGCCGAGCTCGAGCGCAGCGCGCGCGCGCTCCAGGGCCTGATCGCGCGCCTCGAGCGGCAGCGCAAGTCCGAAGCCGACAAGGCGCGCGTCGAGGGCCGCAATCCGCAGCCCTACAGCGGCGACTTCGCGCGCGGCCAGGGCCAGCTCGAGTGGCCGGTGCAGGGGAGCCTCGTGGGCCACTTCGGGCTCGAGACGCACCCGCGCTTCGGCACCCAGGTCAGGAACGACGGCGTGGACATCGCGGTGCCGGTCGGCACGGCCGTGCACGCCGTGGCGAAGGGCCGCGTCGACGCCGCGGACGAGGACTACGAGGGCGTGGGCGGCCTCGTGGTGCTGAACCACGGCGACGGCTACTACACGATCTACAGCCACCTCTCCGAGGTGAGCGTGGCCACGGGCACCGAGGTCCAGGCGGGCGCAGTCATCGGGCGCTCCGGCGAGGAGGGCTCGCTGAAGGGCCCCGTGCTCCACTTCGAGGTCCGCAAGGGCTCGTCGCCGCTGGATCCCACGGGGTGGCTGCGGTAGAGGCCGGCGCTCGCATTAACCGCTAGAGGCCGGCTCCCGCATTGACCGCTGAGGGCCGGCTCCCGCATTGACCGCTGAGGGCCGGCTCCGGCATTAACCGCTAAGGGCCGGCTCCCGCGTTCAGTCGGGAAGTCGAGGGGGGTCTCGCGCGGGAGGACGGTCGTCGCCGACTTCCTGTCGGCTCCTCCCTCGTCTGACAACACGCTCCGGCCCTCCTGGCCTCCCGCGTGTTGCCAGGCGCCGTCCCGCGCGAGACCCCCCTCGACTTCCCCCGGCTGCGTGCCGCCGGGCCCCTCCCGTGCGAGACCCCCCTCGACTTCCCGACGTTACGCGTAAAGCGTACTCGTGAGATGTCGTAGACTCCCGCGCCATGCTCACCGTGAAGCTCGACTCGCTCCTCGGTCAACCCGCCGTATCGACGTTTTTGCGCGGCGTCATCGCCCGCGGACGGTACGCGAACGCCTATCTGTTCCACGGCCCGCACGGCGTAGGCAAGTGCACCGCCGCGCTGGCGTTCGCGCGCGCGGCGTTGTGCGAGCGCGTGCCCGGGGCGGCCGCGGTCGATCTCGCACCGTCGCTGTTCGGCGATGCGCCCGTGGCCGGCACCGGGCCCGGCGATGACGCCTGCGGCGAGTGCCGCGGCTGTCGCATGTCGAGCACGCTCCAACACCCCGACCTGAGATTCCTGTTTCCGCTCTCCGGCGAGGAGAAGACGCTCGACACCACGATCGCCGAAACCATGCAGGCCATGCGCGACGATCCGCTGCACGTGTTCCAGTACGAGAAGGCCGCGAGCATCCGCATCTCGCAGACGCGCGAGCTCCTGGCCGAGCTCGGCTACCGCCCGCACACGGCGTCGCGCCGGATCGTGGTCGTGCGCGATTGCGACCGCATGCGGGAGGACCAGTTCTCGGCGATGCTCAAGGCCGTGGAGGAGCCGGGAGCGTCCACCGTGTGGGTGCTCACCACGGCGCGACTCTCGCGCGTGCCGGCGACGATCCGCTCGCGCTGCCAGCGCGTGCGCTTCGCGCCGCTGCCCGAGGCGCTCGTGCGCGAGACGCTCGAGCTCCAGGCCGGGGTGGACGGGAAGGACGCCCGCATGCTGGCGGCGCTCTCGAGCGGCTCGCTCGCCCGCGCGCTGGCGCTGCGCGATGCCGAAACGAGCATGAAGGATCAGCGCGATGCCGCGCTTGCGCTGCTCGGGCCGGCGCTCGCGGGGGACCCTGGCGCGCTCTGGACCGGCATCCAGAAGGCGACCGGGTTCGGGAAGGCGGGGCGCGAGCGGTTGCGGCTCACGCTCGAGTTTCACCAGCTCTGGCTCCGCGACCTGCTGCGGGTGCGCTACGGCGCGGGGCCGGAAGCGCTCGTCAACCGCGACCGGATCGCTCAGTTGCAGGAGCTCGCGACGCGGCTCGACGCCGGCGAGATCCGCCGCCGCCTGCTCGTCCTGGAGGAGGCGCTCCGGAGCATCGATGGCAACGTGTCCGCCGACCTGACACTTTTTTCCACGCTTTCCCGGGTCGGCGGCGAACGGCTGGGCGAGGGGGCCTGGCCGGCGCACGCCACGGCGCGCTGGGACGTCTAGCCTGCATTATTCATGAACCGTGAGCCGAGACGGTCGGATGTCCGTGAAGCGCAAGGAGCTGGCTTGGCCCGCGACGCAGCCGTGTTGAGGACACTGCGAGGAGCGGGCCAAGCCAGCGACGCAGCGATTCATGGGCAGCCGGCCGTCGCAGGCCACGGGCTCATGAATAATGCAGGCTAGCGCGGACGCCTGGGGCGCCCCCCCCGGCCGCGGCGTGCGGCTGGCCCGCTTTCTGCTCCGCTTTTCTGCTAATGTTTTCGGCAACGAGTCCTCGCTCAGAGGGCCTTTTCAGATAGCCCGTGCCGCCGGCGCCGTCGCTGACCCGGGGCCCGGGAACGATTCGTCGCTCGCGAACACTCCCAGCCGCCCCTTCCCGGGTGGCGTGAAGCGGACGGCAGGTCCGCCATAGAGGTCCGACCATGTCGGAGATCATCCAGGTCTCCCTGCGCGGCTCGCGTCGGGAGTTCTTCCTGAACTCGCGCAGCCTGTGGCTCCGGCTCCGCGACCGCATCGTGGTCCAGGGCGAGTTGGGCGAGACGCTCGCCACCGTCATCCTCAAGGACCCGACACTGGTGGCCCTGAAGAAGCCGGGCACGGTGACGCGTGAGATCATCCGCAAGGCCGAGGAGGAAGACCTCGACCAGGACGACCACAACCGCGCCCTCGAGCAGGAGGCGTACGACTACTGCCGGGAGCGGATCGATCTGCGCGACCTGAAGATGGACCTGTCGGAAGTCGAGGTGGCGTTCCGCCGCAACCGGATCACGTTCTACTTCACGGCCGAGCAACGGGTGGATTTCCGCGAGCTGGTGAAGGACCTGGCGAGCCGGTTCCAGACCCGCATCGAGCTGCGCCAGATCGGCGTGCGCGACCAGGCGAAGCGCGTCGACGGCTGCGGGCCGTGCGGGCGCGCGTTCTGCTGCTCGACCTGGATGAAGGGCTTCCACCCGGTGACGCTCAAGATGGCGCGCGAGCAGAGCCTGTCGTTGAACCCCACCAAGATCTCGGGCGCGTGCGGGCGGCTGATGTGCTGCCTCTCCTACGAGCTCGCGCAGTACCGCGACAGCGCCGCCAAGATGCCCCCCGTGGGAACGAAGATCGGCACCGGCAAGGGGCCGGTCGTCGTCACGCGCACCGACGCCTACCAGGAGGCCGTGTGGGTGCGCGACGAGGACGGCGCCGAGCACCGGATCGCCTACGACGAGATGCCGCCCGGGCCGTACCACAAGTGCGGGGACTGCGGCTGCGGGAAGAAGAAGCCGCGGGGCGATGACGAGGGTGCGGCGAACGGCGGGGCGACGCCCGAGGGCGAGTGAGGCCCGGGCTACAGCGCCCGCTTCCGGAATCCCTGGATCCCGAGCAGCAGCGCCGCGAGCGCGTAGCCCATCGCCCACCACACCATCGCGGGGCTCGGGAGCGATGCGGGCGAGAACGGCGTCATGTGGAGGTCGCGCATGATCGACGGCTGCATGAAGTAGGCCGCGCGCTGCCACAACGCCTCCGTGGGCATGATGAGGCTCGCCACCGTGCCCACGTTCTCGGCGGCGTGGTTGCCGGTGAACGCTCCCACCTGCTCGACCCAGCTCCCGATGAACGCGAGCCCGTAGAGGCCGAACGCGAGGATGCCGTTCGTGACCGTCGCGAGCCGCGCGCCGCCGGCGATCGACAGCGACACGAACACCACCGCCTCGAGCGCCATGAGCGGCAGCCCGAGGAGCAGCCCGGGCGGCGTGAAGTGACCGATCACGCGGGCAATGGCCAGCACGCCGCCGGAGACGATCGCGAAGTAGGCGACCGCCACGAGCGAGAACGCGAGCCACTTGCCGAGCACGATGCCCGAGCGGCGCACGGGCTTGCTCGCCACGGTCTGCGCCACGCCCGAGGCGATCTCGCCCGAGAGCGTGTCCACCGGCAGCAGCACGCTCGTCATGAGCGTGAGGAAGTGGGTCGCGTAGAGGCCCGCGAGCGTGAGGAAGTTGAGCATCATGCGCTGCCGCACCACGCTCAGCCCCACCTCGCCGTGCACGTGCCGGGCCACGAAATGGAAGCCGATGCCGTACACGATCAGGAACGCCACGGCGCCGATCAGCGTGGCGGTGAGGATGCGCCGCCGCGCCGCCTCGTGGAGCGTCAGGTGGACGATCGTGAAGAGCGCGTTCATGAGACCTCTTCGCTTTTGCGCACCTTGACGTCTTCGCTTTCGCTCATCCTGGCCTCTGGTCTGCGCCCATCACCTCGAGGAACGTGGCCTCGAGCGAGCGCTTGTGGGGGGTCATGGCGTAGAGCCTCGCGCCGGTGGCGACGAGCGCCGCAACGAGCGCGGGCAGCGCCTCCTCCGTGGCGACACGCAGCCGCACCATGCCGGCGGCACGCGCGAGCAGCGTGCCGTAGGCGGAAAGCACGCCTTCCGGCGCCCCCTCGACCCGCAGCTCCACCTCGAGCCCCGTGGGCTCCGCGGCCATGTCGAGCTCGTGGATCACCCGACCCTGCTTGACGAACACGACGCGGTCGCACGTCGCTTCCACCTCGCCCAGGAGGTGGGAGTTCAGGAACACGCTCGTGCCCCGGGTCTTCAACTCGCGGATCAGATCGCGCACGAGCAGCCGCCCGAGCGGGTCGAGCCCTGACGTGGGCTCGTCCAGGAACACGATCTCGGGATCGTTGAGGAGCGCCTGCGCGAGCCCGACGCGCTGCGTCATGCCCTTGCTGTAGCCCTTGATCGGCCGGTCGGCGGCGTCCAGCAGGTCGACGCGGGCGAGGAGCGCATCGGCCTTCTGCTCGAGCGCGCGCCCCGAGAGGCCGTAGAGCCGGCCGTGGAAGCGCAGGAGCTCGCGCCCGGTGAGCCAGTCCTGGAACCGGAAGTGCTCGGGGAGGAACCCGACCCGGGCGCGCGTCGCGCGGTCGCCCAGCGGCTTCCCGAGCAGCGTGCCGCTCCCCGACGTGGGCTCTATCAGCGCGAGCAGCATTTTGAGCGACGTCGTCTTGCCCGCACCGTTCGGGCCCAGGAACCCGAACACCTCGCCGCGCTTCACGGTGACGCTCAGGTCGGCAACGGCGAGCTTGTCGCCGAAGCGGCGGCGCAGGCGCTGGGTCTCGATGACCGGCGCGGTCATCGCCGGCGACGGTGCGCGCGGAGGTCGGGCGTAGGGGCGGTCATGGGCGGCCAGTCTGGAATGCGCAGCGGGCGGGGGCAACCGCGCCCCGCCCGCTCGCGTCGTTCGTGAGTGTCAGCGCAGCGACTGCGCCACCTCGAGTACGTCCTCGTCCGACAGATTGCTCTGCACCGCGAGCACGCGCTCGCCCTCGGTCCACATCACCATCGCGCCGCGCTGGCCGCTGGGGCCCTCGCTCTTGCCGTCGCCCTCCATGCGGACGAACAGGCCCTTGTGGCCGTTCACGTCCACCTGGCGGAACGACGCGGCGGCGGCGGGCACCGGCACGAGCAGCGTGCTCCGCCAGTCCACGCTCGCGGCGATGCGGCGCGCTTCACTCGCGTCCAGCCCCAGCACGCGCAGGCCGAGCTCGCCCAACTGCTGGAGATTCGCGCCCGGCGGCAGCGCCACCTCCGGGCTCGTGCCCTGGATCACCGTGAGCGTGCGTTTGCCGTTCGTGTAGTGCTGCACCACCGAGGGCGGCATGCGCACGGTGACGCTCTGGCCGTCGAGGCCGATCGGCACCCGCACGTCGGTGATCCCGAGCGCGTCGAGCACGTGCTGGAGCCGGTCGGCGTGCAGCGTGAGCCGCGCTTCGCCCCGGCCCGTGACGGCGGCCTTCTCGAACGCGAGGCCGGCCGGCAGCGACGTAGGCTTGCGCAGCCCGGGCAGGCCGGCCGCGGAGCCCGCGAGGTCCGCCGAGGTGTATTCCACCGGCTGCCCCGGATCCTGCAGCACCTGCTGCTTGTCGAACACCATCATGGTCGGGTCGCCTTCGCTCTGATCGTGCAGCTTCTTCAACTGCTCGATGCGCGCCTGGTCGACCTCGACCGCCGCGAACGAGTGGACGCGAAAGAGGTCGAGCGCGCTCTGCGCCGCGACGCGCACGGCGGGCAGCGCGAACGAGGCGCCCGCGAGCGCGACGACGAGGGCGGTGGCGAGCGCGGGGTGGAAGCGGAAGCCGCGCGCGGGCGCCTCCTCCTCGAGGCCGCGCAGGCGCTCGCGCAGCGCCCGGCCGTAGCCGGGGGCCGGCTCCCGGCGCTGCTCGTTCAGGAAACGATCGTTCATGGTTCAGGCTCCTTCCAGTTCCCAGCCGGCGCGCAGCTTGAGCACCGCACGGTGCAGGATGCTGCCGACATTGGTCTCGCTTAAGTGGACCTGCCTGGCGATGGCGCGGTTCGTGAGCTCCGCGCCGTACTTGAGTGACACGAGTTCCCGATCGCGCTCGGGCAACGCGGCCAGGAGCCGCGTGAGCTTCTCGAAGTCCTCGTTGCGAATCATCCGCTCGTCCGGTGCGACCCCCGCCGCGACGTGCTCGGCCGCCTCGAGCGGGACGTGGTCGCGTCGCCGCCGGTAGTGGTCCGTCGCCACGTTGCGGGCGATGGTCATGAGCCACGTGGAAAACGCCGCCAGGTCCCGGCGATACCGGGTCCGCGCCACCCACGCCTTCTCGAACGTCTGGGACGTCAGATCCTCGGCCACGGGTCCGTCGCCCACCCGATACCGGAAGAAGTTGTAGACACGCGGCAGCTGGTCCGCGTACAGCGCGTCCCAATCCGCCTCCCGGGCTGGATCCAGCGCCCAGAACCTGCCGAAGACTGCATCGCCGATGGCCATCGTTGGGTGAATGTACGCCGGGAGCTGCCGAGTATCACGACGGTTGGGCACGGAGGCCTGGTTGGCGGGCGTGGGGCGCCCCAGGGGCTCTGGATCGGGCGAGCGCTCGTCGCCAACATCCTGTTGGCTCCTCGCTCGTCTGGCGGCATGCTCCGCCTCCATGGCTCGCGCATGCCGCCAGGCGCCGCACGATCCAGAGCCCCTGGGGCACCCCGCGCCGGACTGGAGGCTGCGCGGCTCCACCTGGTGCTTCTCTCCGCTCCGGGCTCGCTAGGAGTGGACCAGGAGGCGCTGGAGGAACCAGTAGCTCCCCGCCACGATGATCACCCACGAACCCGCCGCGACGGCCTGGAGCGCGCGCCTCGGGCGATGGGCGTGGAGGAGCGCTAGGAGTGGGGTCACGGCGAGGATGATGCAGGCCTGGCCCAACTCGACGCCGGCGTTGAACGACAGGAGCGACCAGCCGAGGGCCTCGGCCGGGAGGCCGAACTCGCGCAGGACCCCGGCGAAGCCCAGGCCGTGGATCAGGCCGAACGCGAACGCGAGCACGGTGCGACGGTCGGGCATGCCGGGACGGGCGCGCAGGTTCTCGATGCCGATGTAGACGATGCTCAGCGCGATCAGGGGTTCGACGATCCGCGAGGAGATGTCCAGGTGCCCGGTCGCGGCGAGCGCGAGCGTGATGCTGTGGGCCAGCGTGAACGCGGTCGCGACCTTGAGCACGCGGGCGAGGCCGCCCCCGAGGAGCAGCAGCCCGACGATGAACAGGATGTGGTCGGGGCCGATGAAGATGTGGTGGACGCCGGCCTGGACGAACGTGGCGACCACCGCGAACACGCCCGCGGCGCTGCGTCCGAAAAGCTCGGCGCCCGGCGCTTCGCGGGTGAGCACGCTCTGGCGCAGCAGCCGGCCGGACGCGTACACGTTGAGGAAGGTCTCGTGCTGGGCGTTCGCGGGAAAGAGCGTGGCGTCCACGCCCACCCGGCCCGCCGGCCGCGCGAGGCGGGCGACGTAGCGGAGCGCCACGCTCCGCCTGGCGGGGACGGCGGTGGCGTCCACGAACGAGACGGGCGCGGCGCGACCGTCCGCCTGGAGGCGCAGGCCGTTCGCGACGAACGCCGCGAGCGGGCCGGCCTCGCGGCGGAGGAACGAAGCGCTCGTGAGCGATTCCGGCGCGGGGATTCCAAGCGCCGCGGCCGCATCGTCGCGATGCACCGAGACGCGGATCGCGATCCGGTCCGCCTGCCAGTCGAGGTCGATGTAGCTGAACGACTGGTCGTGCGCCGCGGCGGGCGCGGGCGTGAGGGGCGCGAGCGCCAGCACGACGGCGGCGCAGAGCCACCCCGCGAAGACGCCCGTCCGCGCGCGCTCCCTCATCGCCCGGCCCTCACCTCGGGCAGTCGCGCGAACGTGAGCGACGCCCATGTGCTCTCCCAGTCGGCCACGGCCGTCTCGCGGCAGGGTTCCATCGTGACCACGCTCAGAAGCCATTCACCCGCGCTCTTGCACGGCACGCTCAACTCTCCGCGCGCGTCCGTGGTGCCCTCCCAGGCCATGGCCACCGAGTCGCGCACGGCGGCATCCCGCGGCACGCCGCCTTCGGCGAGCGGCGAGAGCCAGGTCTTGAGCCGCGCGCCCGCGAGGGGCCGGCCGCTCCAGAGCACGCGGACGCGCAGCGACGCCGAGCCGCCGGGCAGCGCGAGCGGCACGATCTCGAGCGGAAGCCCGAGCGGCGCGGAGGCACGGCCCAGGTCGCGGCCGGCGAGCCAGGTCTTGGCGCAGCGCCGGTAGCGCTCGCGACCGGGGACGTGCGTGCCCGCCTTGCGCCGGGCGGCGAGCGGACCGGCGAGTCCCTCCTCGGCGAGATAGGCGTCGAAGAGGTCCGGGGCCAGCTCGATCGGCGCGAAGTCCGACTCGTAGGCGAGCATCGCACCGCCGTCGTCGGCCGGCGCGAATCGCGCCCACGCGGTCTCGCCCGGGCCGCCGCCGCGGCTCAGGTCGATCAGGCGCGTGGTGCGCGCCACGAACCGGACGCAGCGGCCCGGCGACCATGGTTTCGCCTCGCCGCGAAAGCCCGTGCCGGCGAACGCGCCGACGTCGACGGGCTCGTGCGGCTTCGCGTCGTACCGGGTCGGCGCGAGCCAGTATTGATGTGCGCGCACCGGCGAGACGCCGAGCCCGACCGTGGCCAGGACGAGCAGGAACGGGGTCGCGAGGCGGGGCGCTGGAAGACGGGAACGGGCGGGCGCTGCGTTTCTTGGAATGGTCATACGGGGATACTACGCGGCTCGCGCGCGAGCGGATGAGCCCGGTTCCCATGCGGCCGAACGACCCCGCGCCGCTTCCAGCCCCGGGGGGGCCCCCCTCCGCGAACGCGCGCCGCATCGAGCACCCAGTTCGCGCCGCGCTCATCCGACGACGCCCAAGCTCCGTAATCCGGGCATCGATGCGCGCGCCGGCGACCGCCGGCCGCGACGCGACCCGGCCGCGAGCGTTCCCACGCCCGAGCACGACCGAAGCCCACCCCACGCTCCCCGAACGGAGCCAGAAGAAAGGATCACCGCGATGCAGCGCAAGACCCTTGCGGCGCTGTTCATGAGCGCCGCCCTCCTCGCCGTAATCGGTCACGCGCCCGCCATGGCCTCGAGCCACAGCGAGGCGCCGGGCACGAGCAAGGACCGTCTCGCAGACGACACCGACCTCTACGCCTGGGTCGCGAACGACGCTCCCGATGCCGTGACGATCGTGGGCAACTGGGTGCCGTTGATCGAGCCCAACAGCGGGCCGAACTTCGCGAGCTTCGACGACAATGCGACCTACTACATGAACGTCGACAACCTCGGGGATTCGAAGAAGCACATCCGATTCGAGTTCTCGTTCAACACCACGCGCCAGAACCCGAACACGTTCCTCTACAACACGGGCGTCGTGACGAGCCTCACCGACCCCGACCTGAACGTGCGCCAGACCTGGACGCTCAAGCGCATCAACGCGGACACGAACCAGGAGACCGTGATCGGAACCGGCCAGGTGGCGCCCTACTTCGTGGGCCCGGTCTCGATGCCCGATTACGCCGCGCTCGCCACCGCGGCGATCACGTCGCTGCCCGGCGGCTACAAGGTGTTCGTCGGGCCGCGCGACGACCCGTTCTTCGTCGACCTCGCGGCCGTGTTCGATCTCCTGAGCCTCCGCCCGCACGACGACCACTTCGCGAAGGACCTGTTCTCCGTCTTCGATCCCGCCACGCTCCGGGGCGGGCCGCACCAGCGCGACACGGCGGTGGACGGCGTGAGCGGCTACAACGTGATGAGCATCGTGCTCCAGGTGCCGAAGACCGCGCTCACCAAGGATGGCGCCGCGCCCGATCCCGCGCTCGGCAACCACGTGATCGGCATCTGGGACACGGCCGAGCGCCGGCAGACGAGCGTCATCAACGGCGACGGCACGATGACGTTTTCCGGGCCCGAGCTCCAGGTGTCGCGCCTCGGCATGCCGCTCGTGAACGAGGTCGTGATCCCGCTCGGCAAGAAGGACCTGTTCAACGCGAGCGAGCCGGCCAACGACGTGGCGAACTTCGGCGCGAACGTGGTGGACCCGGAGCCGGCGAAGCTCCTGCACGCGTTGTTCGGCATCAACGTGCCCCCGGCGCCGAGGAACGATCTCGTGGCCGTGTTCGCGACCGGCGTGCCCGGCCTGAACCAGCCGCCGAACGTGGCCCCCGGCGAGATGCTGCGGCTCAACATGGCGATCGCTCCGGCCGCGAAGCCCAGTCGCTTCGGCGTGCTGGCGGGCGACGCCGCGGGCTTCCCGAACGGCCGCCGGCTGGCGGACGACGTGGTGGACATCGAGCTGCGCGTCGTGGCCGGCGTGCTCGTCCCCGGCTTCAACGTGTCGCCGAACAACCAGCTCGGCGACGGCGTGGACGCCAACGACATGCCGTTCCTGCCGCACTTCCCCTACGTGGCCCCGCCGCAGAATCCGCGCGATCACCAGCACCACCTGACCGGCGAGATCCGTGACCTGGTGCGCGGCCCGGGCGAAGAGGAAGCCGTCTCGCCCACGGCGCTCGAGCAGCAGGCGGCGCGCGGCCCGGCGCTCTCGATCCTGGGCAGGAACCCCGGCGCGAGCGCGGTGCTCCAGTACTCGCTCGAGACCCCGGCGCGCGTGGCGCTCCGCGTCTACGACGTCCAGGGCCGCTCGGTCCGCACGCTCATCGACCAGGACGCCGCGGCCGGCATGTTCCGCGCCAACTGGGACGGAACGAACCAGCAGGGCGAGGGCCAGCACGGCGTGTTCTTCGCCCGCCTCACGGCGAACGGCCGGGCGCTCGAGACGCGGAAGATCGTGATCGAGTAACCCGCGAGCGATTCGCAGGTCCGCGACCGCGGCGGCGCCACCCGGAGGGGGTGGCGCGCCGCGGTTTTCGCGTGCCGGGGCGCTCGCGCGGGCGCGGGACGACGCGATCGAGGTCGCGGTGGCGCCGTGCGCGGCCCGGGGCGCGGTCGGCGGGCGCACGTGCCGTTTCCGCTATACTGCTCGGCCGTCCCTTTTCACCCCCTCCGGAGTCCAGCGTGTCCCGTTTCTACATCACCACGGCGATCGATTACGTGAATGGCCGGCCCCACCTGGGCCATGCCTATGAGAAGGTTCTCGCGGATGCCATTGCCCGCCGTCACCGGCAGAAGGGCGACGCGACCTACTACCTCACCGGCACGGACGAGCACGGCCAGAAGATCGCTCGCGCCGCGGCCGCCGCCGGCAAGACCCCGGCCGCGTTCGTGGACGAGCTGTCGGAGACGTTCGTCGCCGCGTGGAAGGCGCTCGACGTCCAGTACGACCAGTTCTTCCGCACCACGGACACCCGGCACCGGCTGGCCGTGCGGGAGCTCTTCCGGCGGCTCAACGACTGCCTCACGCCCAAGACCGGCCGGCACGCGCTCTACGAGGAATCGTACGAGGGCCTGTATTGCGAGGGCTGCGAGGCGTTCAAGACCGAGAAGGACCTGGACGAGCAGGGCCGCTGCCCCGAGCACAAGGTGAAGCCGAAGCCCGTGAAGGAGAGCAATTTCTTCTTTCGGCTGTCCGAGTACGACGACGCGCTCCTCAAGCACATCGAATCCCACCCCGACTTCATCTGGCCCGACTACCGCCGCAACGAGGTCGTGAACGTCATCAAGGGCGGGCTCCAGGACATCAGCGTCTCGCGCCCCAACCTGGCGTGGGGCATCCCGCTGCCGGAGGAGATCGAGGGCAGCGAGGGTCACGTGGCGTACGTGTGGGCCGACGCGCTCCTGAACTACCTGTCGGCGATCGGCTGGCCCGAGCGGAAGTACTCGCTGTGGTGGCTCGCGAAGCTCAAGGACGTGGGCGGCCCCGGCGCCGCCCGGCAGGACGAGTTCAAGGACCTCGATGGCCAGGGCCGTCCGGGCGCGGCGTGGGCGGGCACGAAGGACGCCTACTACACGAACGCGTTCCACCTGATCGGCAAGGACATCAGCCGTTTTCATTGCGTGCTGTGGCCGGCGCTGCTGCTCGCGGCCGGGGTGCCGCTGCCGCGCCAGGTCTACGTGCACGGCTTCATCTACGCGCGCGGCGAGCGGCTTTCCAAGTCGCTCGGCAACCTGGTGGACCCGGTCGAGCTCACGAGGACGTTCGGCGCCGACGCGCTGCGCTTCTACCTGCTCGATTCGTTCCCTACCGGGCGCGACGGCGAGTTCACGCTGGAACAGTTCGTCGAGCACGTGAACACGCACCTCGCGAACAAGCTCGGCAACCTCGCGAGCCGGACCGTGACGCTCGTGCACAAGTTCTTCGCTGGCCAGGCTCCCGCGGCGTGGAACCCCGAATCGCTCGCGAGCGACGACGCGAAGGTCGGGTTCGGCGCGCTGCTCGCCGCGGCCGCCACGACGGCGACCGAGTCGCCCAAGGCCTGGGAGGAGCTGCGCATCAACGAGGCGCTGGATCACGTGTGGGACGTGGTCGAGCGCGCGAACGAGTTCGTGGACCGGTCGAAGCCGTGGGAGATCGGAAAGGACGAGGCCCGCCGCGACGAGCTCGCGACGGTGTTGAACGCGCTGCTCGAGGCGCTGCGACTCGTGGCGATCTGGGCGTGGCCGGTGCTGCCCACGAAGTGCGAAGCGCTGTGGGCGCTGCTCGGGCTCCCGGGCACCCCCGGCCAGCAGAAGGACGGCGACGCGCAGCCGCGCTTCGGCGCCGGCGACGGCCGCGCGCTGGGCGAATCGCAGATCCTGTTCCCGCGGATCGATCTGAAGAGCGTGGCCGGGGCGTGAGCGGCGCGCGACGCATGCCCCTCGCGCCGCGGGGGGCGGCCCCGACGGCCGCGAGGCTCCCATAATCGACACCCACTGCCACCTGTGCGACAAGCGGTTCGACAAGGACCGCCAGCAGGTGTTCGACCGCGCGCACCACGTGGGTGTCACGCACTTCGTGGAGATCGCGTACGGGCCCGGAATCTGGGAGCGCGCGTTCGCGCTCGCCGCGGAGCATCCGAACCTGTTCCTCGCCGTGGGCGTCCACCCGAACGAGGCCGGCCGCGTGCCCATGGAGGTGCTGCCCGCGCTCCGCGAGCACGCCCGCCACGCGCGCGTCGTCGCGATCGGCGAGATCGGCATGGACTTCTTCCGCGACTACGCGCCGCGCGAGGCGCAGGAGCAGTGGTTCCGCACGCAACTGGCGCTCGCAGACCAGGTAGGCCTCCCGGTGGTGATCCACCAGCGGAGCGCGCTCGAGGACGTGCTCGGCATCCTCGAGGAGGCGCGCCCGGCGGCGGGCGGCGTGCTCCACTGCTTCGACCAGGACGCGGCGACGGTGGTGCGGGCGCGCGCGCTCGGCTTCAAGCTGGGCGTGGGGGGTGTGCTCACGTACGGACACGCGGAGCTCGACCAAGCCATCCGCGGCGCGCCCGAGGACATGCTCGTGCTCGAGACCGACGCTCCCTACCTCGAGCCCGAGCCGCGCTCGCTCAAGCGCAACGAGCCGTCGCTCCTGCCGCGGGTCGTGCGCCGCCTCTGCGAGCTGCGCGGCTGGACGCCGGAGCAGGCGGTGGAGATCACCCGGCGGAACGCGCGCGAGCTGTTTCGGATTCCGGTCAGATAGCGCGCGCCGGCTCCCCGAGCCCACAATCCCCTGGTAGGTCGCGCCGCGTTGCCGGTATGCTCAGGCTGGCAGTTCCTCGGCACGCGTCCGCCGCCCCCGCGCGACCCCGTCGGAAGCGCGCTCGGGCCGCATCCGGCGACGTCTCGAGCTCACGCCCATTTACCCTTTCGGCGCGGCCGCACGCGTTCGCGGCTGGTCGTGCCCCACGACAGCCCAGGAGCCGCGCGTGCGCACTCGAACCCCGTTGGCGTGGACCGCATGGCGTCTCGCGGTCGTCTCCGTCGCCCTGGCCACGCTCGCGGCCGTAGCGCAAGCCCAGTCGGACTCCCCCTGGGGCGCGCCCCCCGGCAGCGATCCATGCGCCGCCGAAGCCCGGCTCGCCCAGTCGCTCGCGGACGACCCCTCGCTCGCCCAGCGTCGCGAGCTGTTCGAGGCGTTCGTGCAGGCGGCCCAGCGCAAGGGAATCACTCCGAGCGCGACCGCGGCCGGGCCCAGCTTCACGATTCCGATCGTGGTGCACATCGTCCATCAGAACGGTCCCGAGAACATCTCGGACAACCAGGTCCTGAGCCAGATCTGGGCGCTCAACCGGGACTTCGCGAACTCGGTCCCGAGCCCCGCCCCGGCCGTCAACACGGGCATCCAGTTCTGCCTCGCGAGCCAGCTGCCGCCGGCGAGCCCCGTGGTCTGGTCGACCACGCCCGGCATCACCCGCACGTTCTCGACCCAGACGAATCATATCTACGGCAACCCGGCGAGCGAGGTCGCCCTGAAGGCGATCGATTACCTGCCGTCCAACAAGTACCTGAACGTCTGGGTGGTGAACACGATCTCGGGCGGCGGCGGCGGCGTGGCCGGCTACGCCACGTTTCCCGGCACCGTGCCCGCCACGCTCGACGGGATCGTGATCCGCTACACGGCGTTCGGCAGCAACACCTCGCCGTACGGCGGACCCTGGCCCAACGCACTGCCCCTGAACGACGACGGCAAGATCATGTCGCACGAGGTGGGGCACTGGTTCAACCTCCTGCACACCTTCAGCGGCGGCTGCGCGCCGCCCGGCGACCAGGTCGCCGACACGCCGCCCGAGGCGGTCAACCGGAGCGGCTGCCCGACCACGTCGCTCACCTCGTGCACGGCGGTGAACGATCCGATCGAAAACTTCATGGATTACACGAACGATCCGTGCCGGTTCGCGTTCACCGCCGGGCAGACGACGCGCATGCAGGCGGCGATCGGTTATTACCGCTCGGTGCTCGTGAGTGCCCAGAACCTGATCGACGTGGGTTGCCCGAGCGGCCTGAACGCGCTCATCCTCGTCTCGCGCGGGCAGATCTGTGCGCCCGACACCGTCGTGTTCACCACCCCCGCGAGCGGCGCCGGCTACACCTACGCGTGGTCGTTCCCCGGCGGCACGCCCGCGAGCGCGAGCACGCAGAGCGCCACGGTCTCCTACGCCACGCCCGGGGTGTACCCGGCCACGCTCACCGTGACCGACGGCGGGCCCAACTCGAGCACGAACACGCTCAACGTCTACGCCCGCGCGTGCACGCCGATCGGCGGAGCCTGCGCGAACTGGGTGCTCACGGTGAACGGCGGCTACAGCTGGGCGACCGGGCTGCCGGTGCCGGTCGCCGGCCGCATCGTGGGCGGCAACGAGTGCTCCACGGCGGTGTCCGACGGCGCGGGCAACATGCGCTTCTACGCCGACGGCCTCCAGGCGGTGGACCGCGTCAACGTCCCCATGCCGAACGGAGGCGGACTGCTGGCGGGCGGCAGCTCGCACAACGGCGTCCTGATCCTGCCGCGGCCGGGCACGGTGAACCAGTACTTCCTGTTCACGATCCGCCAGTGGGAGGACAACGCCACCGCCAATCCGATGAACTACAGCCTCGTCGACATGACGCTGAACGGCGGCTTCGGCGACATCGTGACGGGGCAGAAGAATCTGCTGGTCTCGCTTCCCGGCGCCCCGAACGAGATGGTCGAGGGCATGGCGGCGATCCCGCACTGCAACGGCACCGACTGGTGGCTCGTCACGAACGGCGCGAATTCCGGCTCGGGCAAGCTGTTCGTGACGCTGGTCTCCAACGCGGGGCCCGCGAGTACGACCGCGTACCCGATCGGCATCCCGGTGCCGGGACAGGGCCTGGGCTCGGTCGTCGCCTCGAGCGACGGGACGAAGATCGCGGTCTGCTCGTCCTCCGCGGGAACGTACCCCAACAACGGCGAGATCGCGGTGTACAACTTCAACCGTTCGACGGGCGTGCCCACGACGGTGATCGCCCCGAGCAACACGTACGACGGCTACTCCGACATCGCGTTCAGCCCCAACGGCAAGCTGCTCTACTACAACACTCTGCTGAGCAACCTGCCCGAGGTGAAACAGCTGGAGATCGCCACGCTCCAGACGCGCGACCTCCTGGCCGGGCCGTGGACCGCGATCAAGATGGGCCCCGACGGGCTCATCTACATCTCGCCGCAGTCCTCCACGCGGCTCCATTGCGTCAACTTCCCCGACAACTTCAACACCGCGAACGCCAACGAGTGCGGCTTGAACCTGAACAGCGTCCCGATGGCCCCCGGCAGCGGTACCGGGCTCTTCGGCTCTCTCCCGAACCTGCCGCTCCAGTGCACGGCCGCGCAGCCGGCCGCGTTCACCTACACGGTGACCAATTGCCTCACCGTGAACCTGACCGCGTTGAACTGCGCCGGGCCCTACTCGTGGACCTTCGGCGACACCTTTAGCGGCAGCGGGGCCACCGTGTCGCACACGTACGCCGCGGCCGGCAGCTACTCGATCACGCTCACCGTCCCGAGCGCCACCCCGACCACGCAAACGCAGACGGTCACGTTCGGGCTCCAGCCCGTGACCATCGCCGGGCCGTCCGTCCGCTGCGATTCGTCGCGTGTCAACTACTCCGCCGTGGGCCCCGCGGGGTACACCTACACGTGGACCATTTCCGGCGGGGCGCCCGCGAGCGGCACGCTCAACAACATCGACGTGGTCTGGGGCGTGGGCGGCGGCACGGTGACGCTCGTCGCCACCGATCCCACGACCGGCTGCACGACCACGCTCGTCAAGAACGTGGGCCCGTGCCCGACGTGCACGCCTCCGCCCGCGAACATGACCGCGTGGTTCCCGCTCGACGAGCTCTCGGGAACGACGGCGCAGGAGCTGGTGCTCGGAGCGAACGGCGTCGACCAGAACGGTCCGCTGCACACGGTCGCCAAGGTGCGGCTCGCGCGCTCGTTCAACGGGATCAACCAGTACGTCCAGGCGAACGACGCCCCCGGGCTCAACTTCGGCACCGGCGACATCACGATCGACGCCTGGGTCAGCACGCTCAAGTCCTCCGGCATCTCGCCGATCGTAGAGAAGCGCTCCATCGACCCCGAGCAGGGCTACGCGCTCTACCTCAAGAACGGCCGGCTCGCGTTCCGCCTCGCCGACTTCGCCTCGGCCACCGAGTACTGGTCGGGGACGACGCCGTGGGTGGCCGACGGCCAGTGGCACCACGTGGCCGGCGTGCTGCGCCGCTCGGCGCCCACGAACGGCACCCGGCTCTACGTGGACGGCATCGGCGTCGCGAGCTTTCCCGCGTTCTCGGGCGGCAGCGTCACCACCACCGAGAAGCTGCTGATCGGCGCCGAGCCCGGGTTCTCCGGCCCCGCGGGATTCCTGCCCGGCTCGGTCGACGAGGTCGAGTTCTTCCAGCGCTCGCTCGCGACGGTGGAGCTCAACGGCATCTACCTGGCCGACTCGCTGGGCAAGTGCAAGGAGTTCAGCTACGTGCCCACGCTCGCGACCATCTGCCGCGACCAGGTCGACGTGACCCTCACGATGCAGCTGTGCAACTACACCTCGGTCACCCAGTCGTACAACGTGAGCTTCGGCCCGCTGCCGATCGGCGGCAGCTGCACCTGGAACGGGCCCACCGGGTTCACGAACGTCACCCCCAACCCGGTCGTGGTCGCCGCCAACAGCTGCGTGCCCGTTCAGTACAAGATCGCCCGACCGGCCGGGATGCCGCTCTACAGCACGTCGTGCTATCTCGTGACCGTGACGAACATCAACACGTTCGCCACCACGCAGAACATCGGCGCGCTGTACGCATCGCGGCGCTGGTGCAACATCATCGTGAAGGGTCCGATCGGCGTGGGCGGCTCGGGCAGCACGGCGCGCGTCGCGTTCCGCGTGACCAACACCGACGACGCGCCCGCCGTGACGCCGTACTCGATCCGGGTCACGGCGCGCGGCGGTTCCGCGGAAGACCCCGCGATCTCGATCGGCGGCCTGCCGCCCGGCGACGCCATGCACGGTGACCTGTCGTTGGCCCCCGGGGAGTTCGCCGATCTCGACGTGGACGCGATCTTCACCCAGCCGCGGCCGTTCCGTTACTACGACGTCGAGCTGTCGCTCGACGAGGACGGTGACGGGGTGCTGGACCGCGTCCTCACCGCCGGGCTCGCTTACGGCCAGGCGGTCTCGTCGGTGGGGGTGACCCCCGGCGAGCGCCCGCCGGTCTCGCTACGCCTGGGGATCACGCCCAATCCCGTGCGCGCGCAGGCCACCGTGCACTACGCGCTCCCGAGCCCGGGCCGCGTGGAGCTGGCGCTCTACGACGTCGCCGGCCGCCAGGTGCGCGGCATCCCGCCGTTCCTCGCCGAAGCCGGCCGCGCCACGCTCGCACTCGATTGCCGCGGCCTCGCGCGCGGGGTGTACTTCGTGCGCATGAGCGTGAACGGGACGAGCGTGGGCCAGCGGTTCATGCTCTTGCGGTAGACCGCGAGGATCGCCCGTCGGGCTCCCCGACCGTGACGTGTGAGGCGCGCGCCACGGCCGGGGAGCGCGAGCGCGCCGCGCGACCCCGGCGTCCGCGAATTCCCTCCAAACCCGCTCGGGGGAATCCCTGCTCGCGCGCTCGCGGGTTCAACCTCGTGAATTCGCCCGATTGATTCGGGCGCTCCGGCACACCAAACATCGTGTGCATGGCGGTCCCCAGGCCACCAGCCCACCCCGTTTCCGACGACCCCAGATCTGGAGCGTCCCGCCATGGGCCCAGCTCGAACACTCGTGGGCGCGCGCCGCGCGCCGCGCCGCAGCAACCCCCGTCGTCTGCTCACCGCCCTCCGCCCCCTGCTCGCGCTCTACCGGCGCTGGCCGCGCGTCGCCCCCGCGCTCGCCTTCGTGGGCGTCGCCCTGGTCGCGGTGCTCGCGGGCGATGCGCGCGCGGATCACGGCAACCGCAACGCGCCGCCGACCGCGCGGCTCAGCGTGACGCTCGATCCCTCGTCCGCGTTCACCGTGACCGCCGACGCCGCGCGCTCGACCGACAGCGACGCCACGCCGATCGCCGGCTTCCGGTTCGACTTCGGCGACGGCTCGCCCATCGTGACGGTGAATCGGCCGGCAACGCAGGCGTCGCACACCTACACCTCCCCCGGCACCTACAGCGTGACGCTGGTCGCGTTCGACACGGCGCACCTCGACTCGCCCCCGGTACACGTCCCGGTCACGATCCAGGGCGAGGCCGCCCCGGTCGCACGAATCGCGGCGCGGCAGGTCACGACGCCCCCGTTCACGGTGCTCGCCGACGCGAGCGGCTCGACGGACGCGGACGCGACGCCGATCGCGTCCTACAACTTCGACTTCGGCGACGGCTCGCCATCGGTCACCACGACGGCGCCCGCGGCTCAGGCGCAGCACACCTACGCGGCCGCCGGCACCTACACGATCTCGCTGTTGGCGGTGGACACGGCCGGCAACCTGTCCGCGCCGGCGACCACGAGCCTTGCGGTCACCGACAGGCCCGTGCCGAAGGTGACGGTGTCGGTGGGCTATTACGACACCCATCACATGGGTTTTCCGCGCCCCAAGCCCAGCCCGTGGAAGGGCTCGCCGGGCGTGGTATTCGTGGGCACGCCCGACCGGGATGGCGCCTGGGACTCGAGCTGTCTGCGGATCCAGAACAACACCGGTGGCACGCTCGCGGGCGTGGTCGTGACGGCGGACATCGGCTCGCATCACTACGCGCTCTGGGGAACGCGCTCCATTCCGGCCGGCAGCTCGCTCATCCTGGCGCAGACGGCGGAGGAGAACTTCGACGGCTCGGACACGAATGCTGCCGGGTGCTTCACCTGCAACCCCAACGACTGCGTGACGCGCGTCTCGGCCACGGTCCCCGTGGTCACGGTGAGCATCGCCGGCGTCGCGACCCGCTACTACGACGTCCAGCAGGTGCTCAACACGCGCGGCGTGGACGCCGCCGGCTGCCCGGCCACGGGCACGCGCAACGACGAGTCGGCGCCGTGGACGGAGATCTCGGACCAGGTCGCCGCCGACCTGCTCGCGCCCGGCGGCGATCCCGACGAGCCGCTGCTGCGGAGCGTGGCCGTGGCGCAGCTCTGGCTCTCGCAGCCGCATCCCAACCCGAGCCGCGGCGATCTGCTGGTGGAGTTCGCGGTGCCGAGCCCGGGCCCGGTCTCGCTCGGGGTCTACGACGTCAGCGGGCGGCGGGTGCGAACCGTGGTGGACGACGTGGTCGGTCCCGGCCGCTACCTGCACGCGATCAACCTCTCGGGGCATCCGCGCGGGTTTTACTGCTACCGGCTCGCGACGTCCGATGGCGTGCTCACGCGCTCGTTCGTGCTGCGCTGAGCGG
>DATDEX010000207.1:0-9967 GCA_036522895.1 Candidatus Eiseniibacteriota bacterium | reverse complement strand
TTCGTCGCGGGCGCGGCCCGACCGCGGCGGCGGTCGCGGCTCCCGGCGGCTCAGGCCGTGTTTCGCAGCCTCGCGCTCGAGACCTCCGCGGCCGGGAGCGTGAACCAGAACGTGCTCCCCTCCCCCGGCGTGCTCTCCACGCCGATGCGGCCGCCGTGCTGCTCCACGATCCCCTTGCAGATCACGAGCCCGAGCCCGGTGCCGCCCACCTTCCGCGTCGAGCCCGAGTCGATCTGCTGGAACTTCTTGAACAGCTTGGGCAGGTCCTTCGCGGCGATGCCGTCGCCGTGGTCGCGCACGGACACCCGCAGCACGCGGTCGGCCACCGAGGCCTCGATGCGCACGCTCTCGCCCGGCGGCGAGAACTTGATCGCGTTCGAGAGCAGGTTCGTCACGACCTGCGTGATGCGGTGCGCGTCCAGCATCGCGTCCGGAAGCACCTCGGGCAGCGACAGCTCGAGCCGGATGCGGCGCTCCTCGAGCAGCATGCGCAGGTTCTGCGCCGCCTGCTGCACGACGGGCTCGAGGCGCTGGCGCTCGATCGTCATGGGCAGCGACGCCGACTCGAGCTTGGAGAAATCGAGGATGTCGTTGATGAGCAGGAGCAGGCGCTCGGCGTTCGCGTGCGCGATCGTGAGCAGCTTCGACTGCTGGTCGGTGTTCTGGAAGTAACGGCTGTCGGAGAGCAGCTCGAGCGCCCCCTTGACCGAGGTCAGCGGGGTGCGGATCTCGTGCGACACCACGGCCACGAAGTCGGACTTGAGGCGATCGAGGACCTTCGTGTGCTCGAAGAGCTGCGAGTTGCGCACCTGCACGGCGGCCTGGGTGGCGAACATGCGCAAGAATTCCACGTCGTCGTCGCTGAATCCCTCGGCGCGATCCAGCACCACGAGCACGCCGATGGCCTGACGCTCCTGCACCATGGGAACCGCGAGGACCTCGTGCGCGACGGCGCCGTGGAGCCCGGGCAGCTCGAACCGCTCGCCGCCGGGGCTCCCCCGCCGCGCCGCGACGAGCTCCGAGGCCACCCCGCCCAGCCAGCCGGTGCCGGCGACGAAGTGCGCGGTGCCGTCCTCGAGGAACGGGGTCTCGATGCCGTGCACGGCCACGCCGCGGAACTCTCCGGTGTCTTCGCTCTGCAGATAGACCGCGGCCGCCCGCGCGGAGACCAGGCGCGCGGCGGTCTCCGCGATGCGCAGCAGGCGCGGCTGGAGCTCGAGGTTGGCGCCGATCTCCATGGACACGCGATAGAGCGTGTCGAGATTCCCGGTCGCCTGGGAGACCCGCTCGCGCAGCTCCTGCTCGTGCCGCTGCAGCACCTCGTTCTGGCGCTGGAGCTGCTCGAGCAGGGCGCGGTTCTCGACCTTGAGCCGGCGGTTGCGCAGGTGCCGGCTCAGCGTCTTCGGGATGTCGCCGATGTCCTCGAACGGCTTCGTGAAGTAATCGCTCGCCCCCTGGCGCAGCGCGTCGATCGCGGTCTGGACCGAGGCGTAGCCGGTCATCAGGATGACGGCGACCTCCGGGTCCACGGAGCGTGCATGCCGCATGACGTCGAGCCCCGACTTCGCGGGCAGCGAGATGTCGGTGAGGATCAGGTCCGGACAGTTCTCGCTGATGAGGCGCATCGCATTCTCCGCGGAGTCCGCGCACACGAGCTCGTACGGCTCCCCGCTCAGCACCTCGCGCAGGACATCCGCGACGGTCTCGTCGTCCTCCACCACCATGACGCGCGCGGGCGGCGCGAGGAGCCCCGGGGGCGCGGTGGTCGCGGGGTGCGCGCGGTCGGGGCCGGGTTCGGGCGTCATGCGGGGATCCGGGGGCTCAGTGCGTCTGGGAGGGTCCGCTCGCCGCGGTCCGGTGCCGACCGGCTTTCTTGGCGAGCCCGAGCGCACGCTCGGCCGCGCCCAGGAGCTCGGTGGGGTCCATCCCGTCGCGCGGCGACGCGGCCACGCCGGCCGACACGCTCAGCTTGCCGATCCGCGGGAAGCGGTGCTCCTCGAGCGAGTGCCGCAGCCGCTCCGCGAGGCGGCGCGCCGGGGCGAGGTCGCAATCCGGGAGCAGCACGCCGTACTCGTCGCCGCCCAGCCGCGCGATGAAGTCGCCCTCGCGCAGTGCCAGCTTGAGCACGAGCGCGCACTCCGCGAGCACCTGGTCCCCGGTCGCTTCGCCGAACTTCTCGTTGATGCCGGAGAAGAGGTCGAGGTCGAGCGTCACCACCGCGAGCGGCGTCCCCGAGCTCTCGGCCTGGCCCATCTCCTCCACCAATCGGTGGTGGAACGCGCGCGCGTCGGCGAGCCCGGTGATCGCATCGCGGCCGGGCTGGCGCTTCAGGTGCTCGAGCTCGATCCGGGCGCCGAGCGCGGCCCCGAGCGCGCCGGAGGCCGTACGGACCAGCGAGAGCTGCTCCGGGCGCCAGCGCTGTCCCTTGCGCGCCAGCAGATCCAGTGCGCCCACACGTTCCTCGCCGCGGTAGAGCGGCACGCCGAGCGCCTCGCGCAGGTCGCCCGCGGTATGCTCCCACGTGCCGCGCGCGCACCATGGCTCGAGCGTGCCCTCGGCGGTGACCGCGTGCAGCGCGACGCCGTCGCAATCGAATGCCATGCGCAGCGCGTCGAGCGCGCGCTCGAGCGCCGCGGGCTCGCTGTGAGACGACAGCAGGGCTTCGCAGGCGTCCCACAGGCAGCCCGAGGCCGCGCGCCGGTCGGCACGCCGCGGCGACTCGGTCGGCGAGGGCGCGTCTCCCTTGCGCTCACGCGGGCCGTGCGACGTGGGGGACGTCGAAACGTTAGGCGGCGTTGCGGTGCGGATGGGGGCTACCGAGGACCGCTTTGAGGTCCCGGAGCCGGGCAGTCGCTTCTTGGATCCGGCCGGACTCACGAAGAACGACCTCCAGTTTTTCGCGGACTCCGGGCGCATGCCCGGCAGGGTTCATGAGCATGAGCTGCGTGTTGCCGCGCACACCCACGAGGGCGTTGTTGATCTCGTGATGGATCCCGAGCACGTCCCGCACCCGCTGGGTCCAGGCTTCCTGCTCGGTCCACCATTGTTCGACCGTCTCCTTGAGCGCGACCGCCGAGGCGACGTCGCCGGTGCGCTCGCGTGCGTCGGCTTCGTCGAGGAGCCGGGCGCGCAGCCGTTCGCTCGGCGTCGGGCGCAGCCCCTCCATGTCCGGCCCACGGTTCACACTCAAGCCGCCTCGTCGCGAAGGGTGGCGGCCTTCTGCATGCGCAGCTTCAAACGGGACATCGCGCGGGTGTGCACCTGGGAGACGCGGGACTCGGAGATGCCGAGCGTGCGTCCGATCTCCTTGAGCGTCAGATGCTCGTAGTAGTAGAGCGCCACGACCAGCCGCTCCTGCTCCGGCAGCAGGTCGATCGTGCTGAGCAGCATGCTCCGGGTCTGGTCGTCCTCGAGACGGGCTTCGAGGTCGACCGTGTTGGGATCGGCCAGGTGATCGGCCAGCGTTCCCTGGTCCTCCCCGTCGTTCGTGCGGGCCTCGTCGAGGGACACGAGCACGGCGCCGCGGACGTGATCGAGCAGGCGGTAGAAGTCCTCCCGCGACATCTTGAGCTCGCGCGCGACCTCCTCCTCGGAGGCGGCGCGGCCGAGCTTCTGGTCGAGCTTGCGCGTCACGCCGTCGAGGTTGCGCGCCTTGCGGCGCATCGAGCGAGACGCCCAGTCGAGCGCGCGCAGCTGATCGAGCACGGCGCCCTTGATGCGCCACACGGCATAGGTCTCGAACTTGACGCCCTTGCGGGTGTCGAACTTGGCGTGGGCGTCGAGCAGGCCGAGCACGCCCGCCGAGTAGAGGTCCTCGTGGTCCACGTTGCGCGGCAGCGTCGCCGCGACGCGCTCCACCACGTGGCGGACGAGCGGCGCGAACCGCTTGAGCAGGTCGTTCTTGTTGTACGTGACCGGGGAACCCGGGCGCGGCTCGGGCCGGGCCCCGGAGCGAAGCTCGGGCCGGGCCCCCGCGCGAAGCTCGGGACGGGCCCCCGCGCGAAGCTCGGGACGGGCCCCTGCGCGAAGCTCGGGGCGGGCGGGCCGGCGGACGGGCACGGCCTTGAGCGCCGGCCGGGAGCTGCCCGTCCGGCGGACGGGTCCGGTCGCGGTCTTCTTGCGGGCGGCGGCGTGGGAGCTGCGGGCGGAGGCTGAAAGTGTGGCGGCGCGGGCCATCAGGGGGCTCCTAGGCTTCGAGGCGGTGGGACTGCTCCGAGGACGTCTCGGATTCGGGACCCGAGGGGACGGGCTTCCACAGGCGTGCAGCGAGGGCTCGGTAGGCGGCGGCGGCGGGGGACTCCGGGTAGGCGAGCAGGACCGGCTCCTGGGCGCGCACGGCGCGCGCGACCGAGGGGTCGAACGGCACCGTGCCCAGCACCTCGACCTCGAGGCGCAGGAAGTGGCGGGCGAACATCTGCATCCGGTTCGTCGCCTCCTCGGCCTCTTCGGGCGTGGTGGCCATGTTCACGACGAGCCGCGGCGGGCGGGCGAGCGCGCCCTCCTGTCGCAGCGTCTTCACCAGGCCGTAGGCGTCGGAGAACGAGGTCATCTCGGGCGTCGCGACCACGAGCAGCTCGTGCGCCGAGCGGCAGAGCTCGAGTGTCTGCCGGCTCATGCCCGACGCCGTGTCCATGATCATCAGGTCCGCGCTCTCGTCCGCGAGCCCGAGCGAGCGAAGCAGCAGCTCGCGGCGGTAGTCGTCGAGATCCGCGAGCTCCGGCGCGCCCGCCGCGGCGGGCACGAGCGTGACGTGTGCGGGGCCATGCACGACGATCTCGTCCAGCGTCTTCTCGCCGGAGAGCACGTGTCCCAGGTCCCAGCGCGGGTGCACGCCGAGGAGCAGGTCCAGATTCGCCTGGGCGAGGTCGCCGTCCACCAGCACGACGCGCGCGCCGCGCTGTCCGAGCGCCACCGCGAGATTCGCCGCGAGGTTGCTCTTCCCCACGCCGCCGCGGCCGCTCGTCACGACCAGCGTGCGGACGCGGCTGCGCGAGAGCTGCGAGGCGTGACCGGCACCGAACTCGGCCGAGGGCGACTGGCCACCGGGCACGAGCCGGACGACGTCCGAACGGGAATCGGGGTTCTTGCTCACGCGGCCTCCGAGGCGATCGCGCACAGCGCGCGGACGAACTTCCAGTAGCGGAGCGCGTGCGCGGTGCGCGCGAGCGGCCACTCGAGGTTGAGGAGCTCGAGCCGCCGCTGCTCGGCGGTGAGCGAGACGACCGCGGCCTCCGCGGCGTCGAGACGGGCGAGCGGGCTCGCCGGCAGGGACCGGAGGACGTCGCTCGCGGCGGTGAGCGGGGCGCGCGCGTTCATGCCGCCCGCCTGACCGCGGCGCGGGCCGCGAGCTCCTGCGCGAGCGAGCGCATGGCCTCGGTCGTGCGCAGCTCCACCTCGCGCGCGGTGACGCGCAGCGCGGCGGCCGATTCGAGCGCGGAGAGCCCCTCGAGCAGGCGCAGCGAGAGCACGAGACGCTCGAGCTCGGGCAGCGCCTGGACCGCGGCGGCGAGGCGCTCGCGCGCGCTCGCCCGGCGATCACGCGACGGCGGGCGGCGGATCACGCGGCCTTCCGCAGCGTCGGGCGGCGACGCTCGGGCCGGGCGAGGAGCGCCCGGCGGACGGCGCGGCGCAGCTCGTCGACGTGGAACGGCTTGGGGAACACCTCGGAGACCCCGGCGCGCACGAGCTCGCGCACGGTCTCGGGCGAGCCGTACGCGGTCACGACGATGACGGGCTGCGCGTGGCGGCCGCGCGAGAGCTTCTGCGCCAGCTCGAGACCCGAGAGGCCGGGCAGGCGGAAGTCGGTGATCACCAGGTCGCTGCGATGCCCGCGCAACCACACCAGCGCCTCTTCCGCGGTGCGGAAGGTGTCGATCGTGTAGCCATCGTCGGAGAGCCCTTCGGCCAGGGCCCAGGACGTCGTGGGCTCGTCTTCGACGATCAGGATGTGGGGCATCAGCGGGCTCCGGGCACGGGTGGCGTGGTTCGGTTCACCACGGCTTTTTGCAGCCCCCATGCCACGATCCGGCTCGCGAGCGAATCCCTTCCCGGGTGGGTTCGCCCAGGCCGGCGCCCGGCCGCGAATTCCCCCGGCCTGGCGGGGACAGGCGACGGCGCGGCAACGGCTTATCTACCGTGGTCCGAAACGCCCACCCGCCCCGCCCCCGCTCCTGAACGAGGCCGTGCCGCCGCCCGAAGCGCGGAACGGCCGGGCGCTCGGGGCGCCCGGCCGCTCAACTCCGCACCGCCCGCCGATCCCGGGCGATGGTTTCTTGACCGGCGCTCAGGCCGGCTCGTTGTCCTCCGCATCGTCACCGATGGCGTATTCCTTGAGCTTCGTGCGCAGCGTCTGCCGGGCGATCCCGAGCAATGTGGCCGCCCGGGTCTTGTTTCCGTCGCACACGCGCAGCGCGTGCTCGATCGCCAGCTTCTCGATCTCGGCCAGCGGGCGCACCACGCCGCTCGGGAACGGCTCGCCGGCGCCGCCGGACGCCGTGGCGGCCGCGAGGGACATCTCGGCCGGCAGGTGTTCGGCCCGGATCTCGTCATCGGCCTCGAGCAGCACGACGCGCTCGATGACGTTCCGGAGCTCGCGCACGTTGCCGGGCCAGCGGTACGCCTGCATGCGCTCGAGCGCGGCCGGGTGGACCCGCGCCGTGGGCCGCCCGAGCTCGCGACAGAAGCGCGCGACGAAATGCTCGGCGAGCGGCGGAATGTCGCGGAGCCGTTCGCGAAGCGGCGGCACCAGGACCGGGACGACGTTCAACCGGAAGTAGAGGTCCTCGCGGAACCGCCCCTCGGCGACCAGCTTCACGAGGTCGCGGTGCGTCGCCGCGACCACGCGCACGTCCACCGTGATGTCGACCGCACCGCCCACGCGGCGGAACGTCCGCGTCTCGAGGACGCGCAGGAGCTTGGCCTGGAGCTGCGGCGCCATCTCCCCGATCTCGTCCAGGAACAGCGTGCCGCGGTCGGCGAGCTCGAACAGGCCCTTCCGGAAGCGCTTCGCGTCCGTGAACGCGCCGCGCTCGTGGCCGTAGAGCTCGCTCTCGAGCAGCGTCTCGGGGATCGCGCTGCAGTTCAACTCCACGAACGGGCCGCCGGCCCGGGCGCTCTTGTCGTGCAGATAGCGCGCCATGAGCTCCTTGCCGGAGCCGGTCTCGCCGTGGATCAGCACGGTCGAGGCGCTCGCCTTGGCCGCGCGCTCGAGCCGCGACAGCGCGTTCCGGAGCCCGTCCGAGTCGCCGATGATCTCCAGCTTCCCGGTCGCGCTCTCGCGCAGGCGGCTCACCTCGAGCCGCAGGCGCGCGTGCTCGAGCGCGCGGTCGAGGACGACCCCCAGGTGGCTCAGGTCGGGGGGCTTGAGCATGAAGTCGTAGGCGCCGAGCTGGATCGCCCGCACCGCCTGTTCGACCGTGCCGTGCCCGGTCAGCATGACCACCGGCAGCGCGGGATCGGCGTCGCGCAGCTCCTTCAAGACCCGCAGGCCGTCCTCGTCCCCGAGCTTCAAGTCGAGCACGACCGCGTCGACGCCTCGCTCGCGCACCGCCTCGAGCGCCTCGCGCCCCGTGGCGGCCTCGAGCGGGGCGAAGCCCTCGTCCCGCGCCCACTCGCCGATGCTGAAGCGGAGCGAGCGCTCGTCATCGACGACGAGGAGTGTGCCCTTCGATTGCGCGCGGGTCGAGCTGTCGCCTTTCGCCATTTCGCTTCTCCAGCGGGAAGTTGAGGAGCACGGTGGTGCCGCGACCTTCCTTGCTGTCGACCGCGATGGAACCGCCGTGTTCCTGCATGATGGTCTGCGAGATGCTGAGCCCCAGGCCGGTGCCCGAGGCCTTGGTCGTGAAGAACGGGTCGAACAGCTTGGCGAGCGTGCCGCGCGGGATGCCGACCCCCGTGTCGATGACGCGCACCTGTTGGATCTCGATCCACGGCGAAATCCGGCGGTCCCCGTTCTTCTGGCGATCGTCGGGACGGCTGCGGTCCTCGGAGCGGCGCCCGGGTCCGCGCGGCGGCCGGCGGCGCCGGATGTGGCGGACCTCGTAACGCAGCGTGCCGCCCGCCGGCATGGCCTGCAACGCGTTGAGCGTCACGTTGAGCAGCACCTGGTGCACGAGGTCGGCGTCAATGTAGACCGCGGCCAGTCGCGACGCCACCTCGGATTCGACGTGCACGCCCTGGCGCCTGGCACCCTCGAGCGACAGGCCGACGACGCGTGCGACGCACTCCGCGAGCCGCACGGGTTTGAGCTCGGGCTGCCGCGGACGCGCGTACTGGAGCAAACTCGTCACGATGCGGTCGAGTCGCGCGACCTCGTCGAGGATCACCTGCACGAAGCGGGCGCGATCGTCGCCGGGCTCGAAGCGTTTGAGCAGCACCTGGGCGCTGGTGCCGATGCCGGCGAGCGGATTGCGGATCTCGTGCGCGACCCCGGCCGAGAGCTGGCCGAGCGTCGCGAGCCGCTCGTGGCGACGGAGTTCCTGCTGCATGCGCCGCGTCGACGTGAGGTCGTGCAGCGTCACGAGCACCCACGCGGGACGGCCGAAGCGGTGCGCGGTGAGCAGGACGGGGACGTCGCCGGCGCCCGGCGTGTGCAGCACGGCCTCGCGCTCGAGGTGCGGGCCCGCGAACGCGTCGCGGGCCAGGTCCTCGCCGGCGACGACCGTGCGCAGGAGCGTCGAGGCCTCCGCCCCGCGCGCACGCGCCGGCGAGACCCCCAGCAGCTCGAGCGCGACGGGGTTGACGGATTCGACGCGCCGGCGCGGATCCAGCACCAATACCCCGGACTCCGCGTCGTCCATGAGCGCGCGGAACGCGGCATCGATCGGGAATGCGGCGGGACGCCGTCTCGTTCGAACTGGCATGGCCATCCTTTGGCGAGCGGCCAGCATAGCGCCCGGCGGCGCGGCCCGAAAGCGGCGAGCCGCCCGGCGGGTGGCCGGGCGGCTCGCGGAAGCTCGACAGGGGCGCGGGGGTCAGCGCCCGCGGAACTCGTGGAGCACGGCTTCGACGAGGCTGTCGCGCACTTCGGCGCGGTCGTACCAGCCCGAGGCGATCCGCCGCCGGGCCTGCGCGACGCGCGCGAGCCGGACGACGCCCTCGCTCGGGAGCGGAATGATCTTCGCGTGCTCGAGCTTCACCACGTGCTTCCCGCTGATGTCATTGCGTCGAGGGCTCATGGTTCCTCGTCAGGACCGCGCGGCCAGCGCCCAGGCGCCGCACGCTGCGGAACCCGTCACTTCTTCCCCGGATCGGGGCCGGCGACCGGCGGCCGCTGCTGCGCCGCCGCTTTCCGGTTCTCCTCCTGGATGCGCGCGTAGATCTCCTCGCGATGCACCTTCACCTCGGGCGGCGCCTCGATGCCGAGCTTCACCTGACCCGAACGCACCTCGAGGACGGTGATCTTCACGGCATCACCGATCCGGATGTTCTCTCCTAACTTCCTTGTTAGGACCAGCATGATTGAACGAGCCTCCGCTCCTCAACCCCGTGTACGCTACCGATGCACGGATCGCGGCATGGCGTGCCGCTGGGTTTGCGGCCTCATCGGCCACACCCCGGCGGCGCAGATGGCCGCAGGGATTGCTTTGCGTATCGGCATGGCTTGCAAGCGACTTGACCGAGAATAGCGTTGCGCTCGCGCGCCGTCCACGCCGCTCTGTCCGCTTGACGGCCGCGGCGCGGACTGCGAGCGTCGGCGTCGTTCTCTCTTGGGGGTAACCGAGTGGATCGACCGGCACCCGGCTTCCAGCTTCGCTGGCTGCTGCTTCCCGCCGCCTGGATCCTGCTGGCGTCCGGCCTGAGCCTGGGCGAGCACGCGTACACCGGGGTCGTCCTGCGCCCCGACGGCCGCGTGGAATCGGTGGATGCCGGCAGCCCGGGGGCGCTGGCCGGGCTGGCACCCGGCGATCGGCTGCTGTCCGCCGACACGACCCGCGCGAGCGACGTGCTCTCGCCCGATGCGCAGTCG
>DATDEX010000206.1:0-8269 GCA_036522895.1 Candidatus Eiseniibacteriota bacterium | reverse complement strand
TCGCTCAAGTTGATATGAGGTACTTGTCGAACGCAAACGCGATTCCAGTCCTACGGTAAAAAAATCTTGGAATCTGACAATCAGCCTGCAGTGGATCGTGTCCAGGAGAGCGTACTAACTCGCGACGATGTGCCCGTCGCGCATCTGGATGACGCGGCCACACGCGGCCGCAGCTTCAGGATTGTGCGTGATCATGATGATTGTTTGATTGAAGCGGCGATTTAATTCCTGAAACATGTTCAGCACGATTGCAGAGTTTTCTGAATCGAGATTGCCGGTCGGCTCGTCGGCGAGAACCAAAGCGGGTTGGGTGATCACGGCGCGTGCAAGCGCGACACGTTGCTGTTCACCACCGGACAGTTCGAGAGGCTTGTGATGCATCTTGTCTTCGAGCCGCAACAGTCCCAGGATTTCACGCCGGCGCTGCGGATCGCCCGCCCCATTGCCGTGAATGCGCTCAGCCAAACGTAAATTGCCGTCGGCGGTCAGAGTCGGAAACAGATTGAAGCGTTGAAAAACGAAGCCGATTTTGCGACGACGAATGTCCGTGCGTTTCGCGTCCGTTGCTGCTGTCAGATCTTCGCCATCGATTACAATGCGGCCCTTGGTCGGTGTCAGCAAGCCACCCAGCAAATGCAGCATCGTCGATTTGCCGCAGCCGGATGGACCCATGACTGCGACGAATTCACCCGCTTCGACGTTGAGCGATATGCCACGCAATGCTGGCACGTCAACTTTGCCGACGCGATAAGTCTTCTCCAGATTTTCGGCTTTAAGAATTGCCACTTTCTTTCCTGCTGTCGCCGTTACAGTCATTCTACTCGTAAGCCAACGCGTTGACCGGATCTAAATTTGCCGGTCGAGATCGGCCCCGGCGCCGGCGCGCTCACGCTGCGCATCGCCCGGCGCGTGCGCCACCTGATCGCCGTGGAGAAGGACCTGGGGCTCTCGCCGCGCAAGCGCTTCGGGCAGAACTTTCTCGTCCGTGAAGACATCGCCGAGCGCATCGTCGAGCACGCCCACCTCCGCGACGACGACGTCGCGGTCGAGATCGGCCCCGGCGCCGGCGCGCTCACGCTGCGCATCGCCCGGCGCGTGCGCCACCTGATCGCCGTGGAGAAGGACCTGGGGCTCGTCGAGTACCTGCGCGAAGAGTGTGGCGACGTGCCGCGCATCTCGATCGTCGCCGGCGACTTCCTGGAGTTCGATCTCGCCGCGGCGGCCACCGCGCACGGGGTCGATCGGCTCGTCGTGGTGGGCAACATTCCTTACAACGTCACGACCCAGATCCTCGAGCACCTGTTCGCGGCGCGGCGCGTGGTGCGCAGCGCGGTGCTGCTCGTCCAGAAGGAGTACGCCGAGCGGCTCGCCGCCGCCGCGGGCACGCCCGAGTACGGCGCGCTCACGCTGTTCGCCCGCTACCACGCGCTCATGGAGCCGCTCATGACGCTGCGCGCCGGCGCGTTCTGGCCGCGGCCCACGGTGGACTCCATGCTCGTGCGCTTCTTCCTCCGCGAGCACCCGCCCGTGGAGGCGCCGGAGGCGCTGCTCTTCCGCATCATCCGCGCCTCGTTCCAGCAGCGGCGGAAGCAGCTCGCGAACACGCTCGAGAACGCGCTCGGCCTGCCGCGCGACGCCGTGGAGCGGCTCGGCCGCCAGGCCGGGATCGTGCTCACACGCCGCGGCGAGACGCTCACGCTCGACGAGTTCGCGCGGCTGGCGCGTGCGGCGGAGGATCGGGGCGCGAACGGTTGAGGCGCCGTCGCGCCTACCAGAGCCCCAGTCGCACGAAGCGCAACTCCGCGTGGCCCGCGGAGTCGATCACGGCGCGGAAGCGGTAGCCCCCGGTGCCCTCGACGTACTCGCCGCCGTGCGACTCGATCGGCCGGGCGCCGAAGTGGCCGGTGATCCACATCAAGTCCTCCCCGTGCACGCTCGGGCGCACTTCGACGCTCTCGCCCGGGGCCAGCGCGGGCACGCGCACGGAGTCGTGCTCGGTGCGCACCCAGAGCGCGTCGAGGCGGCGGCCCGAGGCGTTCACCACCCGCACCCGCGGGGACTCGCCGTGGCCACAGCCGCCCGCGGCGAACGCCGCCAGCGCGGCGACCAGAAACGCGCACCCCGCGAGCGGGGTACCCGTGCGAGGCACGGGGTGGGCGCGCGGGGTGCTGGAACGGGGTGTGGGGTGCTGCATCCGGATCACGGCTCGACGAACTTGTAGCCCACCTTGTGCACGGCCACGATGAACGGCTTCTCGAACCCGTCGCCCAGTTTGCTGCGCAGGTTCGAGACGTGCGTGTCCACGGTGCGGGTGGTCACGCCGAGCTCTTCGTCGACGCCCCAGATCTCCTCGAGCAGCTCCTCGCGGCTCACCGTGCGGCCGCGGTGCTCGATCAGGTACTTGAGCAGCTCGAACTCCTTGAACGACAGCGCCACCTGCTTGCCGACCTTGAGCACCTCGCGCGGCTCGAAGCGGACCTCGACGTCGCCGAACGTGTACGTGGTCGTGGCCGGAGCGCCGGTGTTCATGGGGCCCCGCGCGACCAGACGCTTCACGCGCGCCATGACCTCCTTGATGCTGAACGGCTTGGTCACGTAGTCGTCCGCGCCGAGATCGAAGCCCTTGAGCACGTCGGCCTCGAAGTTGCGCGCCGTCATGACCAGCACCGGGATGTCCTTGTGGCGCTGGCGCAGCTCCTTCAGCACGGTGAACCCGTCCTTCTCGGGCAGCATGATATCGAGCAGCACGGCATCGGGCTTCTGCTTGAGCGCGAGCCGCAGGCCTTCCTGACCGTTCTTCGCGGTCAGGACGTCGTAGCCCTCGTAGCGGAAGTTGTGGGCAAGGCCGTCGAGCATGCCCTCTTCGTCTTCGACGATCAGGATTCGCTTCATGGTCCATCTCCCGGGGCGCCGAGCCCCATGCCGCACGCGGTCCCGTCGCGAACCCCCCCGCGAGCGGGCAGGATCCGCGCCGACCGAGGTCACGGCGACGAGTTTCCGGAGCCGCGGCCTCCATCCCAGACGGGCAGGAGAATCGTGAACGTGCTGCCTTCGCCGGGCGTACTGGCCACCTCGACCCGGCCATGATGCGCGCGAACCAGCATCTCGACAAGCGATAGGCCCAAACCGGCCCCTTTCACCGTGTGGACGAGCCCGCTCTCGACGCGGGCGAACTTCTCGAAGATGCGCTCCTGGTCCTCGGGCGGGATGCCGATCCCGCGGTCCGCGACCGCCAGGGTCAGCATGCCGTCCCGGGGGGCGACCGCCACCCGCACCTCCTTCTGCTCGCGCGAGTACTTGACGGCGTTGTCCAACAGGTTGAGCACGCAGTGCTGGAGCGCCTGTCCGTCCCCGAGCACCATCGGGACCGAGTCCGGGAGCGAGAGCTCGTAGTGGAATCCGGCGTCCTCGAGCCGCAGCCGGAACGTGTCCATGGCGGCGTGCACGACGTCGCGCAGGTCGAGCGGCGAGAGCTGCAGCGTGCGCTGGCCGGCTTCGAGGCGCGAGAAGTCGAGGATGTTGTCGACGAGTTGGGCCAGCCGGTCGCTCTCGCGCGTGATCGTGCGCAGGTACTTGTCGCGCTCGGCCTCGCTGCTCACGCGGCCCAGCTCGAGCGTCTCGACCGCGAGCTTGATGACCGCGACCGGCGTCTTGAGCTCGTGCGTCACGTTCGAGACGAAGCTCGACTTGGCGTTCACGAGCTCGATCTGCCGCATGATGTACCGTGCGCCCACGAACGTGGCGCCGAGCATGACGAGCGCGAGGAGCGCGATGAATGCGACCTCGATCACCACGAGGCGATGCGCGAACGCGACCGGCGACGTCTCCGTGGCGGACACGCGCACCTGGAACCCTTCGAACGGCCCGGTCATGGCGACCGTGCGCTCGGTCTCGCGCGACGTGGCCTCGCGCACGTGCGCCACCTCGTGGCCGTCGTCGTCGACGACCGTGATGGCGAGGTGGCGAGTGGACTCGAGGCCGCCGTACATGCGCGGGCTCGACGGCAGCCGATCGACGACCACGGAGCGCAGGTTGCCGGCCAGGAACGCGCGCGGATTGAACCACCAGCCGCCCGCGCCGATGGCGTAGCCGTCGGCGCCGTTGATGAGCATGGCGGCGAACGGGTGATCACGGTGGCCGGAGGGATCGTCGCCGTAGATGAGGAGCTGGCCGTCGACCGTGACGAGCGAGTAGCCCTCGAGCTCCTCGAGCGGCACGAACTGCGGCGCCTCGAACAGGCTCGCCCGCGTCGCGAGCGCGGCGCGGATCTGATCCACCGAGCCGCCGGTGCGCGAGACCGCCTCCGCGCTCACGAGCGCGCTCCGCACCTGGTCCACGAGCTCGCGCTCGAACGCCTCGATGACCTTCTCGGCGAGGTAGGCGTTGTAGCGCGCCGATTCCGCCTCGACCTGGTGGGCCACGCGGAGCGTGAGCCAGACGCCGGTCCCCGCCAGCGTCAGCGCCGGCAGCGCGACCGCCAGGATCAGCAACGCCAGCTTCCGCTGGCGCGACCGGGGCAGAAACGACGGCAGCGCAATAGGCATTTGACCCCAAGCCTATGCCCCCCAACCCCGACCGCCAAGCGAAGCCCCGGTCAACTCACGAGCCGCTGCGACAAGAGGCACTGCCAGCCAGCAACGACGTCCGGCCCTTCCCCGCCACGGAGCCGTGCCCCCGCCAGTTGTTCGCCCCAGACCGGGGGTCTGAGGGGATCTCGCGGATGGCATGTGCCGCCGCCGAGTTCTCCGAACCCGAGGGGGGTCCGAGGGGGTCTCGCGGAGGAGGCGCCTGGCGACACGCGGGAGGCCAGGAGGGCCGGAGCGTGTTGCCAGACGAGGGAGGAGCCGACAGGAGGTCGGCGACGACCGTCCTCCTTCGCGAGACCCCCTCGGACCCCCCAACGTGCGAGATCTAGGATCTTCGCCAAGCAACCTGCCAACGAAAAGGGCCGGTCCGTTTGGTAATCGGACCGGCCCAAAAGAGCGCGAGCGGAGTGCCTAGCGCATCGCCACCGGCTGCCCCGTCATGGCCCGAATCTTCTGCACGACCCCGCGATCGTTCGACGTGATGAGCGTCATGCAGCCGCGCTCCACGTTCACCACCTCGCGGTGCAGCTTGCCGCTCGCCATCGCGCCGCGCAGTTGCTTGCACTCGTCGCAGAGCTTCTTGTCGCTGCCCGCGGAGAGCGCCGCGACCATCTTGTCGTTGCGCTTGGCGACCAGGGACTGGAGCGCCTTGATGTCGGACTTGGATTCCGCGGTGTACACGATCATGGCGCCGTTCTTGAGCGGCACGACCTGCGCCTTGGCGCCGAGCGCGCGCACCGCCTGCTCACAGGCCGTCCAGTCCTCGCAGGCCGAGCAGTCGTGCGCGACGTCGTTCATGTGGCCGGAGCAGATCATGCCGGCCGCGGCCGCGGTGATCGCGGCGCCCTTGGCGTTCGCGCAGTGGTCCATGCCCGCGGCGGTCGCGCTGCCGTGCATCCCGCAGCTCGCGCCCTTCGCCATGGCGGCGTTCTTCGCGCAGGCGGCGCGCATCGCCGGCGTGCACTGCGCGGCCATGGCGGCGGGACAACCTGCGGCCGCGGCGGCTTCGGCTGTGGTCTTGTATCCCTGCGTGACGGCCGAGCAGCCCCCATCGAGGGGCACGGTGGGCGTCTTGCCGGTGGTCGGGGTGGCGGAGGCGGTCGAGGCGGAAGTCGCGGAAGCGGCCGACTTGGGGTGGTCGCACGCGAGCGCCGCGGCAGCGCTACACGTGCAGGCGAGGAGTACGAGGGCGAGCAGTCGCAGCGACTTCATGGAACCAACCTCCCGGAAGGTGATGACGTCGGGGACCGGGCCCGGAAGGGGCGAGTCCCGATGGAACAATGCAAGCATCGGCTGGCCATCAGAAAGCGTGTCACCGGCCCATGCGGCCGGTGTCAGGCATGTGCAAAAAGGCCCTCCGGAAGCGTGATGTGACCGAAAGCGTACCACTCGCGCCCGGGCGAGCGCATTGCGAATCGCGAGCCCGCGCGCGCTCCCGCACGACAGATTCGTTGACGCTCGCGCGCGCCACTCCTTAGTGTGCGAAGTCCTCTCCATGGTCAGACGCCGATCCGCCGCCAAACACACACGCGCGCCGCTGATGCTCGGCGGGCTCGCGGCCGCCGCCCTGCTGCTGTTCCTCGCGGGCGAGCTGCTGGCGTGGGCGGCCTCCGACTCCGGCCGGCTCGCCCAGTGGCGCTACCTCCACCTCGGCGACCGCGCGCACGCGGTCCGCATCGTCGGCAAGCAGATCGAGCGCGGGCTCGCGCGCGCCGGCATCGCCGCCGGCGCGATCGAATCGCATGTCGATGGCGGCGAGGGCCCCGCGCTCCACTGGAAGGTGACGCTGCCGCGGGACGGAGCGCCGCTGCTCGTGAACCACCTCGTGACGCGCGCGGTCGAGTCGGGTGGCGCCGAGGTGCTGTCCGGCCACGAGCACTTGCGCGACGACGGCGCGCTGGTGGTGACGTTGCTCGTCGGCGTGCCCGGGCGTGCCACGCACCTCGTCGAGATCGTCCGCCCGAAGCCGCCGGACGAGCCGGAAGCGCACGCCGCCGCCCGCCTCGCCGTGCTGCTCTTTGCCGCGACCGAAGACGAATCGCTGCTCGTCGCGGTGTGCGCGCGGCCCGAGACGTTCGCGGTGGGCGCCGTCGCCAACGGCGGCCCCAAGGACACCGCGCTCCGCGCGGCCCGCGAGCACAAGCGCGAGGTCGTCCTGTTCATGCCGATGGAGCCCGAGAACTATCCGCGCGTGAACCCGGGCCCCGCGACGCTGCTCGTCAACATGTCCGCCGGCCGCATCGAACAGGCGCTCCGGCGCGAGATCGAGATGGCGCGGCCGGTGGTGGCGGTGGCGAACCTGATGGGCTCGTTCGCGACCCAGGACGAGGCGTTCATGACCGCGGTCTATCGCGAGCTCCGCCGGGCGAACCTGCCGTTCCTGCACGTGGGCGCGGTGCCGCGCGCCGTGTGCCGGCCGCTCGCCTCGCGCGTCGGCGCGGCATACGACGAACCCGACGCGATCCTCGACGGCGAGGCGCGTCGTGCGGACACGCGGGCGCTCGATCGTTCGTGGAGCGAGGTGCTGGAGCACGCCCGCCAGCGCGGCACCGCGCTCGTGCTGCTGCGCGTGACGCGGACCACCGCACCCTGGCTCGATCGCGCGTTCGCGAGCAAGCGTCTCGAGGGCCTCGAGCTGGCGCCGCTTTCCACCGTGATCCACCACCCGACCGCCGCGCATTGAGCCGGTGGCGCCCGCGCCATGGGCGCGCGTATTCTGCGCGCCTATGCCCGACGGCCTGGACGCCCTCGTCGCGTTGCTGGATGCCAGCGCCCGGACCTGGCGGCTCGCGGACGGTCGTGGCGCGCTTGCGCGCGGCACCGCCTCCGGCGCCGCCACCCGGCGCGGACATGCGTTGCTCGCGGCCCCGCTCGTGGGCCCGCGGGCCGAGTTGCCCGCGGTGTCGCTGCTGCGCTTCGACGATCGCGCGACGCCCGCGGACGGTCCCGCGTACGAGCTCACGCCGGCGTTCGTGCTCGCGAGCCGGCGCGACGCGGCCCCCCAGCTCGCGGTGCGCGCGGGGCTCCTGCCGGCGGTCGAATCCTTCCGCGAACAGCCCTGGCCGCGCTGGCGCTTCCGGGGCGACGGCTGGCTCATCGAGCGCGAGTACCGGCTGATCGAGGGACACGCCGCGCTGCTCGCGACCTGGCGGCTACTCGAGGGCGGCCCGGTCCGACTCCACGTCGCGCCGCTCCTGGTCGCGCGCTCGCTCGCGGGTCTCCAGTCCGAGACGCCCGAGTTCCGCGGCGCGGTGAGCGGCATCCCGGGCCGGGTGCGCTGCCTGACCGTGGAGGGCTATGCGCCCGTCACGCTGTGGCACGGCGGCGCGTTCATGCCGGCGCGCGCGTGGCAGCGCGGACTCGCCTACCCGTACGACGCGGGCGGCGACGCGCGCGACCCCGATGCCGGCGCGGCGACGCCCGGCGAGGACGCGTTCCTGCCGGGCTGGATCCAGAGCCCGCTCGCCGAGCCGGGGGCGACGCTGCACGTCGTGGCCTCGCCCGAAGAACACCTGTTCCGTGCGCTCGCGAACGAGCAGCGCCTCGGGATGCCGCCGGCGCGCACGCTCGCCGACTGCCTCGCGGTGCTCGACCTCGCCGAGGGCGATCGCCGCGAGACCTGGCACCGCACCGCGCTCGATGGCGCGGCGCACACGGCGGGCCAGGCGGCGATCGCGCACGCC
>DATDEX010000205.1:0-17189 GCA_036522895.1 Candidatus Eiseniibacteriota bacterium | reverse complement strand
CGGCGCCGTCGGTCACGGCGAGCCGGTAGCGATAGGCGCCGTCCGCGAGCGGCAGGCCGGTGTCGCCCTTGCCGTCCCATTCGATGTGCGACGGAGGCTGGCCCGGACCGCCGAAGCGGCGCACCACCTGGTTCCCCTTGTCGACGATCTCGAGCGTCCACTCGCGTGCGTCCGCCTTCGTGTGGGCGTTCAGCGCGATCTGGGTCACCGCGTGCTCGCCGGTCGGCGAGAACACGGTCGGGTTCGCCGCCGAGCTCGCGAAGTAGCCGCCGAACTGCCAGGACAGCCCGACCCGGTGCGTGAGCCCGAGCGCGTGATCGGCCACCGCGTAGTCGAGCTGGTACTGGGGCGCGAAGCGGTAGCTGAACCCGCCGCAGCCGTACGAGTCGTTGTAGCCCACGCGCAACCCGAACGCCGGCTGAACCCAGTATTCGGCCCCCGCGTGCAGGCGCGCCCCGAGCCCGGCCTGCTGGTCCAACTCGGCGGTGACGAGCCCACGGCCGCCGAGCGTCGTGAGCGCGGCGCCGGCGCGGATCTGGGTCGGGTAGCTCTCCTGCGAGGTGCGGAGCGTCAGGCTCGGACCGCCGAAGTTCATGCCCGCGAGCGCCAGGCGCAGGTTCGGGAGCAGCGCGAACGTCGTCCCCAGGTCCACGCCGAAGCCGCCGGCGTTGAACGCCTCGACCGTCTGCTGCACGAGCTTCAAGTTCGCACCCAGCGCGAAGCGGGGCGTCACCCCTTTCGCGACCGTGAACAGGTAGGCGGTCTCCCCCTCGCGGAACGTGCCGAGCGGGTTGTTCATCTCGTCGGTCTTCTGGAAGTCGCCGGACGACAGCGACAGCATCGAGAAACCGAAGCTCGGGAGCCGGCTCCCCGGGACCGCGAAGCCGAAGCCGTTGATCGAGGTCTCCTCGAAGAGCCGGGCGTTCTCGAACCGGAGCTCGTCGCGATCGAGCCCCACGATCGATGCCGGATTCCACACGATGCCCAGCGCGTCGTCGCCGAGCGCCGCGAACGAGCCCCCGAGCCCGAGCGAGCGGGCGCTCTGGAACTGCGTCAGCCACTCGCCGGGACCGCCGGCGTTCTGCACCTGCGCGCGCGCCACCACCGGCATCGCGGCGAGCGCCGCGACGAGCAGGGCGGCGACGGGCCGCGTGCCCACGTTCGGGACCATCGTTCTCTCCTTCATCAGCGCACCACCGCGATCTTGCGGCGGATGACGTGCAGCGTTTCGCCGGTTCCGTGTGCTTCGACCAGCACGACGTAACCACCACTCGCGACCAGGTCTCCGCGGCCGTTGCGCCCGTCCCACGCCCAGGTGTTCAAGCCCTGCGACCCGCCCTGCGCGCCGCGCTCGAACGCCTTCTGGAGCACGAGGTCACCGGTCTGGGTGAAGATCCGCACGCTCACGGCCGCCTGGTCGTCGAGCTTCCACGCCAGCGTCGTGGGCTCGAGGGGCGGGTGGAACGGGTTCGGGTAGTTCGTCATCGTGCCGCCGGCCGCGTTCGGGTCGACGAACGCCACCTGCAGGTCGTAGTCGGCGGCGAGCCCGGACGCGCTCGCGTGGACGCGGTCCGACTCGGGCTGGCGCGGGCTCAGGAAGTCGACGCGCGCGGTGCCGTCGGCCGCCGTCGCCGTGTCCGCGACGCCGAGCTGGCCGGTGCCGGAGACGAGCGAGAAACTCACGCTCGCGTCGGGGATGCCGTTCTCGTACGCGTCCACGAGCCGGGCCACGACGCTCGCGTGGCGATTCCCTCCGACCCAGGTCGGATTGCTCGACATGTGGATCGCCGCCGGCTGGCCGGGGCCGATCGTGATGGCGTTCGAGGTCGCGGGCGCGTTCCCCGCGTCGTCGCGGGCGAGGATCACGATGGGCTCGGAGAACGTGTACGTCTCGGACACGCTCCGCTGCCCCTGGAGGAGCTGGAACTGGGTCGTGAGCAGCGTGCCGCGGCCGGCGGCGCGCGACGAGGCGTTCTGGACCTCGAGCGAGACGAACGAGTTGATCTCCTGGATCACGCTGCCGGCGTCGTTCGTGACCTTCACGGTCACCGTGAACGGCTCGCCGGCGCGCGCGGTGGCGGGGCTGATCGCGGCCTCGAGGTGGAAGCCGCTCGAGATCGCACGCACCTGGGTGGTGCTGCCCGTGCGCGACGGGTTCGTCGCGTCGGACACACTCACCTGGTCGTAGCCGCCGCGCGCGAGGCGGACGCTCATGTCGGCGCGTCCGTCCACCATCGCCTGGTCCGCGCCGAGCGTCGCGAGCGGGTCGTCCGAGCCCAGGTGGACCACGTCGGCCACCCCGCCGACCGGGTTCCACCAGGAGTCGGTGGCGAGCACGGTGACGGTGAACGCGTAGTTGATCGACTGGTCGGTCGCGACCCCGGTGCGGCCCGAGGCCGTGCCCGGCGCGGGCGACTCGCCGGGGGCCAGGACGAGCACCTTCGCGAACGAGCCGCCGGTGACCGTGAACGCGCTCGACGTGTCCGCGTGCGCGACCGGCGTCGTGACGTCCTGCGCCCAGATTCGCTGCGCGCCGGTCTTGAAGAGGCGGACGGGCAGCAGCAGCTGGCCGTTGACGAGCGTGGTCTCGGCCGGCATGCCCGCGAACGCGTCGGTCGAGCCGAGCGCCACCGCGTCGCCCACCGTGCTCACCAGGTTCCACCACGCGTCCACCGCGCGGAGCGTGAGCGTGAACGGCGAGCCCGCGATCTGACCGCTCGGGGTTCCGGCGCGGCCGTCGGCCGTGCCGCCCTGCGCCGTCTCGCCGGGCACCAGAACTTGAAGTCCCGCGAACGCCCCGGGCTGCACGACGAAGCCGTTGCTCTGGCCGATGTGCGCCGGCGAGGAGAAGTCGGACGCGGTCAGCGTCACGTTCGCGCCCGCGCCGCGCAGCGACACGAGCCCGGTCCAGCTGCCGTTCGCGAGCGTGACGCGCTCGGGCCCGATGCTGCCCGCGCCCGTGTTCGCGGCCAGGTTCACGTCGCCGTCGTATCCGGGCACGGTGTTGTTCCCCGAGTCCACGGCGCGAATCGTGACCAGGACCTGCGTGCCCGCCACCTGGGGCGTGGGAATGGCGGAGAACGCGAAGTGGTCGGCGCCGCTCGGGATCACGAGGATGCCGGCGCTCGTCATCGACGTGATGCCCGGGTTCGTGACGTCGCCCACGCTGAGCGTCTGGGTGGCGACCGTGTTGAGCGTCACCGCGAAGGCGTGGGCGCCGTTCACGAGCGCCCCCGACACCGGCGTGCTCGCGGCGGCGTCGCTCGAGGTCACCCGAACGTTGTCCGCGGAGAGCACCGGGTTCCACCAGTCGTCGGTCGCGAACACGTTCACGGTGAACGCGAGCCCGGCACTCTGCGAGGCCGGTGCGCCCACGAGCCCGGAGCTGCTCCCGGGCAGCGGGGACTGGCCGGGCGCCACGATCTGCACGCGCGTGAACGGGCCGGGATGCTCGGTGAAGGGATCGCTCGTGCCGTTCTTGCCCGGAGCGTTCGACAGGAACGCGTAGAAGTTGACGTTGCCGCGGTTGATGCTCGTCTCGTCCGCACGCGTGCACGCCAGGCCGCCGGTCCAGGTGCCGCCCGCGAGCTGAACGCTGTCGGGCAGGACGCGCCCGTCGCCGTAGCTCGTGATCTCCTTGAGCCGCACCCAGCCGGAGTAGCCGGAGACGAGCGCGCCGTTCGCGTCGCGCGCCGTGAGCGTGACCGTGAACGGCACGCCGACGGTCTGGTTCTTCTGGTTGATCGTCGAGAACGTGAAGCTCTGGATCACGAGCGTCTGGAGGTTCGCGGACACGCCGTCGGGCACCGTGCCGTCGGTCTGATCGTGCGCGTAGAGCGTGAAACTGCCGGCGGCGTTGAGCGTCACGGTGAAGGACGCGGCGCCGGCGGCGAGCGACGCGGGCGCCGGGAGCGTCGCGCTCGCGTCGGACGCCAGGATCTGGACGACGTTCGTGACCGAGGTCACCGGGGTCCAGGTGTCGTCGCAGGCGTTCACGGCGATCGTGAACGGGACGCCCGCGGTCTGGGCGCGTGGGGTGCCCGTTTTGCCGGAGGGCGTTCCGGGTGCCGCGGTCTCGCCGGGCAGGAGAATCTGAATCCGCGTGTAGGAACCTGCGTTCGCGACGCCGGCGCCGAGGAGCACCAGCGCGGCCAACGCGACGAATCGGAATGTGCGAAGCACGTGCCGCACGAGAGAACCTCCCTGCCTGGCGGGTCCCTGGTGGTGAGCGGGGCCTGCCTGGCTCCCTGGTGAGGGCATCGTCGCCCGGCTCGCCGCACGGTGAGGCGCGGTGTGCCGGGCGCGGCGGGATGAGGCAGGGCGCGTGCCAGGAAATCGTGCGCGATGCGGCGCGGGCGTTGCCGCGGGAGCCGCGGCGTTGATTCACGCGGCGTTCGCGCGTCGCATCCTGCGAATGTGAACTCTGGCGGGAGTAACAAATGACCCGCGCTTGCGGAAGTTTTCCCAGCAATTCACATGCGGACTGCGACCGGGCATTGCAGCCTTCGGACGATGCAAAGCCCTTCACATCTCTGGCGCGCCCGCTCAGGCCACTCCCGCGCCCGAAACGAGCGCCTCCAGGCCGGCCTGGTCGTCGCGTTCGAGCAGCGATTCGGCCGCGAGGCTTTCCGCATCGCGGTAAATGCTGGCGATCGCGGCGATCCTGCCCCGGTTCCGGTAGGCCACGACGCAGCTCCGGTCGGCGATGCTGCCCGCGACGTCGATCCCGTCCCAGGCTTCAGCATGCCCCACGTAGTTGATCGCCACGTCGTAGTGCTGGCTCCAGAAGAACGGCACCGCCGTGAACGGCTCGCCGCGCCCCAGGATGTTGCGGGCCGCGGTCTGGCCCTGGCGCTCGGCGACGACCCAGTGCTCGATCCGGACGCGCTCGCCGGAGCGGGCATCGGGAAAGCGCGCGATGTCGCCGGCGGCCCAGACGCCGGGCGCGCTCGTCTCGAGGAAGCGGTTCACCACGACGCCACGGTCGAGCTCGAGCCCCGCCTGCTCGGCGAGGGCCAGCGCCGGACGGACGCCGATGCCCACCACGACCAGGTCCCCGCGGGTCCGCGAGCCGTCGTCGAGCACGACCCCGTCCGCCTCGATCGCCTGGACCGTGCGCCCGAGGTGGAAGTGGACGCCGTGCTCCTCGTGCAGCGCGCGGACGAACGCTCCCAGCCCCGGCCCGAGCACGCGCTCGAGCGGGCAGGCCTCCCGCCCGACGACGCACACCTTGAGCCCGCGCGTCCGGAGCGCGGCCGCGACTTCGAGCCCGATGAAGCTCGCGCCCACCACGACCGCGCGCTGCACGCCCGCCGCGGTCGCGCGCGCGATGATGGCGCGGCTGTCCGCGAGCGAGCGGAGCGTGAAGACGTGCGCGGAATCGCTCCCCGCCACCGCGAGCCGAACCGGATCCGCGCCGGTGGCGAGGAGCAACGCGCCGTACTCGCGGCTCGTTCCGTCGGAAAGGCCGAGCCGGCGCGCGCTCGTGTCGAGCGTCACCGCGCGCGTCCCGAGGACCAGCTCGATGTCGTGCGCCGCGTAGAACTCCGCGCCGTGGAGCGGCACCCAGTCCTCGGGCGCGGTGCCGGCCAGGTAGTCCTTGGAGAGGTTCGGCCGGTCCACCGGCGGCGAGGAGTCCGCGCCGATCAGCGCGATCGGTCCGGCGTAGCCTTCGCGCCGCAGCATCTCGGCCGCCGCGTTCCCGGCCGCGCCCGCCCCCACGATGACCACGCTCGAGGGCGAGCGCGCGGGGCGCCGCTGCGGTACCGCCCCCGCCTTGCCGGTGACGTACACGCGCGAGCCGCGTCGCTCGACCTTCCAGCTCGCGAGCGACGCGAGCGCCGGCGCGGCGATCGCCTCGCCCGTCCGCACGTCGAACTGCGCATGGTGCCACGGGCAGCGGAGGCAGTCGCCGTCGAGCGCCCCCTCGGAGAGCGGCCCGCCGTAGTGCGTGCACGCGGGCGCGACCGCGAACACGTCGTCGCCGTCTCGCGGCCGCACGAGCAGCACGGGCTCGCCGTGCGCGTGGCCGAGTAAGCTACCCGCGACGGGGATCGCCGCGAGCTCGACCCCGGCCGTCAGGTCGGGTCCCGCGAGCGGCGCTTGCGCATCTGCCATGATCGACCTCCGATCGGTTCGTGCCGTGCGGGCGTTCGTGCCGTGCGGCCCAAAGTACTCCGACCGCGCGGTGCGTGCTATGGTCGTGGCATGGACAACACCCCCTGTTCAGGCCTCGGCCGCGTCGCCACGCTCGACGACCTGGTCGAGCGCGACAAGGACCACGACTGCGCCGGCTTCGGCGTCCACCACATCTGCGTGCGGGTCGTCGCGGTGGCCGACCTGCCGAGCCGGTTCGGAAAGTTCCGGATCGTCGCGTTCTGGAACAACCGGGACGGCAAGGAGCACGTGGCGCTGGTCCACGGCGACGTCATGGGCCGGGAAGACCTGCCGGTGCGCCTCCACTCGGAGTGCCTCACCGGCGATGCGCTGGGCTCCCTCCGCTGCGACTGCCGCGATCAGCTCGAGGTGGCGCTCCGGCGGATCGGCGCGATGGAGCGCGGCGCGATCCTCTACATGCGGCAGGAAGGGCGCGGCATCGGGCTCCTGAACAAGGTCCGGGCGTACGCGCTCCAGGACCGCGGGCTCGACACCGTGGAAGCGAACCTCGCGCTCGGTTTCCGCGACGACGAGCGCGACTACGCCGTCGCGGCGCACATGCTCGCGAGCTTGAACGTGGCTTCGATCCAGTTGATGACGAACAACCCGAACAAGCTCCAGCAGCTCGAGCAGCTCGGCACGAAGGTGACCGGCCGGATCCCGCACGTGATGCCCGCGACGGAGTACAACCGGTTCTACCTCGAAACCAAGGCCGCGCGCTCGGGGCACATGATCGAGTTCGAGGGCAAGCGCCTCCTGCCCGAGCAGGACGACCCGGTCATCATCGAAGAGATGAGCTGAGCCGCGACGCGCCGAGCCGAGATGCGCTGACCGAATCCCGGCCGGGCATGCTTCGGCGCTGGCGGTGGGCTCTTCGCCTGCCACCAGCGCCTGGAAGCTACCCGACGCTCGCCGTCGCGGGGCACGCACCCCGTGGGCGGCTCAAACCTTGTGCGTGGCCGACTGCGCGCCGAGCACGCGCGAGGCCTTCTCGACGTCCGCCGGGGCCACCCACAGGATGGCGCCGTAGCGGTTGCCGCCGCAGACCACGCCGCACGTGGCGCGCACGTTGATGCCCTGCGTTCCCAGGCGATCGAAGATCTCGGAGAGCGCCCCCGCGCGGTCGGTGCCCTGGACGAGGAGCGCGGTCTTCGCCTGGCCGATCGGGAGCCCGAGCTTCTTTGCCGCCTTCGTGAACGTTTCCGGGTTCTCGGGCACGAAATCCACCTGAACCTTGCCGGGCCCGCTCGGGAACGCGAGCAGGGCGAGGAGGTTCACGTTCTCCTTCGCGAGTTTCTTGCCGGTGTCCGCACCCACCCCCGGCTTGTCGTCTGCCGTGATCGCGAAGTACTCCACTCGCAGCGTCTGATCCTTCATGACTGCCTCCTTTCGCGGCCGAATGCAGCCTGGGCGTCGGGATGGCGGAACTTTCTCGCTTCGGCGCTGGCGCCGCAAGCCGGGCGCGGGTGGAAGCACTCGCATCTGACGGCGACGTGACGTCGGCACCGCGCCGGGCGACGGGGCGCGCGCCGAGACTCGCCTCTCTCTTCATCGCTGCGCCGGCGGCGGGCCGCCTCCCGCACACGCTCGAGCGCGCTCGAGCAGCAGCTCGCGCTCGCGGGCGTTGCGCGTAAGCGACGCCGCGCGTTCGAATTCGGGGCGCGCCTCGGCCGGCCGCCCGAGTTTCACGAGCAGGTCGCCGCGCACGCTGGGCAGGAGGTGGTACTCCCGGAGCGCCGGTTCCTTGGTCAGCTCGTCCACGAGCTCGAGCCCGGCGGCGGGGCCGAACGCCATCGCGACCGCGACCGCGCGATTGAGCTCGATGACCGGCGAGGGCGTGAGCCTCCCGAGCACGCCGTAGAGCATCGCGATGCGCCCCCAGTCCGTCTCGGCGGCGACGGCCGCCCGCGCGTGACAGGCGGCGATCTCCGCCTGCAATCGATACGGCCCGGGCGGCGTGCCGAGCGCCACCGCGCGCTCGAGCGCCGCGAGGCCGCGGCCGATCAGGAGCCGGTCCCACCGCGCGCGATTCTGCTCGAGCAGCAGGATGGGCTCGCCCGCGGGGCCCACGCGCGCCCGCGAACGCGACGCCTGGATCTCCATGAGCGCCACGAGGCCGTGCACCTCGGACTCCCGCGGCGCCAGCTCGGCGAGGATCCGGCCCAGGCGGAGCGCCTCCTCGCACAGCGCGGGCCGCATCCAGTCGTCGCCGGCGGTGGCCGAGTAGCCCTCGTTGAAGACGAGGTAGATCACCTCGAGCACGGACGAGAGCCGCGCGGCGAGGTCGGCGTCGCGCGGGAGCTCGAAGGAGTCGCGCACGCCGGCGAGCGAGCGCTTCGCCCGCACGATTCGCTGCGCGATCGTCGGCTCCGGGACCAGGAACGCGCGCGCGATCTCGTCCGTGGTGAGCCCACCCAGCAGCCGGAGCGTGAGCGCGACCCGCGCCTCGGGCGACAGCACCGGATGGCAGGTCATGAAGACGAGGCGGAGGAGGTCGTCCCCGACCGGGTCGTCGAGCGCGGCGTCGTGCTCGGGGGATTCGCGCTCGGTGCGCTCGTCCAGCTCGCGGCCGAGCTGCTGGTGTTTCTGCTCGAGCCGCTTCCCGCGGCGGAGCCAGTCGATCGCGCGGTGCTTCGCCGTGCCCATGAGCCACGCGCCCGGATTCCGCGGCACGCCGGACCCGGGCCACTGCTCGAGTGCCGCCACGAGCGCGTCCTGCGCCAGGTCCTCGGCGACGCCGACGTCGCGCACGATCCGCGCGAGCCCGGCGATCAGCCGGGCCGACTCGATCTTCCAGACCGCCTCGATGGCGCGTTGTGTCTCGGGGGCCGTCACGGCCCCCGATCACACCATCGCCACCCCGCCCGCGCAAGCGCGCGGGACGGCGCTCAGCGCTTCGACGCGGTCTGCGAGCGGAGGCGCTCCTCGCGCGCACGCTCCTCGGGCGTCAGCGCGTCGCCGAAATCGTCCGCCTCGAAGACCTGCCGGATCTCGACCTCGGTGCCGCCGTCGAACGGGGCGCGCTTGAGCCACTCGATCGCCTCGTCCTTCGACTTCACCTGCCAGAGCCAGAAGCCGGCGATCAGCTCCTTCGTCTCCGCGAACGGGCCGTCGGTCACGGTGCGCTTCTTGCCGTCGAAGCGGATGCGGGCGCCCTTCGAGCTCGCCTGGAGCCCCTCGGCCGCGAGCATCACGCCCGCCTTGACCAGCTCTTCGTTGTACTTGCCCATCGCGGTGAGGATCTGCTTGTCGGGGAGGATTCCCGCCTCGGAGTCCTTGTTGGCCTTGACGATGATCATGAAGCGCATGGTCGTGTCTCCTTCACTCTGGCTGGGGTTGCCGCCCGGGTTCCCGGTCGCGTTCGACCGCCTGATCCCGAGCTTCAGCGTTACGTCGAACGAGGCCAGGCGAAATCGACGTGCGGTGACCCCAGCCAGGTACGTTCTTGTCATCTAACGCGGGCGCAGCGACTTGGTGCCGGCGACGCTCGCCACGGAGCGCGCGGCTGGTGGTTCCATCGAGGTGGACGAATCTGTGCGAAGTGAGGGAGCCACTGGCTCCAGAGCCAGTTGTCCCATCGAGCAGGTCGATGACGCCGGTTGGTGTGGGGCCACTTTCCGGAAGCCCCGACTCGCTCCTACCGCACCGCTATTTCCGGCCCGCCGTCTGCGAGCGCAGGCGCTCCTCCTGCTCGCGGAGCTCGGGCGTGAACGCCTCGCCGAAATCGTCCGCCTCGAACACCTGCCGGATCTCGATCTCGCACTCGCCCTTGAATGGACTCGGCGCGCGCTTCACCCACTCGATCGCCTCTTCCTTCGACTTCACCTGCCAGATCCAGAAGCCGGCGATCAGCTCCTTCGTCTCGGCGAACGGGCCATCGATGACGGTTCGCTTGGCTCCGTTGAACCGGACGCGGGCGCCCTTCGAGCTCGCCTGCAGTCCCTCGCCCGCGAGCATCACGCCCGCCTTCACCAGCTCCTCGTTGAATTTCCCCATCTCCGCCAGGAGCTTCTGGTCCGGCAGCCCGCCGGCCTCGGACTCCTTCGTCGCGCGCACGATGACCATGAATCGCATGGCTGGCTCTCCTCTCAAGTCGTCGGTTGCGTTCCTGGCCCGCGGTCCGATTCGACCGCCCGAGCCGGGACTCTAACCCCACGTCGAACGAGCGGGCGCGAAATCGACACGGACCGGCCGGGCCGACCGGGACCCGGCGCAAGTGACGATTTTACATGCGCCTCGGTGGCCGGGCCCGGGAGGCTGACTGTTCCCGGTTCAGCCTTCCGCTCGGCCCCGTCCGAGGAATCTCCGGCGGAGGAGCGTGGTGACGCCCGACATTGCGTGCTCCAGCAGTACCCGCCGGCGCCGCACCGCCGGGGTCGCGGCCCCGTCGCGGGTGAGCGCCTCGGCGCAGCGTTCGGCGAGCGGCAGGCGCTCGTCCCGCTGGCCCAGCTCCGCCAGCAACGACTTCACTCGGCGGATACGGCTCCGCGCGTCCGCGATGTGCCCGAGCGCCTGCTCGACGCTCACCGCGCCGGACTGCGCGTCCTTCAAGAGCTGGCATTCGAAGCTCCGGCAGCACGCGGGCCGATGCGCGTAGATGCCGCACCGGCGCCCCTCCAGCGCGCGGCACGGGAGCGACAGGAGCCCCGCCCTCGCCTCGCCGTCGTCGTGCGAGACGTCGAGCCCGAGGAGCTCGAGCCCGCTGGCTTCCTTCAGGCTCGCGAGCTCCACGTCGGCGAAGAGCGAGCCGTCGCAGCAGAGCGCGCATCGCGTGCACAGCGTGTCGGTGAGGCTGGGCGTCAATCGAACGCTCCGGGGTTCGCGGGCCCGGAGCTTAGCACCGTCCTCGAGGCGAGCGGCGGAGCCGCCGTGCCGGCGCGGGCGACGCGGAGCCGTGACGCTCGCGGGGGAAGCCTCCCCTACTCGAGCTCCGCCAGCCGGTACAGTCGCTCGACGTTCGATTGCACCCAGTCGCGGAGCTTCTCGAGATCCTTTTCGCGGCCGGCGCGCGCCACGAATCGACCCGTCGCCGGATCCTTCTCGACCATGTGGTAGAAGCGGCGCTGGAGCCCGAGGAACTCCTCGATCGACGGCCGCTCGCTCGCCTCCCGCGCACAGTCCTTCACCGAGCCGCCCTTTCCCTTCTCCCAGACGAACAACGGATAGGCGCCGGCCTGCGCGCCGACCGTGGCGAGCTTCACGGTCTCGCCGTCCTCGAACTTCCAGCCGCTGATGCACGGCGCGGGCACGAAGATCACCGCCGTGCCCTCGCACGCCAGGCCCTTCTCGATCGTCTTGAGGAACATCTTCCCGTGCGCGGGGCTCACCTGCGCCACGAGCGAGGCGCCGGCGGCGATGCAGAGGTGCACGTAGTCGAGCGGCGGCTCGGGATTGCCCGGGTGCCCGGGTCCACTCGGCGTGGTGCTGGTGTCGGCGAACGGCGTCGTCGCCGGGCTGTACTGGAAGCCGGTGTTCGCGAAGATCTCGTTCACGAGCACGATGAGCGTGACCCGGGCGCGGCGATGGATGGTGTGGAGCAGCGCCCGCAGGCCGATCGCCAGCGCGCCGCCGTCGCCGCTCGAGGACATCACCTGGATCGGGTGCTGGAGCGCGCCCATGTCGGTCAACACGTCGGCCACGTCGCGAATCGCCTCGGCCAGCGTGGGTGCGGACTCGAACACGTTGTGCAGGATGGCGAAGCTCTGCGCGAAATCGTCGGGCGGCGCCTCGCCGCGGCCCCAGGCGACGACGTTCGGGAAGAAGAGCGTCGAGACCTCGGCGCACGACGTGCCGATCGAGAACACCGTCTTGATACCGTTGTCGGTGACGCGCCCGATGTTCTGGAACGCGATCGCCTCCATGCAGCCGGGACAGAGCGTCGAGCCGGGGCGGAAACAGCTCTCGCGGGTCGCGATCTCCTTGTAGCCGCTCATAGCTGGGTCCCCTCGTGGAAGAACGAATAGGGCGGGACCGCGCCGCCCGCGAGCGCCGAGCGCGCGAACTCCAGCATCCTCTCCCAGGTGTGCTCGCCGACGTCCGCACCGCCCAGTCCGGCGAACGCGCTCACCAGCCGTGGCGCGCGGCCGAGATCGGAGAGCGCATCGGCCACGTCGAGCGTCAGGTGTCCGCGACCCGCGTGGTGCGCCTGGTTCACGACCAGGACAACCTTCGCGTGCTGCAACTTCTTCCGCACCGCCTCGCGCGGGAACGGGGTGAGGAGCCGCAGGGCGAGCCCGGCCACCTTGAGCCCGGTGCGCCTGGCGTAGCCCTCGCGGATCGCCTCGAACGTCCCGAAGTCGGGGCCCATGCTCAGCACCGCTACGTCGACCGCGTTGTCGGGCGGGAAGCCGACCGCGTCGAAGTACGCGAGTCCCGGCCGGCCGAAGTGGCGCTCGAAGTCGGCGCCGATCCGCGGCAGCACGTCGAGCACGCGCTCCATGCGCTGCCTCTGGGCGATCTTGAAGCCCTGGAAGTGACGCGACGTCACGCAGTTTCCGAACGCGGTATCACCGTTCAGGAGTCCCGGCAACGCGCACGGCCGGATCCAGTGGTCGTGGAACGCGGCGATCTCGCGATCGGGTTCCACGACGAGCCGGGCGTTCCGGTGGCTGTCCTTGATCCCGTAATAGCCGGGCATCGTGGGCGTCATGATCTCGGGGTGCATCCCGAGGCAGGGCGCCTGCACCACGGTGTCGTAGATCTGCTGCTTCCCGCGCGCGCAAATCTGGATGAAGCCGTCATCCCGATGCGCGAGCGCGTCCGACGGATCGCCCTCGATGCAGAGTGGAAAGTTCGCGGTGGCGCGGTAGACGTTCACGAGCATCACGTTCCCGAGCCCGCTCGCCCCCAGCGAGCGCGTCGTCTCGGTCATGTGGTCGAGCCCGACCGAGCTCGTCGCGGTGGGAAAGATGAGATCGCGGCAGGCGGCGGCGGCCCCGACGAGGTAATCCGCCACGGCATGTTCGGCCTCGAGGAGCTTGACCTTGCGCTTCGTCGTCGGATCGGCCGCGATCCGCGAGGCGATGGTCTCGATGTACTTGGTCGAGGGCGTGATCGGGAACCCGGCGAAGATCACGCACTGCCACATCTGGAGCGTCGCGAGCGCCGCGGCGGTGTTGCCGTCCGCGGTCATCTCCTCGCGCGCCTCGTAGAGCGCATGGTGCGCGGCGCGCACCTTCGCGAGGTCGATCGCGCCGTCGTAGCGCTCGCCGGACGGCGTGGTGACGTGCGGCATCGGGACGCGCGGGGCCTGGGGAGCGGTCATCGGAGCGGGATCTCCTCTTCCTGCCAGCGTTCCTCGAACGGTGCCGAGAAGAACAGCTTCTCCGGGCACACGGCGATGCACTCCTGGCAGAGCTTGCAGAACTGGCTCACGTCCGCGCCCGACACCTTGAGGCCCAGCTCGGGATGCGGTTCGAACCGGATGATGCCCTCGGGACAGTTGGTGACGCAGTGCGCGCAGCCGGTGCAAGCGTTCTTGGGATCCTCGAAGCGCAGGCGAAAGCCGCTCGGCGCGAAATGGGCGGTGTGATTGGCCTGCGAGAGCCGGAGCGCCGTCTGGGCGCCGGTCGGCAGCTCGCCGTAGCCCGCGAACGGCTGGCCCAGGTGGTCACCGGGGCCGGCGAAGTCGAAGACGCCCTCGCGAATGCTGCCGAACGAGGCGGACAGGGCTTCGCGGTTGCGCGCGAGCACGGCCTCGGGGACGTGGCGCTTGCGCAGCATGCGCAGGAACGCCTCGATCACGTCGTCGCGCTCGAAGCCGCCGATCGCCTGCGCCATGGCGACGTAGGCGGAGACGTTTCCGATCGGATGCTTCAGGTAGCGGGTCCCGATGTCGTCGCCCGCCACGGCGAGCACGCGCCCGGAGAGCCGGTAGTGGCGCGCGCACTCCTCGGGCGAGCGGCGCGTGTTCAGCACGAACGTGCCGCCGGGCGGAACGCCCTGCGCGAAGTCGACGCTCGCCGCGGCGCCCTCGTCCATGAGCAGCACGAGCTGCGGCCGCGTCACCTCGCACGCCGAGGTCACCGGGTTCAAGCTCACGCGCAGGAACGAGCGGATGTTCGCGCCACGGCGCGCGGATCCGAAGAACGGCCACTCCTGCACGTTCATGCCGGCGTCGCGCAGGAACAGATTGCCGAGGCTCTGAAACGCCAGCACGAGCCCGCCGCCCGCCTTGCCCTCACCCCGGATCTCGAGGGCGGAGTCGGAGAGCATTCGGCGCAGGTCGAGAGCCGCCAGGGAGGCGCTCATTTCTTCCACAGGATCGCGTGGCCCGGACATTCTGACACGGTCTTCTGCAGAATTGGCAGGACCGACTCGTCGAGATCGACGTTGTAGGCCTCGGCGACCTCCTCGTCCTCGACCTTCCGAAACGCCGCCGGCAGCGCCTTGATGCAGTCGCCGCACTCGGTGCAAAGGTCCGCATCTACGTAGAACTCGGGCACCTTGGCCATTGTCGAAGCCTCGTCTTTGGAGAGGTTGTCCCGTCCCCCGGATGGTACCGGGGGGGTATCGCTTGCATTAGATATGCAAGGGCATTGCCGTGGGCCCCATCGGGGGCGGGTTGACGACGGATTCACCGAGGATGGACGCCATGTCTCGCACCCCGGGCCGCTGGGCCCGCAGCCTCTTCCAGACGGGAAGCCAGCCGGTCGATCGGCGGGCCTTTCTCACGCGTTTGGCGCTCCTCGCCGGCACCGCGGCGGCGGTGCCGCTCGTGCGCGCCGGGAGCACCGCCCCGGGCGGCGATCACCGACTCGAGGCGGGCCGCCCGGCGCTCGGCACCTGGCTGCGCGTCGTGGTGCGTCATCCGGAGCCCGCGGTCGCCCGCGGAGCGATCGAGGACGCGTTCGCCGCGGTGCGCACGGTGGACGCTCAAATGAGCGTGCACCGGGCGGACAGCCAGCTCTCGCGCGTGAACGCCGCCGCGGGTCGCGCCGCGGCGGCGGTGGACCCGGCGCTCATCGACGTGGTGGCGATGGCCTGCGAGGCCTCCGCGCGCTCGGGCGGCGTGTACGACCCGACCGTGCTCCCGCTCATGAAGCTCTATGGCTTCTATGGAGCGAACCGCGTGGCCCCGCCGCGCGCCCGCGAAGTGGACGCGGTGCTCGCCCGCATGGGCGCGCGCGAGGTGGCGCTCGATCGAGCCGCGCACGCGCTCGCGCTTCGCCGCGAGGGCGCCGGGCTCGACCTGGGCTCGATCGGCAAGGGCTGGGCCGTGGACCGCGCCGTGGAGGCGCTCCGCGCCCGCGGCGTCCGCTCCGGGCTCGTGGACCTGGGCGGCAACGTTTACGGGCTCGGGTCCCCGGACGACGACGCGCCCGGCTGGTCCGTCGGAGTGTTCCATCCCGTGACCGGCGCGCTCGCGAAGGTGTTCGTGCTCCACGATGCGGCGGTCGCGACGAGCGGGAACTCCGAGCAGACGCGCGTGCTCGGGACGTTGCGCGTGGGACACCTCTTCGACGCGAAGCGCGGGGTTCCCGCCGACGGCCACGTGAGCTCGAGCGTGGTCGCGCGGACCGGCGTCGAATCGGACGTGTGCTCCACGGTCTCGTTCCTGCTCGGACCGGATCGCTTCCGCGGCTGGCCCGGCGTGCTGGACTCGTGCTTCATCGGCTGAGCGCCGGGCGGGGCGCATGAGCGCCCCGACCCTGCGCACGTTCGGGCGCGGAGGAGTGCACCCCGAGCCGCACAAGCGGGAGACGGCGTCGTTCCCGATCGAGGACGTCGCCCCGCCCGCCGAGGTGTGGCTGCCGCTGTCGCAGCACATCGGCGAGCCGGCGACCCCGATCGTCGCGAAGGGCGAGCTCGTAAAGCGCGGGCAGAAGATCGCGGAGGGTGGCGCCACCGGCGTGCCGATCCACGCCACGATCAGCGGCAAGGTGAAGCCGATCGACAAGCGCCCGCATCCGACGCTCGTCTCCGCGCCGGCCATCGTGATCGCGGCGAGCGGCGAGCCGGCCGAGCTGGAGTGGAGCGAGGACGCGAACTGGCGGCGCCTCGGGAAGGACGATGCGCTCGCGCGAATCCGCGAGGCCGGCATCGTCGGCCTGGGCGGTGCGGCGTTCCCCACCTGGCGGAAGCTCCAGCTCCCGCCCACGGCGCGGGTCGACACGCTGGTCTTGAACGGCGCCGAGTGCGAGCCCTACCTCACCTCCGACTACCGCACCATGCTCGAGCGCCCGCGCGAGGTCGTGGAAGGGGCGCTCGCGATGGCGCGGCTCTCGGGCGTGCCGTTCGTGCTGCTCGGAATCGAATCCGACAAGCTCGACGCGGTGCCCAGGCTCGAGGCCGCCGGGCGCGAGGCGCGGCACAAGGCGGCGCTCGACGGCGTCGCCGACGTGACGTTCGAGGTGGTCCCGTGCGAGGTGCGCTACCCGCAAGGCGCCGAGAAGCAGCTCGTGGAATCGCTCACCGGCCGGCGCGTGCCGCCGCGCGCGCTGCCGCTCGCGGTGGGTGTGGTCGTGCAGAACGTCGCCACCGCGCTCGCGGTTCACGACGCGCTCCGGTTCGGACGGCCGCTCCTCGACCGGGTCGTCACCGTGACCGGGCCGGGCGTGCTCGAGCCGCGCAACCTCCGGGTGCCGATCGGCACACTGCTCTCCCACCTCGTGACCGCCTGCGGCGGATTGCGCGAGGACACCACGCGCATCGTGGCGGGCGGGCCGATGATGGGTCGCGCGCTCCCCCGCCTCGACCTGCCGGTCGTCAAGGGCATGAACGGGCTCGTGTTCCTCACCGGGCGCGGACCGCTCGAATCCGGGTTCGGGCCGTGCATCTCGTGCGGCCGCTGCCTCGACGCCTGCCCGCTCGGGCTCGAGCCCGACCAGGTGAGCGTCCGAATCGAGGTCGGCCGCACGCTCGAGACCGAATCGTTCGGCCCGCTCGACTGCTACGAGTGCGGCTCGTGCTCCTACGTCTGTCCGTCCGCACGGCCGCTCATGCAGTTCATGCAGGTCGCCAAGTCGGCGCTCCGGCGCTCGCACGAGCACGGGATCGTGAAATGACCACCCCCTCCGGACCGCCGCCGGTCG
>DATDEX010000204.1:0-9123 GCA_036522895.1 Candidatus Eiseniibacteriota bacterium | reverse complement strand
GGGCGTCGAGCGCCGCGAGCTCGGCGCGCAAGCGCGCGGACTCCGCGTCGAGCTTCGCGAACAGCGCGGCCCCCTCGGCCTCCGCGCGCTCGAGCGCGTGCGCCTTCTCGGGCCGGCCCGCCGCATCACGCTCCTCGGCGTCGAGCCGCTCCAGCACCTCGGTCTCCAGCACGTCGCGCTTGGCGCGGACGGCGGCGATCTCGTGCTGCACCGCCTCGAACTGGTGCTGGTTCGTGACCGCGAGGAGCTGCTTCTCGAAGTGTTTCTGCTGGGCCTCGAACGCGGCGATCTCGCCGTCGAGCGTGCGGCGGCGCCGGCTCGAGTCCGCCGTGCGCTGGTCGAGCGCGGCGAGCGCCGCGCGCGCGCTCGCGATTCGCGCCTCCTGGGCGCGGCGCTGCTCTGGATGTTTCGCGAGCACCTGCTCGCAGGCGACGGCCTGCTCGTCGATCTCGTGCAGGGCCCAGTGGAGGCGGAGTTCTTCGGTCACGGCGCCGCCGGCGAAAGAGGATGGTGGGCGAAACAGGGCTCGAACCTGTGACCCCCTGGTTGTGATCCAGGTGCTCTACCAGCTGAGCTATTCGCCCATCCCGAGAACACGGCGCGCAGGCGTGTGGGCCCACCTGGATTCGAACCAGGGTCTTACCGGTTATGAGCCGGCGGCTCTGGACCACTGAGCTATGGGCCCAGCGCCCGCTCCCAACACCTGCGAGAGAAGCCCTGCGCTTTTAGCATCGGAGCGCGAACAGCGTCAAGCGGGGCAGCCGCTTACTGTAAGGAGCAAGACTATCTGTCCGGTTTCGGGCAGGGCGAAGTGACCGCTCCCCCCAACCGGCGTTCGGGATGGTATCAGGCAGCTCGAGGAGGACCTCGAGATGGCCAACGTCCCGACCGTCCAGGAGCGGACGATGAAGGTGAAGGAAGTGCTGATGCGTGCGGTCCAGCGGGAGATTACGTGGATCCAGGCGGCGGACATCCTGGGACTCAGCGCCCGGGGCTTGCGGCGGTGGAAGGTGAAGTTCGACGCCTACGGGCTCGAGGGGCTGATCGACGGGCGGACGCGGGGTCATGGCAGCCCGCGCCGGGTGACGTCGGGTGAGTTGGCGCCATTGCTGAGGCTTTATCGGAGCCGGTACCTGGGGTTGAACGTGCGGCACTTCTGCTCGATCGCCCGTCGCGAGCACGGATTGCAGTGGTCTTACAGCTTCGTGCGACAGGCGCTGCAGGCGGCGGGACTGATCAAGAAGCGCCGCCCGAGGGGCCGCCATCGTCTGCGCCGGCCCCCGCGCGAGTGCTTTGGCGAGTTGCTGCATCTGGACGGCAGCCTGCACTCCTGGCTGGCGCTGCGACCCCAGGAGCGTCATTGCCTGATGGTCGTCGTGGACGATGCGACGCGTCGGCTTCTGCACGCGCACCTGTGCGCCCACGAAGGCATCGAACCCGTGTTGACCGCGTTGGGCGCGGTCGTGGCACGTCACGGCGTGCCGCAGGCCTTGTACACCGATCGTGCCGCTTGGGCCGCGTACACGCCCAAGCGCGGTGGCGCGGTCGATCCCGACCGCCCCACGCAGGTGGGTCGCGCGCTGGCCCGACTGGGGGTCGAGCACATCCTGGCCTACTCGCCGCAGGCGCGTGGTCGCAGCGAGCGACTCAATCGCACGCTGCAGGACCGGTTGATCCAGGAGTTGCGGCTCGCGCGCATCGTGACGGTCGAGCGGGCCAACCGGTTCATCGCCGAGACCTTCCTCGCGCGCTACAACGAGGAGTTCGCCATTGCGCCGTTGGATCCGAGTTCGGCGTTCGTCACCGCGGGCGGTGCCGACCTCGACCAGATCCTGTGCCTGGAGGACACGCGGGTGGTGGGCAAGGACGACGTGGTCGCGTTCGAGGGGACCCCGCTGCAGATCCCTAAGCAGCCTGGCCGGGCCTCGTGCGCGGGGCTGAGCGTCCTCGTCCGTCGCCACCTCGACCGGACTTACTCCGTCTGGTGGGGACCCCGTCGGCTGGCCCTGTACGACGGGCGCGGACGGCTTCAGAACCCCGCCGAGGGCGTGGCGGCGTGAGAGCGGACAGATAGTCGTGTCAAAAGCGGTCACTTAGTCTTGCCAACAACAGCGGGGCAGCCGCTTACCCCGTCGGCCATCGAACACCTGGTGGGCTCTGGCGCGCGCCGGGCCCGCGAACGCCTCCGGCCGGGGCTTCGGCTCGCGCGCGACGTCCGAGCATGATTTCGGCTCGCGGTTCGCGATGCCGTCGCGATAGTCTTCGAGATGTTCCCCGCGCTTCCCGCGTCCGCCCGGAGCCGCAGATGCCGCCCTCCCCCGAAGCCCGCCTCGCCCGCCCCGCCGCCGCCTTGCTCGCTTGCCTCGCGCTGGGGTTCGGCGGATGCGGGCACGATCCGGCGACCCGGCTCGCGCCCGCGCCCGTCGTCCACTCGACCGCCGTCAGCGTGCGCGACACGCTCGGCTCACCGGTCGAGGGCGCGAGCGTGTTCGCGATCCGGCTCGACGTGTTCGACTCCGCCCTGGGGCACACGGACGCCGCCGGGGTCGCCACGTTCAGTCTGGCCGAGGGCCGCTGGGCGGTTTACGCCCGCGAGCTGCCCACGTCGAGCGCGCCGCCCCTGGTCGCGGGCAGCACCGGCCGCATCCTCGGCAGCACGGCCGGGGTGCCGGATACCGTGCTCTTCCGCCTTCAGCTCGCGCGCCAGTCGGTCGCAACCGGTCGCGTCACGCTCTCCGGGCGCAGCGACCACTCGGGCACGCTCGTCTCGGTCGTGGAGTTCCCGAATGCCGCGACGACGAACGCGGCCGGCGACTGGGAGCTGGGCGGGCTCCCGCCCGGCGTGTGGACCGGCACCGCGGATCAGTTCGGATTCCGGACCGCCGTCTTCGACCTTCCCGTCCCCGGATCGGACGACACGATCAGGGTGGCCCCGGCCGTGCTCCAGCCCGGCGGCCCGCCCGGCGTCCCACGCTGATCCGCCCGGGAGCGGCCGCGGCCGGATCGGAACCGGGTTCAGAACTGGAAGTAGATGAACGGATTCGTGCTGAACGGCGAGAACAGGATCACGAGCAGGAGTAGGATCGCGGCCCCCGCCCAGGCGAGCGGCTCGCGCAGGTCGAGAAGCAGCTCGCGCTCGCGGCGCCACAGGACGAGCAGGTGGAGGCCGGCCGCGCACACGAGGACGACCGCGGCCTGGAGCTGGAACCAGTGCGAGCCCGAGGGCTCGATGAACGCGAGCTTTCGCAAGACCACGCCCGCGGTGGCGAAGTCCTGAGCGCGGAAGAACACCCAGCCCACGAGCACGAACAGGAACGTGGCGGCCCAGCCGGCGAGCGATTCCCAGGCGGGCACGGCGTCCCCCGGTCGCTGCCCGCGGAGCTCCATGCGCAGCTTGTCGAGGGCCAGCCCGGCGCCGTGCCAGGCGCCCCAGAAGACGAACGTCCACTTGGCGCCGTGCCAGAGCCCGCCCAGGAGCATCGTCATCGCCAGGTTCAAGTAGGTCCTGCCGCGGCCCAGCCGGTTGCCGCCGAGCGGGATGTAGAGGTAGTCGCGGAGCCACGTGCTGAGCGTCATGTGCCAGCGGCGCCAGAACTCGGTGATCGAGCGCGACAGGTACGGATGCCGGAAGTTGGCCGGGAACTCGAACCCGAACATCCGGCCGCATCCGGTCGCCATGTCGGTGTAGCCGGAGAAGTCGTAGTAGATCTGCCCCGCGTACGCGAGCACCGCGATCCACACGCTCGCCGGCGCGAATGCCGCCGGGTGGCTGAACACCGGGTCGACGCACTGGGCGAGCGTGTCGGCGAACAGCGTCTTCTTCACGAACCCGCGCAGGAACGGCTCCAGCCCGCGCCGGATGTTCTCCCAGCGCGGGCGGTGGTCGTGTGTCTTCAACTGCGGCAGGAACTGCGAGGCGCGCACGATCGGGCCGGCGAGAAGCTGCGGGAAGAACGACACGAACATGAGGAAGTCGCGATACGAGTGCGTGGCCGCGAGGTCGCGCCGGTAAACGTCGATCGTGTAGCTCATGCTCTGGAACGTGAAGAACGAGATGCCCGCGGGCAGCACGATGTCGAGGTAGCGGACGTGGATCCCGGCCGCCTGGAGGGCCGGCTCGAGCGTCCCCAGGAAGAAGTTCGTGTACTTGAAGACGAACAGGATGCCCAGGTTGGCGGCGAGGCTCGCGATGAGGAGCGCGCGCCGCCGCCCGGAGTCCGCCATGCGCTCGAGCTGGATCCCCACCACGTAGTCGACCGTGGTGGTCGTGAAGATCAGGAACGTGAACCTCCAGTCCCACCACGCGTAGAAGAAGTAGCTGGCCACGAGGAGCACGTTGCGGCGCTGGCTCTCGGACTCGAGCGCGCGGGTGACGCCCAGCACGAGGCCGAGGAAGACGAGGAACTCGGTCGAGAAGAACGTCACGGACGCGCTCCGGGCGCGATGGCCGTTCGCGCGGCCCCCGTCGCGGCGCCGCGCGTCGACGCGACGGGCGCGATCCGGACCTCCGACCACGGCCCGTCCGGAGCCGTCTGTCTGCGGATGGTCTCGGCGAGCAGCTCGCCCAGCAGGCGGTGACCGCGCGCGTTCATGTGGCCCTCGCCGGGCCGGGCGTTCAGGAATCCCTGCAGGGGCTCGTGCGTGCGCGCGAACTCCGCGAGCATGGCGTCGGTCGGATCCACGATCGGGAGGCCGCGGCGCGCCGCGAGCGCGTGGTACCAGGCCCGGCGGACCGGGTAGGCCACGTGAGGCACGGGACCGAAATAGCGGATGTGCGGCACGTAGACGAGGATCGTGTGCGGGTTCACGCGCTCGACTTCGCCGATCAGGCTGTCGAGCATCGCCTCGGCGCGCGGGGTCGCGGGGAGCGCCACGACGTCCGTCAAGTCCGGGTGGAGGAGCCCGAGCTTCTGCCCGAGGCGCGCACGCTCCTGCTTCGTGAGCTGCTGCACCCGGCTCCGGAGCTCCGTGAGGAGCGCCGAGCGGCGGAAGATCCCGCGCACGAACCCCACCGGCCCGGAGGTCGCGCGCTCCGCCGCGGCGGCCGAACCCCGGGCGTAGAACTCGTCCATCGTCTCGGCGTTCGCGCGGGCATCCTCCATCTCGTTCAGGTCGCCGTCGTCGATCTGCACGATCGCGAGCGCGGGGTGGAACGCGGCCTGGAAGCGTGGCATGTAGAGCGCGTAGTGGATCGGCGAGTGGCCCGCGACCGCGACGTTCAGCACCGAGAGCCCCGGCACGAGCCGCTCCGCCACCTCGGAGTAGCGTTCGCCCTCGCGGACCTGGAGTCCCTGCGTGAACGAGTCGCCCATCAGGAGCGCGCGCGATCCCGGCGGCGCGGCCGTGAACGCGTGGCCGAGGAACCCGTCGGCGTTCGCGGTGTAGGCGCCCCAACCCTCGCGGCTCTGCACGACCCGGGCGCCGGGTCGCTGGACGAAGCCGAAGCGCCGGTCGAGCGTGGTGCTGAACGGCGCCACGAGCCAGCGCCGCGCGGCCAGCTCCCCGGCGGCGGCGAAGGCGAGCAGGGCGAGGAGAGCGGGAAGGAGCCGGCGCGCCACCATGGGATCCGGGATCGGCTACAAGAGCTCGGTGTACGCCTTCAGTCGCCGGCTGCGCGTCGGATGCCGGAGCTTCCGGAGCGCCTTCGCCTCGATCTGGCGGATGCGCTCGCGCGTCACGTTGAAGAACGCCCCCACCTCCTCGAGCGTCCGCTGGGCGCCGTCGTCGGTCAGGCCGAAGCGAAGCCGGATGACCTTCGCCTCGCGCGGGGTGAGCGTCTTCAGCACCTCGTTCACCTCGTCGCGCAGCATCGCGGACGACGCCGAGTGTGCCGGGCTCACGACGCTCGTGTCCTCGATGAAGTCGCCGAGGTTCGAGTCGTCGTCCTCGCCGATCGGGCGATCGAGCGAGATGGGCTCCTGCGCGGCCTTGATGATGGCCTTGACCTTGTCGACCGGCAGCTCGAGCCGCTCCGCGATCTCCTCCGGCGTGGGCTCGCGACCCAGCTCCTGGACGAGGCGCCGCGACACGCGCACGACCCGGTTGATGTGCTCGATCATGTGGACCGGCACGCGGATCGTGCGCGCCTGGTCGGCGATCGCGCGCGTGATCGCCTGGCGGATCCACCAGGTCGCGTAGGTGCTGAACTTGTAGCCCTTCGTGTAGTCGAACTTGTCCACCGCGCGCATGAGCCCCGAGTTGCCCTCCTGGATCAGGTCCAGGAACTCGAGGCCGCGGTTCGTGTAGCGCTTGGCGATCGAGATCACGAGCCGCACGTTCGCCTCGATCATCTCGCGTTTGGCCTGCGCGGTCGCGCGCTCGCCGTCGCGGATCTGCCGGTAGATCTCGAGCAGGTGGTCGCGCGTGAGCCGCGACTCGTCCTCCAGCGCCTTGATGTTCTTGCGCAGGTTCTTCAGCTCGTTCTGGAACTCGGCGATCTGCGCCGGCTGAAGCGCCGATTCGCGGCGCACCGCGCGCAGCTCGCCCGGGCCGCGCTTCAACCGCTTCGCGAACGCGTTCATGTCGTCCACGCCGTGGCCGTACTGGCGCTCCAGCTCGACGAGCTGGTCGTCGAACTCCACCGCGCGCTCGGCCAGCGCCTTGATCGGCGCGGCGAGCCCCTCGACCATGCGCGGGTTCATGGACAGCTTGTGCAGCTCCTGCTGCAGCTCGGCCTCGACCTTGGCGAACGAGCCGCGGTAGTTCCGCTGCTCCTTGTCGGCCATGCGGTCGTCCTGCTTCTCGAGCAGCTCGTTGTAGCGCTTCTGCTTCGCGAACACGCGCTCGAGGATCTTCACCGCGCGCAGCCGCTCCTTCTTGAGCGCCTGCTCCGTGGCCGCGGCGTCGTCGACCTTGATGAAGTCCTCGATCTTGAGCTGGCCCTCCTTGAGCTTCTTCATGAGCACCCGGATCTCGCGCAGCGCCGGTTCGGCGCGGAACAGCGCGGACACCACCTGGCGCTCCCCGGCCTCGATGCGGCGCGCGATCTCGACCTCGCCCTCGCGCGTCAGGAGCGGGACGCGGCCCATCTCGCGCAGGTACATGCGCACGGGGTCATCGTAGCGGACGGGCTGCGGCGGGGCGGCCTTGGCCGCGGCCGAGGGGCGCTTGTCCTCGAGCTTGCGGAGCTTCTTCGCGCGCTCGTGCGCCTCTTCCTCGCTCGCGAACACCTCGATGTGCAGGGTGTTGAGCATGGAGTGGATATCCTCCATCTGCTCCACCTGCTTCTCGGGGTCGAGATCGTCGTCGAGCAGGTAGACGATCTGGTCCTCGGTCACGTAACCCTGCCGGAGCGCGAGGGACTTGATCTCGTCCATGCGCCGCCGCTGCTCGACCTTCTCTTTTTCCTTCAACTGCTTCTTCGTGGACGCCGTCACCATGAAGGGCGGTCTCCTCAAGTACTCAGCTTGTGCAGCGTGCGGGCGATGTCCTGGATCTCCTGCATGAGTCGCGTGGCGTCCTCGCCGCGCGCCGCCGCCAGCGTCGACTGCCGCCGGCGCAGCTCCCGCTGCAGCCGGCGCACCACGAGCCTGCGCAGCGTGCCGATCACCTCGGCGCGATGGTCCTGATCCTCTCCCCCGGCCGCGGCCAGCTCACGAGCCACCGCCGCCGCTTCGCCGTCGTCGTCGCCCGGCATGACGACGCCGCGCTCCCACCACACCTCGGCGAGCGCGCGCGCGCCGCCGTCCTCGAACTCCGCTGCGTCCAGCTCCGCCCGCGCCGCCTCGATGAGCTCCGGCGCGTGCCACAACCCGAGCAGCAGCCGGCGCTCGAGTTCGCTCTCGACGCGGCGCTGCGCCCTCACCGCGGCGGCCATGGGCCCCCCGCTGCGGTCCCCACCGGTGGCGAGGCGCGCGGCGCGCGCGATCACCCCCTCGGCCACGCCGAACACCTGGCTCGCCCGCTCCACGAGCAGCCGGTGCCGGATCGCGTCCGTGACGCCCGCAAGCAGGCGCACCACCACTTGCAGCGCCTGCTCGCGGGGGTCGCCCCCCGCGGTGGTGCGCAGCACGTGCCGGTGCACGAACTCCACGGCGTCATAAGCGGAATCGCGCACTGTACACCATCCCGGGTGGCCCGCGCGACGCACCAGGGTGTCGGGGTCGTCCCCGGCCGGAAGCTCCACCACGACCACGTCCAGACCCTCGGCCAGCAGCACACCCAGCGAGCGGAGCATGGCCTGCTGGCCCGCGGCGTCCCCGTCGTAGGTGAGCGCAACCCCGCGAACGAGCCGCCGGAGCGTGCGGGCGTGGTCGGCGGTGAGCGCGGTGCCCGAGGTGGCGACCGTGTTCCGGACCCCGGCCTGGTGGAGCGCGATGGCGTCGAAATAGCCCTCCACGACCACCATCTCGCCGTCGGGCTTGACCGCCCGCCGGGCGTGTTCGAGCCCGAACAGAAACTGCCCCTTGTGAAAGACCGTCGACTCGGGGGAGTTCAAGTACTTGGGGGTCTCCTCGCCGAGCGCGCGGGCCCCGAACCCGAGCACCGCGCCGCCGGGGGCCACGAGCGGGATCATGAGGCGGTTCCGAAACCAGTCGAACGTCGAGCGGCCGCCCTCCTTCCGGCCGGCGAGCCGGGCCTCGAGCAGCACTTCGTCGTTCCAGCGACCGCGCAGCCGCTGCACCAGGTTCTCCCAGCCGGGAAGCGCCAGGCCGAGCCGGAACTCCCGCTGCGTCTCGCGCGAGATGCCGCGCTCCTCGAGCAGCGCGCGCGCCGCCGCGCCGAGCGACGGGTCGCCGAGCCATTGCTCGTATGCGGTCGCCGCGGCGTCGAGCGCCTCGAACAGGGGGGCGCGCTTGCCGCGCTCGCCGCTCCGGCGCTCTGGGATCGGGATCCCGGCGCGCCGCGAGAGCAGCTCGACCGCCTCGAGAAAGCCCACCTTCTCGGTCTCCTGCACGAACTTGAACACGTCGCCGCCGGCCTTGCAGCCGAAGCAATGGTAGAACTGCCGCTCCGGGCTCACCGAGAACGACGGCGATTTCTCCTCGTGGAACGGGCAGCGACCCATGAGATTCCGGCCCACGCGGCGGAGCGGCACGCTCTGCGACACGATCTCCACGATGTCGCTCGCCGCGCGGACGCGCTCGACCCAGGCGTCGGGGCCGTCCGCGCCCCCGCCGGGAC
>DATDEX010000203.1:0-10793 GCA_036522895.1 Candidatus Eiseniibacteriota bacterium | reverse complement strand
CATGGAGGCGCTCACGGGCCGCCGCGCGCTCACGGACGCCGCGCTCGACTCGTTCGTCTTCGAGGTGCTCGACGGCTGCCGCCACAAGGTGGCGCCGGCCGAGGCGCGTGCGCGCGGCCCCAAGTGCGTGCTCTCGCCGAGCGTGGCGCTTCGCCCGGTGGTGCAAGACGGCGTCTTCCCGACCGTCGCGATGGCGTGCGGCCCCGGCGAGATCGCCTACTTGATGCAGCTCACGGAGGTGTTCGCGGGCCTCGGGGTGAAACCGGCGGCCCCCGCGCTGCGCTTCGGGGCGACCTGGCTGCCGCCCGCGGCCGTGGCGCTCGCCGAGGCGGCGGGCGGCGACGCGTGGGAAGTCATCGTGCACACCGACGCGGTGCTCGCGCGGGTCGCGGAAACGCACGTGCCGGCGGAGCTCCAGCAGGCGCTCGCGGCGGCGCGCGCCGCCGTGGACCAGTCGCTCGCGCGCGTCGCCGATAGCTCGCGGGCGTTCGATTCGAGCCTGCCGCAGATGGTCGAGTCCGCGCGCGGCAAGATGGACTTCCAGGTTTCGCGTCTCGCGGAAGGGGTGCTGGGGAAGGCCCGCGGGCGGCTCGACCGCGAGCACCCGCTCTGGCGCCGGCTTCGCTACGTGCTCCTGCCCGGCGACAAGCTGCAGGAGCGCCGGCTCGCGGCGTGCGAGCCGCTCGCCCGGCTCGGCGCCGGCGTGGTGGCCGAGCTCTGCGAGCTCTCCGCCGAGCACGCCGCGCGCACCGCGGCGGGAGTGCACGAGCACCACCTGCTGGAGGCCTGATGGCGCTCGACGCCCTGTGCTTCGGCGCGCACCCGGACGACGTCGAGCTCACCTCGGGCGGGCTTGCGGCCCGGCTCGCGGCCCACGGCCACCGGGTGGGGATCGTGGACCTGACGCGCGGAGAGCTCGCGAGCCGCGGCGACAAGGCGACGCGAGCGCGCGAGGCCCAGGCCGCGGCGGAGGCACTCGGCGTCGCGACACGCGTAACGCTCGGGCTCCCGGACGGCGGGCTCGACCGCCGCGATCCGGCGCAGCTCGAGGCCCTGGTCGAGTGCCTGCGCACGCACCGCCCGGGGCTCGTGGTGGCTCCCGACCGGCACGACGAACACCCGGACCACGTCGAGGCGTCGTACCTGGTGGCGCGCGCCTGCTACCTCTCGGGGCTCGCGCGCTACCCGGCGGGCGGGGAGCGCTTCCGCCCCGAGCGGCTCCTGTTCGCGCTCTATCGCTCGGCGAGCCCACCGCATCTCGTGGTCGACGTGAGCACCGTGTGGGAGCGGCGCATGGCGGCGCTCCGCGCGCACGCGAGCCAGCTCGATCCGGCCGCGGGACCGGGCACCTACCTCACCGCGCCGGGCTTCGAGGCGACGGTCGAGGCGCGCGCCCGCGCCTGGGGCGCGCTCGCGGGGGTCGACTACGCCGAGGGCTACCGCGTGCGCGGCCCGCTCGCGGTGCTCGATGCGCGCGCGCTGCTCGCCGCGCGGGGGAGCGCGCATGCTTAAGCAGAAGCTGCCGCGCGCGAGCGCCAACTCGGGCCGAACGCCGGTGCGCCGGCGCGCGAAGAAGCTCCTGAAGATCGGCATCAGCTGCTACGCCCACTTCGGCGGCAGCGGGGTGGTGGCGTCCGAGCTCGGGCGCGAGCTCGCGCGCCGCGGCCACGAGGTGCACCTGATCGCGAGCCACCTGCCGTTCCGGCTCCGGAGCTTCGAGCCCAACATCTACTTCCACGAATCGACGCCGGCCATCTACCCGGTGTTCGAGGAGGCGCCGAGCAACCTGGCGCTCGCGACGAAGATGGTGGAGGTGACCGAGAACTACATGCTGGACGTCCTGCACGTGCACTACGCGATGCCGTTCGCGACGAGCGCGTATCTCGCGAAGCAGATCATGCTGCCACGCGAGCTGGGCGTGGTGACGACGCTGCACGGCACCGACATCACGGTGGTCGGGGCGGAGCCCTCGCTCTTCCGGGTCACCCAGTTCAGCATGCAGTCGAGCGACCGGCTCACGGCCGTCTCCCGCTTTCTCAAGGAGCGCGCCGAGGCCACGTTCGGGTTCACGAAGCCGATCGAGGTCATCTACAACTTCGTGGACCCGCAGGTGTTCGCGCCACCGCGCCGCGACCACCGCATGCGCCTGGGCGGACCCGGAACGAAAGTGCTCATGCACGCGTCGAACTTCCGTGCGGTCAAGAACATACCGGTCGTCATTCAAGTGTTCGCCGAGGTTCGAAAGCAGCTTCAGGCCAAGCTCGTCATGGTCGGCGACGGCCCGGAGAAAGCGGGCGCCGAGCAGCTGGCCCGCGAGCTGGGCGTGCACCGGGACGTGCTGTTCCTCGGGAACCAGGACTGCATGGAGGAGATGCTGCCGATGGCCGATGTATTCCTATTGCCGAGCTCCTCCGAGAGCTTCGGGCTCGTGGCGCTCGAGGCCATGAGCGCGGAGGTGCCCGTGGTCTGCTCCAACGCGGGCGGGCTGCCGGAGGTGGTCGAGCACGGCTTCACGGGGTTTCTGCACGACCCGGCGCACGTCGCCGGTTACACCGCATCGGCGCTCAAGCTGCTCACGAACGACACCCTCCGGCGCACGATGGGCCGCCGCGGCCGCCGGGTGGCGATGGAGCGGTTCAGCGCCGAGGAGATGATCGAGCGCTACGTCCAGGTGTACGAGTCCTTGCGCTGACGTCGACGCGCCGCGCGCGGCGAGTCGACGCCGGCGGGCCGGTTCATCCGCCGGTGCAACCTCCAGTGGAACGGGAGGCCCGATGCTGGGAAGACCGCGACGCGTCGTCGTGATGGCCGAGGGGAGCTTCACGCCGCTCGACGCCAAGACCGCGCTGGGGGTGATCCGCTACCGGCCCGGCGAGGTGGTCGCGGTGATCGACTCCGTGCGCGCCGGACGCACGTGCGCGGACTGCGTGGGCGTGGGCGGCGACATCCCGGTGGTCGCCGGGCTCGAGGCGGCCGCCGAGTACGAGCCGGATTCGCTGCTCCTCGGGATCGCGCCGCAGGGGGGCGGACTCCCGGAGTCCTGGCGGCACGTCGTCACCGGCGCGCTCATGCGCGGCTGGGACGTGCTCTCGGGCCTGCACGTGTTCCTCGCGGACGACCCCGAGCTCGCCGAGCTCGCGCGCGCCAAGGGCTGCACGCTCCACGATGTGCGCCGGCCGCCGGCGTCCCGCTCGATCGCCGCCCGCCGGGTCGCGAACACGGACGCGCTCGTGGTGCTCACCGTGGGCACCGACTGCAACGTCGGCAAGATGACCACGGCGCTCGAGCTGCACGCGGAGCTCGCGGGCCGCAACGCCCGCTCGGCGTTCGTCGCCACGGGCCAGACCGGGATCCTCGTCGCCGACCATGGCGCCGCGGTCGACGCGGTGCCCGCCGACTTCGTCGCGGGCGTGGTGGAGAAGCTCGTGCTCGACGCCGCCCGCGACGCCGACATCGTGGTCGTGGAGGGTCAGGGCGCGATCCACCACCCGGCCTACTCCGGGGTGACGCTGTCGCTCATGCACGGCGCGTGCCCGGAGGCACTCGTCCTATGCCACGAGGTGGGCCGCACCCACATGAAGCTCTCGGACGCCGGGCCCGCGCCGCGGGTGCGCGCGCTCTCCGAGGTCATCCGCGACAACGAGCGCGCGGCGAGCTGGATCCGGACCGCGCCCGTGCTGGCGCTGTCGCTCAACACCATGATGCTCGACGATCTCGAGGCGAGGCGCGCGCTCGAGAACGCCCAGCAGCTCACCGGGCTCCCGGCCGTGGACCCCGTGCGCTTCGGCGCCGAGGTCGTGGCCACCGAACTGCTGCGTCGTCTCGACGAACGGAAACGGCGCGCTTCGAACGAATAGAAAGAAGGCGTAGGCTCGGGGCGCCGGCGGAAGGCCGGCAGCGCTCACGAGCGTGGCGTCGCGGCCACGGGCTTCATCGACCTCAGCCAAGGATCGCTTGCGATGCAACTGCGTACAGAACCCCTCGACCTCCACACGGTGTTCGAGTTCCGCATCGCGCACGGGGCGCGGCGTGCGCACACGAACACGCTGGTGCGGATCGAGCACGACGGGCTCGAGGGGCTGGGGGAGGCGGCCCCGTCGCACTACTACGGCGAAACGCCCGCCACGGTGGCAGCCGCGCTCGCGGAGTGGGCCCCACTCCTCGGCGACGACCCGTTCGCGCTCGACGCGCTCGAGCGCCGGCTGGACGGCGCCGTGCAGGGCCACGGCGCGGCGCGCGCCGGCCTGGAGATGGCGCTCCACGACTGGATCGGCAAGAGGCTCGGCGTCCCGACCTGGAAGCTGCTCGGGCTCGACGCCGCAGCGGCGCCGCGCTCGTGCGTCACGCTCGGCATGGCGAGCCCGGAGGAGATGGAGAAGAAGCTCGAGACCGTGAAGGATTTCCCGCTCATCAAGGTCAAGCTCGGCGGTCCCGGCGACGTCGAGAACCTGCGCCGCATCCGGGCCCGCTACAAGGGCAAGCTGCAGGTGGACGCGAACACCGCGTGGAACGCGGCGGACGCCGTGAACGTGCTGCGCCAGATCGAGCCGCTCGAGATCGAGCTCGTGGAGCAGCCGGTTCCGCGCGGCGACCTCGACGGCCTGCGCTGGGTGCGGGAGCGGAGCCCGATCCCGGTCTTCGCGGACGAGAGCGCGCACACGCTCGCCGACATCGGCCTCCTCGCCGGGCGGGTGGACGGCGTCAATCTCAAGCTCATGAAGACGGGTGGGATCCGCGAGATGCAGCGCATGATCCACGCCGCACGCGCGCACGGCATGAAGGTGATGCTCGGCTCCATGGTCGAGTCGAGCCTCGCGCTCTCCGCGGCCGCCCAGCTCGCGCCGCTCGCGGACTACCTCGACCTCGACGGTCACTGGCTGCTCAGGGACGATCCGTTCGACGGCGCGCCGCGCGATCGCGGCGAGATCCGGCTCGGGACCCGTCCCGGCCTCGGCGTCGTTCCGGCGGGGGCGCCGGTCCGGTGAGCCGCAGACTCCGCGCCTACCTCGTCGTCACGGCGCTGGCCGCGGTGGTGGTGCTGAGCCTCGGCTGGCCGCCATCGTTCGAGCGCGACTGGGGTCACTACGTGGCGTGGGTGGTCATCTGCCTCGTCTCCGAGACGATGTGGAGCAACACGCTCTCCGGCTCGTCCACCTGGAGCCTCTCCGCCACGGCCGGGCTCTCGGCTGCGGTGCTGTGGGGCCCCGGCGCGGGCATCTGGATCTCGGCGCTCTCCACGCTGATCGCCGACCTGTTCGTGCTCCGGAAGCCCTGGGTGCGCGTCGCGTTCAACGCGAGCCAGATCGCGCTCGCGACCTGGCTCGGCGCGACGCTGTTCGAGCTCATGGGGGGCCGCGCGGCGCTGCCCGTGCTGCCCGGGGGCTCGCTGCTCGACCGCACGCACGCCACCGCGCTGCTCCTGCCGTTCGTGGGGCTCGTCGTGGGCTACTTCGCCGTCAACCGGGCCATGGTGGCGCTCGCGGTCGCGTGGTCGACCGGGCGCGGCTGGTGGCGGACGCTCACCGAGGATTGGCTCTACATGGCCCGGCTCGAGGTCGACGCGGCCTCGTTTCTCCTCACCCCGCTCATGGTGATCTCGTTCACCACCGTCGGCTACCCGGGCGTGCTGCTGTTCTACGCCCCGCTGTTCATGCTCTTCCAGTCCGACCGGCGCTATGGGGAGCTCAAGCGCGCGGAAGAGGTGAACCTGCGCAACGCGCGCTTCGCCGCCAAGGGCGAGCTGGCCGCCGGCATCGGGCACGAGCTCAACAACCAGCTCGTGGCGATCAGCGGGCGCGCGCAGATGCTGCTGCGCGACGCCGAGAAGCAGACGTTCGAAAAGGCGCCGCACCACGCCCAGATCATTCTGGACCAGAGCAAGCGCATGGGCGTGCTGGCCAAGGGCCTCATGGACTACACGCGCAGCAACGTGAACGTGGAGCCCATGGACCTGAACGGCATGCTCACGAGCACGATCGAGTTCGTGAAGAGCGACAAGCGCTTCCGGGGCGTGGAGTGGGACGTGCAGCTCGATCCCGAGCTGCCCCAGGTCCGGGCCGACGTGGGCCAGATCCAGGGCGTGTTCATCAACCTGTTCGTGAACGCCGCGGACGCCATGGGCGCGCAGGAGACGCGGCGCGCGATCCGGGTGAGCACGAAGCTCGACCCCCGCACGCAGGCCGCGGAGATCGAGGTCCAGGACACCGGGCCGGGCATCAAGCGCGAGCACCTGGCCCGCATGTTCGAGTTCATGTTCACGACCAAGCCCGATGGGCACGGTTTCGGGCTCTCGACCTCGCACCGCACGATCGAGAACCACGGCGGCAGGATCACCGTGGACAGCGAACCCGGCAACGGCGCGCGATTCCACATCGAGCTGCCGCTGTCCGGTCCCGGGAGCTGGCGCTGACCGAACTCGGCGGCGGCGGGGAGCCCGTCCGGAGGATGGCACCGGCGACGGCGCAGCCCACCCTGGCGACGGTGTCGCGCATCGATTTCGGCGGCGTGCGGCTGCTCGCGGATGCCGGCCAGGAGATCGAGGCCAGCGTCCCCGGCCGGCACCGCGGTGCGCGCAGGGCGCTCGGCAACGCCGTCGTGACCGGCGACCGGGTGGAGCTCGTGTGGGATCACGAGCGCGCGCTCGTCGAGCGCGTCGAGCCCCGCCGGAACGTGTTCTCCCGCCGCGCGAGCGGGGAGCGCGAGGAGGAGCAGGTCGTCGCGGCGAACCTCGACCAGGTCGTGATCGTCGCGGCGCTGCAGCGCCCGGAGTTCCGGCACGGGTTCGTGGATCGCGTGCTGGTGCAGTGCCAGCGTGCGGGGATCCCGGCGCTGCTCGTGCTCAACAAGACCGACCTCGACACGCGCGACGAGACCGCAGCGCTGCTCGCCGAGTACGCGCGCGCCGGCGTGGCCGGGATCGCGAGCTGCGCGCTGAGCGGGCGCGGCGCCGACGCGGTGCGCGCGGCCTGTGCCGGGCGCCGGAGCCTGTTCGTGGGGCATTCGGGCGTGGGCAAGAGCACCCTGCTCTCCCGGCTCATGCCGCACGTGGCGATCGACCAGGGCGAGGTGAACGTCGTGACCGGCAAGGGCCGCCACACGACGAGCGCGGCGGTGCTCTACCGTCCGGAGCCCGAGCTCGAGCTCGTCGACACGCCCGGCGTGCGCGCGTTCGCGCTGTGGGGCGTCGAGCCGGACGAGTTGGTAGAGTACTATCCGGAACTGCAGCCGCTCGCAGGCGGCTGCCGGTTCGGCGATTGCCGCCACGACCGCGAGCCCGGCTGCGCGCTCCGCGCCGCCGTCGCCCGGGGGGAAGTCGGCGAGCGTCGCTTCGCGTCGTACTGCAAGCTGCGCGACGAGCTCGCGGGCGGGTTCCACTAGGCGCGTCGTCACGCCGTGGGGCCCCCGGCGCGAGTGCCGAAAGGGGCCCCCTCTGGAAACGCCGTTCAATCCCGCGCTGACCCACCTCGAGTGCTTCGATTGCCACGCGCGCTGCGACCTGTCGCGGCCGCGGAGCGTGTGCCCCGAGTGCGGGCGGCCGCTCGTGGCGCGCTACGATCTCGAGCGCATCCGCGACGCCGTCCCGCGCGCGAGCCTCGGCCGCTACGGCACCGACCTCTGGCGCTATCGCGCCGTGCTGCCGTTCGCGCCTGCGTTTCCGGCCGTGCGCCTCGGCGAGGGCGGCACGCCGCTCCTGCCCATCCCGCGCGTCGCCGCGGCGCTCGGGCTCGAGGCGCTGTGGATGAAGGAGGAGAGCCCGAACCCGACCCACTCGTTTAAGGCGCGCGGCCTGGCACTCGCGGTGAACGGTGCCCTCGCGTGGGGCTTGAAGGGCATCGCACTGCCCTCGGCCGGCAACGCCGGGAGCGCGGCCGCCGCCTACGCCGCTGCCGCCGGCCTCGCCTGCCGCGTCGCGATCCCCGACGACACGCCCGAGGCGTTCGCGCTCGAGCTCGCCGGGTTCGGGGCCGAGGTGCGGCGCGTTCCCGGAACGATCGCCGATTGCGGGAAGGTCGTGGCGGAGTGGGCGCCGTCGCCCGCGTGGTGGAACGTGTCCACGTTCCGCGAGCCGTTCCGGCTCGAGGGCAAGAAGACGCTCGGGTACGAGATCGCGGAGCAGCTGGGCTGGGAGCTCCCCGACGTCATCCTGTATCCCACCGGGGGCGGGACTGGGCTCGTGGGGATGGCGCAGGCGTTCCGGGAAATGCAGGCGCTGGGCTGGGTCGGGGAGCGGCTGCCGCGGCTCGTGGCCGTGCAGGTGACGGGCTGCGCGCCGGTCGTGCGTGCGTTCGAGACCGGCGCGGCGCGCACGGAGCCGTGGCCGAACGCGAACACGGTAGCGAGCGGATTGCGCGTGCCGTCCCCGTTCGCCGACACGCTCATCCTCGATGCGGTGCGCGCCACGCACGGCACCGCGGTCGCGGTGCGCGAGGACGAGATGTTCGACGCCATGGTCGAGCTGTCGTCGAGCGAGGGCTGCTTCGTCTGCCCCGAGGGCGCGGCGACGCTCGCGGCGCTACGCCAGCTCCTCGCGAGCGGCGAGGTGCGCCGGCCCGGCGCGCGGGTCGTGATCTACGACACTGGCAGCGGGCTCAAGTACCCCGAGGCGTGGCGGGCGGCGCTCGCCCGCCAGCAGGCGGCGCGGGTGGGCGCGTGAAGCTCGCGCCCTCGACCGTGGCGCGGCTGGCGCTCGCGGGCGCGATCGCGTCCGGCGTGGCCTGGCCGGGGTCACCGCTCGCGGCGCGCGTGGCGGAGCGCGCACCCGCCGCGCCGCCGCACGTGCTCGCGGTTCGGCTCACCGGGATGGTGTCGCCGGTGATGGACGACATCCTCGGCCAGGCGATCGCGCGGGCCGCGGCCCGCGGCGACCGCGCGCTCCTCGTCGAGCTCGACACGCCGGGCGGGCTCGAGAGCAGCATGCGCGACATGGTGCAGCGCGAGCTCGCGAGCCCGGTGCCCGTGATCGTGTGGGTCACGCCGGGGGGCGCGCACGCGGCCTCGGCCGGCGTGTTCGTGACCATGGCGGCCGACGTCGCCGCGATGTCGCCGGGCACGAACATCGGCGCCGCGACGCCGATCAGCCTCCAGGGTCCGATGGACTCGACGCTCGCACGCAAGGCGACCAACGACGCCGCGGCGTTCGCGCGCACCGTGGCCGCACAACGCGGGCGGAGCGTCGCGTGGGCGGAGCGCGCGGTGCGCGAGGCGGTCGCGGCGAGCGATCGCGAGGCGGTCGAGCTCGGCATCGTGGACTTCATCGCCTCGTCCCAGGCCGATCTCCTCGAGAAGTCGGATGGCCGCACGATGCGCCGCGGCGCCGACAGCAGCGCGATCCACGTGCGCGGCGCGAGCGTCGAGCGCATGGAGCCGTCGTTCCGCCAGCGCGTCCTCGGCCACCTGGTGGATCCCAACATCGCCTACCTGCTGCTCATGCTCGGCTTCTACGGGCTCCTGTTCGAGCTCCAGAACCCGGGCGCCATCCTGCCCGGCGTGGCGGGCGCGATCTTCCTCGTGCTCGCGTTCCTCGCGCTCTCGGCGCTGCCCGTGAACGTCGCGGGGCTGGCGCTGCTCGTCCTCGGCGTGGGCTTCCTGCTCGCGGAGATCAAGGTGCACAGCCACGGCGTGCTGGCCGTGGGCGGCGCGCTCGCGCTCGGGGTGGGCGGGCTGATCCTGTTCGACGACCAGGCGGTGCGCGTGGCGTGGCCGCTGGTGCTGGCCGTGACCGCGGTGACGGTGGCGTTCTTCCTGGTCGTGATCGGCTTCGCGGTGCGCGGGCGGCGGGGGCGGCGCGTGACCGGCGCCCCGGCGATGCTCGGCCGGCGCGCGCTCGTGGTGGAGGGGCTCCTGCCGCGCGGCCGCGTGCGACTGGACGGCGAGGTGTGGAACGCGGAAGCTCAAGGTTTCGTGGAGGTGGGCGCCGAGGTCGTGGTGATCGGCGTCGAGGGGCTCACGCTGCGGGTCCGCCCCGCGGCCAGGGAGGCGTGACATGGGAACCTTGCTCGTACCGTTCTTGCTGTTCGTGGGGTTTGCCGTCCTGCTCGTGCTGGTCAACTCGATCAAGGTCGTGCGCGAGTACGAACGCCTGGTCGTGTTCCGGCTCGGACTGCTCGTGGGCGAGCGCGGACCCGGCCTCATCATCCTGATCCCCGGTATCGAGCGTGCCGTGAAGGTCGGATTGCGCACCGTGACCATGGACGTTCCGGCGCAGGACGTGATCACCAAGGACAACGTGTCGGTCAAGGTGAACGCCGTCATCTACTTCCGGGTCATCGATTCGTCGCGCGCGATCGTCCAGGTGGAGAACTTCCTCTACGCCACGAGCCAGATCGCGCAGACGACGCTGCGCTCGATCCTCGGCGAGCAGGAGCTGGACGAGCTGCTGTCCGAGCGCGAGCGATTGAACCAGGCGTTGCAGCAGGTGATCGACCGGCAGACCGAGCCGTGGGGCGTGAAGGTGAGCACGGTCGAGGTGAAGAACGTCGACCTGCCCCAGGAGATGCAGCGCGCGATGGCGCGCCAGGCCGAGGCCGAGCGCGAGCGCCGCGCCAAGGTGATCGCCGCCGAGGGCGAGTACCAGGCCTCCGCGAGGCTCGCAGAGGCCGCCGCCGTGATCGGGCGCGAGCCGGGAGCGATGCAGCTCCGCTACCTCCAGACGCTGGCCGAGATCGCCACCGAGAACAACAGCACCACGATTTTCCCGGTGCCGATCGACCTGCTGGTCGCGATGACGGGGATTCAGAAGCCGCGCTGATCCCGGGGGGGCGCGCCGCGGGCGCCGCACCGGGAAAATCGTGGTG
>DATDEX010000202.1:0-6966 GCA_036522895.1 Candidatus Eiseniibacteriota bacterium | reverse complement strand
GCCCCCGCCACCTCCGCCGCCTCCGCCCCCACCGCCGCCTCCATCCACCGGGCCGGCCGCCCCCGCGCTCGTCTCGCCCGCGGATGGCGCGACGAACGTGTCGCGGACGCCGACGCTCGTCTGGACCGCATCGAGCGGTGCCACGACGTATCGCGTCCAGGTGTCGAGGGACCCGGGCTTCGCCTCGTCGGTGTACGACAACGCCGCGATCGGCGGGACCTCCGTCCGATTGCCGCGACTCGAGCAGCGCGTCACCTGGTTCTGGCACGTGCGCGCGGCGAGCGCGAACGGCACGAGCGCCTACTCGACGACGAGTCGCTTCGTCGTGAAGAACTGATCGGGATCCTGCGAGCGCCCGTGCCTGCCGCGGGCGTTACGCCGAAGGGCGGGCCGGTGCACGGGCCCGCCCTTCGCACGATTCGTCTCAGGCGTGCTGGCTCGGCTGGAGCTCGGGAGCGTTGTGCTCGAAGTCCGAGTTCTCCGGCGGCTTCACCCCCAGCTGGCGGAGGTAGGCGTAGAGCTGGCCGCGGTGGTGCAGGAACTCGTCCGGAACCGCGTTCAGGATCTCGATGGCGGTCGAGTCACCCCACGGCGCCTTGATCTTCCCGGCGAGCTGCGCGTCCGTGATCTTCGCGAACGCCGCATCGGCCACCTTCCAGCAGTTCCTGGCGAATGCGACCAGCTCGTCCCGCGTCTTGATCTTCGCGAGCTCGGCCGGCTCGTCCCAGCCGAGCGTGCCGGTCGTGACGCTCTCCGGGGCCACGCGCATGAACGTGTACATGTGGACCACGAGCTCCTTGGGCGTGCGCATGGAGCGGATGGGATGCGAGTCGAGCTGATCGGCCGGCAGCGCCTCGATGCAGCGAAGGGCGATGCCGTGGCGCAGGCGCATCATTTCCCAGACGGGGGTGAACGCGGACTTGTTCATGTGCGGGACTCCTCGGGCGTGGGTCGCGCCCCCGCCCCGGGGATGACGGGCGGCGGGCCGCGAGCACATTGGCTCGCGTGGAGGGCCGTCGTCAACGCTCGATCGCACGACCGCCCGTGGCGCTCGGGCTCGGCGCCCGCGAGCGGGCCTGCCGGCCCGGACAAGCCAGCGCCGCCGCGCTATAGTGGCCGGATGACGAGCGTGGGCACGAACGTCGCGCGCAAGGAAGGCATGGCCCGGGCCACGGGAGCCGCGCTCTATGCGGACGACCTCTCCTTCCCCGGCATGCTCCACGGCCGCACGATCCGCTCGAGCATCCCGCGCGGTCGCGTGACCGCGATCGCACTCGGGTTCGATCGCGCGGGCTTCACCGTGGTGGATCACCGGGACATCCCGGGCGAGAACTGCATCGCGCTGATCGAGCGGGACCAGCCCTGCCTCGCGGCGGACGAGGTCCGCCACTCGGCCGAACCGCTGCTGCTCCTCGCCCACGCGGACCGCGACACGCTCGCCTCCGCCCGGGTCGACGTTCGCTACGAGCCCGCGTCGCCGCTCCTCGATCCGGCCGCCTCGGAGCAGGTGTTCAAGCACATCACGATCGAGAAGGGGAACCTCGCGCGCGGCTTCGAGCGCGCGGAGACGATCGTCGAGGGCAGCTACTCGACCGGAGCCCAGGAGCACGTCTACATCGAGCCCAACGGCGTGATCGCCGTGCCCGAGCCCGCGGGGCTCGCGCTCTACGGCTCGATGCAGTGCCCCTATTACGTCTTGAAGGCGCTCAAGGTGCTGCTGGGCGGGGCGGTGCCGGGGATCCGCGTGATCCAGACCGAGACCGGCGGCGGCTTCGGCGGCAAGGAGGAATACCCCTCGATCATCGCCGCGCACGCCTGCCTGCTCGCCCTGAAGAGCGGGCGCCCGGTGAAGCTCGTCTACGACCGGGGCGAGGACATGGTGGCGACCACGAAGCGGCATCCCTCCGTGGTCCGGCACCGCACGGGCCTCACCCGCGACGGCAAGCTCACCGCGATGCAGGTGGACGTGCTCATGGACGGCGGCGCCTACTGCACGCTGTCGCCGGTCGTGCTCTCGCGCGGCGTGATCCACGCCGCGGGCCCCTATCGTTGCGCCAACACGCGCATCGAGGGTCGCGTCGTCATGACGAACACGCCGCCCTACGGCGCGTTTCGCGGCTTCGGTGCGCCGCAGACCCAGTTCGCGATGGAAGTGCACATGGACCGCATCGCCGAAACGCTCGGCATCGACCCGGTGACGCTGCGGCTCCGGAACGCCTTGAAGCCCGGCGACACGACCGCGACCGGGCAGAAGCTCGGGCCCGACACGAGCGCGGTGGCCGTGCTCCGCGAGGCCGTGCGCCGCACCGGCTTCAAGCGCAAGCGCGCGAAGCTCGCGGGCAGCGGGCGCGGCATCGGGCTCTCGCTCTTCTACCACGGTGCCGGCTTCACCGGCAGCGGCGAGGTGATGCTCGGCTCGCGCGCCGGGCTCGAGACCACGCCGCGCGGCGTCCGCATCCTGGTCGCGAACACCGAGATCGGCCAGGGCACGCGCACCATGCTGGCGCAGATCGTCGCCGACGCGCTCGGCATCGGCTACGACGAGGTGGACGTGGCGGAGGCCGACACGTCGCAGGTTCCGGACAGCGGCCCGACCGTGGCCTCGCGCACCTGCATGGTGGTCGGCGGCCTGCTCGAGCGCTGCGCGCGCACGCTCCGCGAGCGACTCGCGGGCGCCACCCCGGCGGAGCATCACGCCCGGCACGGCCGGCTCCACGTGGAGGAGCAGTACGCCGCGCCCGAGGGCCGGCGCTGGGACGACGCCACCTACCGTGGCGACGCCTACGCCACGTTCGCCTGGGGCTGCGACGTGTGCGAGGTGGCGCTCGATCCCGTGACGCACGAAGCGCGCGTCGCGAAGCTCACCGCGGTGCAGGAGTTCGGACGCGCGATCCATCCCGCCATGGCGCAGGGACAGATCGAGGGCGGCTCCGCGCAGGGCCTGGGCTGGGCGCTCCTCGAGCAGGTCGTCATGCGCGACGGTGCGATGGCGAACGGACAGCTCACGAACTACGTCATCCCCACCACGCTCGACACACCGCCCATGGACATCGTGATGCTCGAGAACCCGTACGCCGGCGGCCCGTTCGGCGCCAAGGGGCTCGGCGAGCTGCCGATCGACGGACCGGCGCCGGCCGTGGTGAACGCGATCCGCCACGCCGGGCTCGACGTACGCGCCATCCCCGCCACGCCCGAGGCGCTCGCGCGCGCGCCGAGGCTCGCGCCGCAGGCGCCCGCGGAGGCGCGATGACGCTGCACGTGAAGTTCCAGCTGAACGGCCGGCCGTACGAGCTCGACGTGCACCCCATGAAGCGGCTGCTCGACGTCCTGCGCGAGGACTGCAGGCTCACGGGCAGCAAGGAGGGCTGCGGCGAGGGCGAGTGCGGCGCGTGCACGGTGCTCGTGGACGGCGAGCCCGTCGTCTCGTGCCTCGTGCCCTGCGCCCAGGTCGAGGGGAGCGAGGTCACGACGATCGAGGGGCTCTCCGGCGAGCACCCGCTCCAGCGCGCCATGATGCGCGAGGTCGGTGCCCAGTGCGGCATCTGCACGCCCGGCGTGGTCATGGCGGCGCTGCCGCTCGTGGAGGCGGAGCGCCGCCCGACGCTCGCCCGCGTGCGCGAGGCGCTCGCCGGAAATCTGTGCCGCTGCACCGGCTACGAGGCCATCCATCGCGCGGTCCTGTCGGCGCACGCGGAGCGGCACCCGCGGTGAGGACCCCGATCCGCGAGTTCACGCTCGAGCGCGTGCGCACGCTCGACGCGGCGCTCCGCGTCCTGCGCGATTCCCCCGGCACGGTGCCGCTCGCGGGCTGCACCGACGTCTACGTGGCGCTCGAATTCGGGGGGCACCCCGGCACGCGCTACCTCGACCTCACGCCGCTCGCGAGCCTGCGGCGCATCACGACGCGCGGCGACGTGCTGGTGATCGGTGCGCTCGCGACCTACACCGACCTCCAGCGCTCGCGCCTCGTCCGCGCGCGGCTCCCCATGCTGGTCGAGGCGGCGCGGCTCGTGGGCGGCATCCAGATCCAGAACCGGGGCACGGTCGGCGGCAACCTCGCGAACGGCTCTCCGGCGGGCGACACGCTGCCCGTGTTCGCCGCGGCGGACGCGACCGTGGTGCTGCACGGACCGGACGGAGAGCGCCGCGTGCCGTTCACGGCGTTCTACACCGGCTATCGCGCGAGCGTGCGGCGGGCCGACGAGTTGATCACCGCGGTCGAGGTGGCGCCCGTCGAGGGCCGGCAGTGGTTCCGCAAGGTGGGCACGCGCGCGGCCCAGGCGATCTCCAAGGTGGTCTTCGCGGGCGTGCGCGCCGCGACCCCGCGCCTGAGCCTCGGCAGTGTGGCCCCGACCGTGGTGCGGCTGCCGCGCGCGGAGGCATCGCTCGCGCGCGGCGACGCCCTCGAGGCCGCGCTCGAGACGCTCGCGGGCGAGATCCGCCCGATCGACGACCTGCGCTCGACGGCCGACTATCGCCGCGGGGTCGCGGTGAACCTCGTGCGCCAGTTCTGGATCGAGACCGCGTGAGCACGCTCGCGCTCCGCTCCAATCGCGTCGTGACCCCGGAGGGCGTGCGGCCGGCGGCGATCGAGGTGCGCGACGGCGCGATCGTCGCGCTGCACGCGCACGATGCGGTACCGGAGGGGCTGCCGGTCCACGAGGCGCACGACGCGGTGATCATGCCCGGCCTCGTCGACACGCACGTGCACGTCAACGAGCCCGGGCGCACCGCATGGGAGGGCTTCACGTCCGCCACGCGCGCGGCCGCCGCGGGTGGCGTGACGACCCTCGTCGACATGCCGCTCAACAGCATCCCCGCCACCGTGAACCGGTCGGCGCTCGGCTCCAAGCGGGCCGCGGCGCAGGGGCAGTGCGCGGTGGACGTCGGGTTCCTGGGCGGCGTCGTGGGCGGGGTCGTCACCGCCCGCGCGGCCGAGATCGCGGAGCTACACGACGCGGGCGTGCTCGGCTTCAAGTGCTTCCTCGTGCCCTCGGGCGTCGACGAGTTCCCGCCGGTCGACGAGGCCGAGCTCGCGCGCGCGCTCACGATCCTCGCGCGCCTGAACGCCGTGCTCATGGCGCACTGCGAGCTCCCGGGACCGATCGCCGCGGCGGGCACGCCGGCCGCGACCCGCTCGTACGCGGCCTACCTCGCGACGCGGCCGCCCGAAGCCGAAACTTCGGCCGTCGCGCTCCTCCTGCGGCTCGCGGAGGAGCACGGGGCGCGCGTGCACGTCGTGCACCTCTCCAGCGCCGCCTCGCTGCCGCTCATCGCCGCGGCGCGCGCGCGCGGCGTGGCGGTTTCGGTGGAGACCTGCCCGCACTACCTCCACTTCTCCGCCGAGGACGTGCCGGAGGGCGCCACCGAATACAAATGCGCGCCGCCCATCCGCGGGCGCGCCGACCGCGACGCGCTCTGGCAGGCACTGGCGGCCGGCACGATCAACCAGGTCGTGTCCGATCACTCGCCGTGCCCGCCCGCGATGAAGGCGCGCGAGGGCGGGGACTTCATCTCCGCATGGGGCGGCATCGCCTCGCTCCAGCTCGGGCTGCCCGTGATGTGGACGGGGATGCGCGCGCGCCGGCTCCCGATCGAGCGGCTCGCGGACTGGATGTGCACCGCCCCCGCCCGGCTCGCCGGTCTCGGGCACCGGAAGGGCGCGATCGCCCGCGGAAACGACGCCGATTTCGTCGTGTGGACGCCGGAGCAGGAGTTCACCGTGTGCGCCGAGCAGTTGCTCCACCGGCATCCGCTCACGCCCTACCTCGGGGCGCGGCTCTCCGGGGTCGTGAACGCCACCTACCTCCGCGGCCAGCGCGTCTTCGCGCAGGGCGCGGGCGTGGACGGCGCGCGCGGGCAACTCCTCTACCGCGAGGTCGTCGACGCATGAGCGCGCCGGCGTTCACGGACCTGATCGACCTCGCCGCGGAGCGGCTCGGCGGCGCGGTGCTGCTCGCGAACGACGAGTTCTTCGCCCCGAAGGAAGCGCTGCTGCGTTCGGCCGCGCCGGAGTGGCGCGAGCACGAGTACACCGACCGCGGCAAGTGGATGGACGGCTGGGAAACGCGGCGGCGGCGCACGCCGGGGTACGACTGGTGCCTCGTGCGGCTCGGGCTCGCCGGCGTCGTGCGCGGCGTCGTGGTGGACACGAGCTACTTCCGCGGCAACTTCCCGGAGGCGTGCGAGCTCGAAGGCACGGAGGTGGAGGGGGTGCCCGATCCCGAGGTGCTCGCGGGCGACCCGCGCACCCGCTGGCACGCGCTCGTGCCGCGTTCGCCCCTCGCGGGCGACGCGCGGAACGCGTTCGCGGTGACCTGCCCCGAGCGGCTCACGCACGTGCGGCTGAGCATCTTCCCCGACGGCGGGGTGGCGCGGCTGCGCGTTCACGGCGAGGCGCGGCCCGCGCCCGCGCTGTTCGCGGCGGGTCACGTCCTGGACCTCGCCGCCATGGAGCACGGCGGCTACGTCGAGCTCTGCAGCGACATGTTCTTCGGCCATCGCCAGAACCTGATCCTCCCCGGGCGCTCGACGCACATGGGCGACGGCTGGGAGACGCGCCGCCGCCGCGGGCCGGGCCACGACTGGAGCATCGTGCGGCTCGGCGCGCGCGGCGCCATCGTGCGCCTCGAGCTCGACACCGATCACTTCAAGGGCAACGCCCCCGGGCGCTGCTCGCTCGAGTGGTGCGACGCGCCGGGCGCGAGCACCGAGGCGCTCGCGTCCACGGTCGAGTGGCAGCCGCTCCTCGGCGAGACGCCGCTCCAACCGCACGCCCGCCACGGCTGGGACGTCGCCGCCGGCGTCGTCGCGACGCACGTGCGATTGAACATCTTCCCGGACGGCGGCGTGGCCCGGCTGCGGGTGCACGGCGAGGTGCGCCCGGACCCGCGCCTGGTGACCCTGGGCGGCCTGGTCGACCTGGCCGCCCTGAGCAACGGCGGCACCGTGATCGGGTGCAGCAAC
>DATDEX010000201.1:0-12065 GCA_036522895.1 Candidatus Eiseniibacteriota bacterium | reverse complement strand
TCGCTCGGGGTCAGCGAGGCGTTGCCGCGCGTGGCCGCCCAGACCGCGCCCGTCGCGTGATGAACGAGAACGAGCTCGCGTATGGCGCCGCGCTGCGGATGGGTCGGATCTCCGCGTGGACCGTGGTCGCGCTCGCCGTGGCCTACGTGGCGACGGGCGCGGTCTGGGCGGCCACGCGCGGCAACGCCTCGCTGACCCCGAGCGATCCGTTCCTCGCGATCCTCGAAACACTGCTGCTGCTCTCGACGCCGTTCCTGCTGCTCGTTTCGGTGGCGGTGCACGGCTCGGCGCCCGCTTCCGCCCGCACCTCGAGTCGCGCCGCGCTCGCGTTCATGCTGCTCGCGGTCGCCATCACCAGCACGATCCACTTCGCGCAACTGACGGTGCTGCGCCGGCTCGATCCCGCCGCGCGCGCCGCGCTCGCCCCGATCGCCGCGATCCCGTGGCGCTGGCCGTCGCTCGCGTACGGATTGGACCTGTTCGCGTGGGACGCGTGCTTCGGCCTCGCGCTACTCTTCACCGCCCCGGTCTTCCCGGGGGCGGGGCTCGAGGCCGCGATCCGCCGCACGCTGCGACTTGCCGGAGGGCTCTGCGTGGCGGGCACGCTGGGGCCCGCGCTCGGCGATCTTCGCTTTCAGTACCTGGGCATCGTGGGCTACGCGGGCGTGTTTCCGGTCGCGTGCGCGCTGCTCGCGCGCTGGTTCGGACGCGCCGGGCATCGCGACCGGGCGTCCAGTTGAAGGCAGCGGCCCTCGCCGCGGCCCTCGCTGGCGCGCGCGAATCCCCCCGGTCTACAGTCGAGTGCCCGGATTCCCGGCCGCAAGATCCCCGGAGGCCCGCATGAGCCAAGCCCTGCAAGAGCCACCCGTCTCCACGCGGGTCCGCCCGTTCGTTCCCTACATCGCCCCCGAAACGGTCCTGCCCGAGTTCACGTGGCGCGCGGTGCTCATGGGTACGATCCTCGGCGCTATCTTCGGCGCGTCGTCGCTCTACCTGGTCTTGAAGGTCGGGCTCACGGTGAGCGCGTCGATCCCCGTTGCGGTCATCTCGATGACGCTGTTCAAGGTGTTCCGCGTCTTCGGCGCCAAGGACGCGACCATCCTCGAGAACAACATCGCGCAGACCGCCGGCTCCGCCGGCGAGTCGATCGCGTTCGGCGTCGGCGTCACCATGCCGGCGATCATGATCCTCGGCTTCGACCTGGAGCTCATGCGGGTGGCGCTGGTCTCGGTGCTCGGGGCACTGCTCGGCATCCTCATGATGATCCCGCTCCGGCGCGCCCTGATCGTGGCGCAGCACGGCAAGTTGAAATACCCGGAAGGAACGGCATGCGCCGAGGTCCTGAAGGCCGGCGCTTCTAAGGAATCCGCCGCCGCGTCCTCGGCCGAAGCGAAGGCCGAGGCGCTCGCCATGGGCGTCCAGGGCGTCTCCGCGCGCACGATCTTCGCCGGATTCGGCATCGGGCTCGCGTACAAGACCGCGATGTCGGCGTTCCGGCTCTGGAAGGACACGCCGGAGAAGATCTTCAGGAAGCCGTTCGAGGCCGGCAGCGTCTCGGCCGAGATCTCGCCGGAGCTCCTCGGGGTCGGTTACATCATCGGGCCGCAGGTGGCCTCACTCATGGTCGGCGGCGGCATCCTGGCGTACCTGGTGCTTATCCCAATGATCAAGTTCTTCGGCTCGGGCATCGCGGGCGCGGTGCCGCCCGGCACGGTGCCCATTTCGGGAATGGGTCCGTCCCAGATCCGCGGCGCGTACGTGCTCTACATCGGCGCCGGCGCCGTGGCCGCGGCGGGCATCATCAGCCTCGTCCGCTCGCTGCCGCTCATCCTGCACGGGCTCAAGGAAGGGCTGCGCGACGTGCGTGGCGGCGCGGACCAGGCGTCGTCGCTTCGGACCGATCGCGACCTCGACTCGCGCTTCGTGTTCGGCGGCGTGGCGCTGCTCGTGGCCGCGATCCTGCTTTCGCCGTCGCTCCACATGAACCTGCTCGGCGCGCTGCTCATCGTGATCTTCGGGTTCCTGTTCGTGACCGTGTCGAGCCGGCTGACCGGCGAGATCGGCTCGTCGTCGAACCCCATCTCGGGGATGACCGTGGCGACGCTGCTGCTGACCTGCCTCATCTTCCTCATGATCGGCTGGGTGGGGGCGAGCTGGTACGTCACCGCGCTCTCGGTGGGCGGCATCGTGTGCATCGCCGCATCGAACGGCGGCACCACGTCGCAGGACTTGAAAACCGGCTTCCTCCTCGGGGCCACGCCGCGCCACCAGCAGGTGGCGATCCTGTTCGGTGCGCTCCTGTCGGCCGTGCTGCTCGGGCCCATCCTGCTGAGCTTGAACGACACCGCGACCGTGTACCTGCCGGTGAGCCAGGTGGCGCCGGCCGGGCTGCACGTGGACGCCGGCGCGCTCGCGGCCGCGAAGCACGAGAAGATCCGCGGCGAGCAGGCGAGCGCGGACGGCAACGAGTACGCCGTCTACCACAAGCTCGACGCCGAGGGCGCGCCCGCGGGCAAGTACCTGGTCGATGCCGGCGGCAACGCGAAGTGGTTCGTGGATCCGGGCATCAACGGCATCTACACGAAGCGGCCGGACGGCACGACGGTGAAGAAGTTCGACGCCCCCAAGGCCACGCTGATGAGTTACATCATCCGCGGGATCCTCGACCGCAAGCTGCCGTGGGCGCTCGTGCTGTTCGGCGTGATGATCTCGGTGATGCTCGAGCTCGTCGGCATCCCGTCGCTGGCGTTCGCGGTGGGCGTGTACCTGCCGCTGTCGTCGTCCTCGCCGATCTTCGTGGGCGGCGCGATCCGCTGGCTCGTCGACCGCGCGCGCCGCAAGGAGCTCGCGCACAAACGGATGACGGAGGAACAGTTGCTAGCCGAGGGCGACAAGAGCCCGGGCGTGCTCATGGCGTCGGGCTACATCGCGGGCGGGGCCATCGCGGGGATCATCATCGCGTTCCTCGCCGGCGTGCTCACGACTTTCGACAACTCGATCGGCAAGTGGGCGGAAGCGAAGAACCCGTTTTTCTCGGGAAACTTTCCCGACCTGCTCGCGCTGCTTCCATTCGCGCTCCTGACGCTGCTGCTGTGGATGGTGGGGCGCGAAAAGCTGCTCGCCGGCCGCAAGGCCACGTGAGCGAGGCCCGCGCCCCCGGCGCGAGCCCTACCCGGCCCAAGGAGCAACCATGACGGCGTCGCAGCAGAACCTTGCGAACCACGTTCGCAACGTGCCGCTCTACCACTTCGTCCTGTCCGGACTCCTGGCGCTCAACTTCGTGCATGCGCTCCGCAGACTCATGCCGTTCACGGCGGACTCCTTCTACAACCTGAGCCTCGCCACGGCGCTGCTCCTCATGGCCTGGTTCGTGCGCGCGTTCCCGATCGCCGTCCAGGACCGCGTCATCCGGCTGGAGGAGCGGCTGCGGTGGGAGAGGCTGGTGCCCGACCTCGCTCCGCGGCTGGACGACTTGAAGCCCTCTCAGTGGACCGCGCTCCGTTTCGCGAGCGACGGCGAGCTGCCGGCGCTCGCCCGCGACGTGCTCGCGGGCAAGCTCGTCAAATCGGCTGACATCAAGAAGGCGATCCAGCACTGGCGAGCGGACACGCTGCGGGCCTGATGGAGATCGACGCTGGCCGTAGATCCGCTGCGGCCCGTCGAGTGCCTCCGTTCGTCTGGGCGGGGCTCCTCGCGGGCACGCTCGACCTCACCGCGGCGTGCGTCCAGGGCTTCCTGAACGGCCGCTCGTCACTGCGCGTGCTCCAGTCCATCGCCACCGGCTGGCTCGGGAAGCAGAGCTACACCGGCGGGACGGCGACCGCGGCACTGGGACTGGTGACGCACTACTTCATCGCCTGCGTCGCGGCGGCGGTCTACTGGGCGGCGAGCCGGAGCTGGCCGCAGCTCGTGCGCCATGCCTGGCGCTGGGGCGCCGGCTACGGCCTCGTCGTCTACGCCACGATGTACGAGATCGTGCTGCCGCTCTCCGCGATCCACCATCGGATCGCGCGCACGCCGCAGGCGCTCATCACCGGGCTCCTGATCCACGTGTTCTGCGTCGGCCTGCCGATCTCGCTCACCCTGCGCGCGAACACGCCGCGCCGGGACCTGACGCCGAACTGAACGAGCGCCGGGACCGCTGATCGGTCCCGGCGCTCGCCGCGCACCTGGGGATCACCCCGGGGACGGATGCTAGACGACCGCGACCGGCGCCTTTTCCCCCTCCGCCGGCGCCTGGTGCGAGTCGTGTTTGGAGACGATCTTGTCGAGCGGCCGGCCGATCGCGAACAGCACCAGTCCCGCCACGACGGCGATCGCGGTCATGAGCGTGAAGAACTGGGCGTGCGGGATCTTCTCGTAGAACGTGCCCAGGTAGCCCGTCATGTAGTTGCCGATGAAGTTGGCGAGGAACCACACGCCCATCATCATCGACACGATGCGCACCGGGGCCACCTTGGTGACGAACGACAGACCGATCGGCGACAAGTAGAGCTCGCCGAACGTGTAGACCACCGTGCTCCCCACGAGCCACAGGATGCTGCGCTTGGCGTCCGCCGCCGACAATCCGTTCGCGGCCACGATCATGATGATGAAGCCGAGCCCGAGCAGCACGCAGCCCATCGCCATCTTGGTGATGCTCGTCGGTTCCTGGTTGCGCGCCCGCTGCCAGCCCCAGAGGGACGTGAGCAGCGGCGTGAACAGGAAGATCATGAACGGGTTGAACGCCTGGTACCAGGTCGAAGGGATCGTGAGGCCGAAGAATACCCAGCGCGTGTTCTGATCGGCCCACAGCTGAAGCGTGTTGCCCTGCTGTTCGTACACGGCCCAGAACGACGCCACGATGGCGCACGCGATGATGATGACGCCCACGCGCAGCCATTCCTCGCGCGTCATCTTCTGTTTGACCGGCGCCACCTCGGCCCTGCGCTGCGCCAGCACGTCCTGCGCGAGGTACTTCTGGTTCATGAGGTAGAAGATCAGCCCGAGCACCATACCCACGCCGGCGGCGCCGAAGCCGTAGTGCCAGCCGACGCGCTGCCCGAGCGTGCCGCACACGAGTGGCGCCAGGAACGCGCCGATGTTGATGCCGACGTAGAAGATCGAGAACGCGCTGTCGCGCCGCTTGTCGCCCGGCGGGTAGAGCAGGCCGACCTGCGTGGAAATGTTGGGCTTGAAGCAGCCGTTCCCGAGGATCAGGCAGAACAGCGCGGGAAAGAACAGCCGCTCGCTGGCCATCATGAAGTGCCCGATCGCCATGAGCGTGCCGCCCACGACCACCGTGCGACGCTGGCCGAGGATGCGGTCCGCGAGGAGCCCGCCGAAGAACGGCGTGAAGTAGACGAAGCCCGTGTAGAGCCCGTACACCCACGACGAGAGCGGCTGCGCCGCGAAGCTCGTGTGGAACAGCGACTCGTAGAACCCGCGCACGGCGTTGAACCCGAGCACGCGTGCGCCCACGTCCGGCTGGATGAACAGGTGGTTCACCATGTAGAGCACGAGCAGCGAGCGCATCCCGTAGTACGAGAAGCGCTCCCACATCTCGGTGAGGAACAGGATGAACAGCCCCTTGGGGTGCCCGAGGAACGTGCCCTCCGACGGTCCTGCGTGGGCGGGCATGGCGGCGGTCGACATCGGGAAGGCCTCCGGTGGCGGGGTCGGGTGGGTTGGAGCGCCAGTGAGCATAGCCGCGAGCGGGGGCCCGGAGCCATGACCGAATACGCGGCTCGAACCGGGCGCGGGCGGGGAGTGGCCGGACGCGGCTTCGACGCTCCGGCGCGGTCGCGACGGCGGTGCGGCTCCGTCGTGGCGGCCGGGAGAGCCCGGCACTTTCGGCTCACGGTTCAGGAATGGGGCGGGCTAGAGTCGGCGTACCCCTGCGATCCGGCACGATCCTTTCCCGTGAGGTCCCCATGCCCACCACCACCCAACAGACCTCTGTGCTCGAGCGCTTCCTGCGCTACGTGAAGCTCGATACCACGTCGGACCCCGACTCGCCGACACTGCCCAGCACCTCGAAGCAGCTCATGCTGCTCGACCTCCTCGTGAGCGAGTTGAAGGGGCTGGGGTTGAGGGACGCGGAGCGTGACAGGTTCGGCATCGTCATGGCCACGCTGACGTCCACCTCGACCAACTACAAGGCACCCACGATCGGGTTCCTGGCGCACGTGGACACGTCGCCCGAAATGAGCGGCACCGGCGTCAAGCCGATCGTGCACCGCGATTACGACGGCCGCGACCTGGTGCTGCCGGACGACCCGAGCGCGGTGCTGAGCCCGAGGGAAGATGCCGACCTCGCGGGCAAGCTGGGGGAGGATATCGTGACCGCGTCGGGCACGACGCTGCTCGGCGCCGACGACAAGTCCGGCGTGGCGGTGGTGATGGCCGCGGTCGAGCACCTGGTGAAAAACCCGTCCATCCCGCATGGGCCGATCCGGATCTCGTTCACGCCCGACGAGGAAATCGGCCGCGGCGTGCGCCAGTTCGACGTCAAACGCTTCGGGGCCCGCTGCGCCTACACGCTCGACGGCGCCGGGCTCGGCACGCTCGAGGCCGAAACGTTCAGCGCCGATTCGATGACGGTCACGTTCCAGGGCCGCAACACCCATCCGGGATTCGCGCACGGCGTGATGGTCAACGCGGTCAAGGTGGCGGCCGACTTCGTGAACCGGCTGCCCAAGGACACGCTGTCGCCCGAGACGACGAAGGACCGCGACGGGTTCGTCCACCCGAACGGCATCACCGCGAGCGTGGACCGCACGAGCGTGCACTTCATCATTCGCGACTTCGACACCGCGAATCTCGCCGTGAAGGAGGACCTGCTCAAGAAGCTCGCGCACGACACCGCCCGGGACTGGCCCGGCTCGAGCGCCAGCTTCGAGGTGAAGGAGTCCTACCGGAACATGCGCGACGTCGTCGCGAAGCACCCGGAGATCCTGGAGCTGGCGCGCGGGGCCATGCGCAAGGCGGGCGTGACCCCGATCGAGGGCCGCATCCGCGGCGGCACCGACGGCTCGATCCTCTCCGAGATGGGCCTGCCCACCCCGAACCTGTTCTCCGGCCAGCACCGCTTCCACTCCCGCCTCGAGTGGGTGAGCGTCCAGGACATGGAGATCGCGGTGAAGGTCGTCGTGAACCTGGCGCAGCTGTGGGAGCAGGAAACGTAGAGGGCGGACGCAAATGGGGGCCCATTTGGCGCGGGGTTCGTCACACTAAACGCGCCTTGGCGTAACGAGAGGGTGTTCCGGCGCGCCGTCGAAAAACCTCTTCGACCGGGAACCTTCCGGGAGTAGGAGTCGTTCAGCGCCGTGACACCTCCCCACGCGCTCGAAACCCCTATCCACCCCCGGAGGTCCGCCATGCAGCTCAGCTCTGCGCACCGCATCCTGCTCGCCACCCTCTCGATCGGAGCTGTCGCGATCGCCGGCTGCTCGAAGAAACCCGCGAGTCTCACGGGTCCGGACGCATCGTCCACGCTGGGCGCGCTCTCGAGCAGCGATGGCGGCTCGGGCGGCGGCCGGCTGTTCGTGTCCAGCGCGCACGAGAACGGCGACGGCACCGCGACGCTGCCGCTCCACCAGGGCACGAGCCAGGGCCGCACCGTGTGGTTCATCGTGCTCGACGCCTCGACCGGCGACGCCGCGAAGCAGTGGGGCGTCAACGAGTCGCAGAAGCTCGCGAACCTGCGCGGCACCGCCGCGGTGCAGCAGGTGAGCGTCAGGAACGGCGTCATCGATTACCCCGCCAGCGTGGACTTCACGCCGGTGCGCTCGATCACGCCGAGCCCGCAGGGTTTCCCGCCCGCAGACTTCCACGTCGGCGCCGAGGGCGAGCCGGGCTATTCGCCGTTCATCCAACTCCCCGACGGCACGATCCTCAACGCGTCGATCGTCGCGGACGAGTCCGGGCAAGCCGACAAGGTGACGATGCTGGACACGGTGAACGGGCGCGTGACGATCGAGGAGACGGCGGGCTTCAGCAACGGCCGCCCGGTCATGTACATCAGCACGGACTCGTCCGTGCCGCTCGCGGCCGCGCTCGAAAACGTCACGCTCGCGCCCGCGCTCAACAACGCTCCCACGGTCGGCCAGGACGGCACGAACCAGGCGCGTGCGAGCCTCGCGGCCTTCGTGAACGGTCAGACGGGTGCCAACAACCCGAACCGCCAGGGCTTGAACTCCGCCGTGCTCGACGGGCTCTCGCCGTTGAACGTGCTGCGCTGGACGCCGAACCAGGGCCGCTACAGCCCGATGTGGGACGTGCACCCGGCGGCATGGTCGGACCGGGCGATCGCCGCGGGACAGAATCGGCGCCAGACCGACTGGGGCACGATCTCCGGCCTCGTCGATCACGGCAACGTGACCGGCCCCGGCGGCGCGAAGTTCGCCGCCGCGGGGATCATCGTGGACTGCCCGATCATCAGCCAGCACTGATCGCTTGCGGCAGCACGGTGGTTGGAACAGGGGCGCCCGGCGCGAGCCGGGCGCCCCGTCACGACGTTCTACCGTCACGACGTTTTCCTTGCGCCGCGAGGGCCGGGTGCTAGGCTCGCGCGCGTATTCATACGACCGGGCGTCAGTGGTGAGCACTCGAGGCCGGGCAGGCGCTCGAATGCCGGGCGTGGCGGGCCTCGTGCCGGGCTCGTTGTCGCCGCTTGAAAGGGTGGTGCCGCCCGTGCGTCGATTCTCGCTCAACCCGAGTCTGATCGCGACCGCGCTCCTTCTGCTGGCTCCGCCCGCGTTCGCCGTCCCCGCCCCCGGCCTCAACCTGGCGTGGACCACCTGCGCCTCGCAGGGTGGCACGGCGAACCTGGATTTCGCGTGCACTGACGATTTTGCGCAGTTGGATCTGGCCATGACGTTCGTGCTCGCCGCCACGGCCCCGGGTGTCACCGGCATCGAGATCGTCGTCGATCTCATCAGCGCCACACCGACTCTTCCGGCCTGGTGGGACTTCGCGTCGGGCGGCTGCGGTGCAGGCAACCTGTTCGCGCGCGCTGCCGCGCCGGCGGGGACGCTCTGCACGGACTGGGCGCTGGGAGCCGCGGATGGTGGCCTCGCCGCGTACAGCAGCGAGGGCGGCTCGGTGCCGCCCCAGTATCAATCGGCTCACCGTAAAGTGATCATGGGTTTCGCCGTCGCCGCTCCCAGAGATTTGCAGGTCGCGACGGAGTACGAGGCGGGGACGCTCTGGCTCTACACGAGCCACACCGTGGCGGGGCCCCCGGGACCGTGCGGCGGCTGCTCGACGCCGGTGTGCATCGTGCTCAACTCGATGAACGTCGTGGAGGGCACGTCCGGGGCGACGCGGATCAGCGCCCCGTCGGCGGTGTTCAGCAACCAGGTGACCTGGCAGGGCGGGCTCGGCGCCAACTGCTCGGCGGTCCCGGTGAAGAACGCCACGTGGGGGCACGTGAAGGCGCTCTACCGGTAGTCCGCGCCCGAGCGATCCGCCACGCACGTGCGGCCACCCCGCGCGTGCGCGGTGCGCCATTCACGGCGCACGCGTGACGTTCGAGCGTCGCGCCGGTACCGTGCGCGCATGAATCCGGTCTTGGCCGAGCTCCTCCGCACCGGCACCTCGCCCACGCCCGAGGGCGGCAGCGTGCCGCTCCAGTCGCACGTGCTCGCGGACGAGGCCGAGTTCCTCTCGCGGGTCGTGCGCGAGCTCTCACCCGTCACGACGCTCGAGGTGGGGCTCGCCATGGGCTGCTCGGCGCTCGCGATCTGCGACGCGGTTGGTGCGACGTCCGGCGCGCGCCACATCGTGATGGACCCGCGCCAGAACGCGCGCCCGCTCTGGGGCGGGATCGGGCTCTCGAACCTCGCCCGCGCGGGCTTCGCGCCGCGGATCGAGTTCCACGAGCAGCCGTCGCACCGGGCGCTCGCGCGCCTCGAGGCCGAGGGCCGCCGCATCCAGTTCGCGTTCATCGACGGCTTCCACACGTTCGACTACACGCTCGTGGACTTCTTCCTCGTGGACCGGCTGCTCGAGCCGGGCGGCGCGGTGGCGTTCGACGACGCCGACTGGCCGAGCGTTCGCCGCGTCGTCCGCTACGTGGCCACGAACCTCGCCTACACGGTGCACGCCGCGATGCCACCGCGGCGCGAGCGCTGGAGCGCGGCGCGCCGAGTCTACGAAGGGGTTCGCGGCGTCGCCGGCGCCACGCTCGGCGCGGCGGAGAAGCTGCCCGGCGTCGGCCGCGCCGTTCGCGCGGCGTTCACCCCGGAGTGGCGCGGAATCGACGCCCGCCTGGGGCTCGGCGGACCCTGCGTCGTGCTGCGAAAGACGGCCGAGGACTCGCGCCGATACGACCACCACGTCGACTTCTGAGGCTCCAGCAACACCGCGGGCCCGGTGGCTCGCGCCCGCCGGGCCCGCGGCAATGAACGCCGGCGAACGCTACGGTCGCGCCGCCGTGTGCGAGATCGAGCGGACGTAAGCCACGAGGTCGCGGATCTGCGCCGGCGACAGCGTCACCGTCCACGCCGGCATGAACGTGGACTTCTTGAAGTGGCCGCCGCCCCGGGAGACCACCGCGAACAGCTCGCGATCGCTCCGCGTGGCGATGTAGGTCGAATCGGTGAGGTTCCGCGGCCGCACCTTGTGATCCGCCCAGAGCCGCTCGCCGATCGGCCCGTCACCCTTCGCGGACTCGCCGTGGCAGGCCGCGCAGTGGTGCACGTAGAGCGTGCGGCCGTCCGCCGGCGTGCCCGGCGGCGCGGCCAGGTACTGCTCCAGCGTCTCGCCCGGGATCGCCGGGTGCGCCGCGGAGAGCGTCATGACGTACGTCGCGAGCGCGTCAACCATTTCCTGCCCGAGCATCTCGCCCCACGCCGGCATCAGGTTCGAGCGGCCGGTGTGCGCGCCACCCTCCGCGATGATCTTGGCGATCTGGTCCTTGTTGAGCGCGCTCATACGCTGGCCGTCGTTCAAGCGCGCCACCGTGATGCCCTTCGAGCGGAGGACCGAGGAGACCTCGCCGTCGCCGTTTCCCTGGTTGCCGTGACACATGGCGCAATAGGCGAGGAACGTGTGCTGGCCGAGCTCGAGCTGGGCGAGGGTGCGGAGCGAGTCCGCCACGTGGGCGGAATCGGCGGCGGCCGTGGAGCCGGACGTGGTCGGCTTGGGCTGGCAGCCGCCCGACGCAACGGCGAGCAGCACGATGGCCGCGAGCGAGAACCGGAGGGCGCGCATGGAATCCTTTCGTCATACGGACCGCCGGCAGGTGCCGAGCGGCACCGCGATGCCTTCGAGCTGGGTGAGGGTTACACCGTCAGCATGTTCCGCGCGGTGCGGCGGGACAATGCGCCTATAGTAGCATCGGCGGGCATTCCTTCCAGCCGTGCGAGCCGCCCGGCGGGCCGCCCCGTGCGGCAGTTGCCCCCGCCGCGCGCGTTCCGTAGCGTGCCGGGCCATGATCCTCGATCCGCGCACGCTGCCCGCGAACCTCGTCTACCGCTTCCTCATCTCGGCCGTGGTCCCGCGACCCATCGCGTTCGTGTCCTCGCTCGGGAACTCGGGAAACACGAACCTCGCGCCGTTCTCCTACTTCAACGCTATCGCGAGCGAACCACCGCTCGTGGCCATTGCGATCAGCGACCGCGCGGACGATCCCAAGGACACGCTCCGAAACATCCGCGAGACGCAGGAGTTCGTGGTGAACGTCGTGAGCGAGCCGCTGCTCGACGCGATGGTGCGCACCGCGGGCGAGTGGCCGCGCGGCGTGAGCGAGTTCGGGCCCGCAGGTCTCACGGCGGCGCCGAGCGAGCGCGTGCGGCCGCCGTACGTGGCCGAGTCGCCGCTCCAGCTCGAGTGCCGGCTCCACCGCGAGATCCCGCTCGGGAACAGCATCCTGGTCGTTGGCGAGGTCGTGCTCGCGCGCGTGCGCGACGACGTGATGACGGACGGCCGCGTGGATCCGGCGAAGCTCGCGCCGGTGGGCCGCCTGGGCGGCGAGCTCTACGCGCCGCTCGGGCCCGTGCTCAAGCGCTCGCGGCCGAAAGTTTCGCGCACGACGGGTGAGCTCGAGGGTTGAGGGCGCTGGTGGCGCCGCCGGCCGCGCC
>DATDEX010000200.1:0-18763 GCA_036522895.1 Candidatus Eiseniibacteriota bacterium | reverse complement strand
GCCGGCTCCGGGCGCGGAGGGCCTCGGGCGGGGCGACGGGCCGCACGACCAGCGAACGCGCGTCGGCCGCACGGGCCGGAGGGGCCGGTGCGGCCGGGAGCGCGAGGACGAGTGCGAGGAGGAAGACGTGCCGGCGGAAGTTCACGCGCGCGTCAGAAGCGATAACCCAGTGTGAGCTTGGAGACATTGGGAAGCCCGGACCCCTTGGCCTGCGGGATGCTGCCGAAGTCCACCGCCAGCCCCTTCCAGCCGAGCCCGATGCCGTACGTGAGCCCTTCGAGCTGACCGAGCGGGTCATGGTAGTACCCCACGCGACCCGCGATCTGATCGGAATACCGGAACTCCACGCCCCCGTGCAACTGCCAGAACGCATCCGTCACGAGCGACTGATCGAAGTCGCCGGCGAGCAGGACCTTGAGTCCCTCGTGCGAGTAGGCCTCCCAGGCCAGGCCCGCCTTGACGTTTCGCGAAAGCGGGCTCCGCTCGTCCTCGTTGATGAAGGTCACGCTCGGGCCCAGGTTCTGGACGTTCACGCCGAAGTTGAGCCGCGCGGCCGGGATGCGGTAGAGCCCGGCGAGATCGAGTCCGAACGTGGCGCCGACGCCGTTCTGGGACTGGGGCGCGAGCTGGATGCGGATGTACTTGAGCGAGGCGCCCACGGAGAGGTCGGGCAGCAGCTTGGTGCCGTACGAAATCGCCGGCGAGACCTCGTTCGAGGTGAACGTCCCGGTGGGGTTGCCGAACGGGTCGGTGCCCTCGCTGGTCCCGTAGGACAGGAACACGAGCCCCAGGCCGAACGCGCCCCAGCCCGCGGTGGGCTTCACGAACGTGGCGTAGTTGTAGTTGACGTCGGTCGCGAGCCCGGGCACCAGCTGGGCGTAGGTGAGGTCGATCGCGGACCGGGTCACGAACCCGAGCCCGGCGGGGTTCCACCAGGTCACGCCCGTCGCGTCGTCCGCGATGGCGACGCCGGTCGCTCCCATCCCGTTCTGGCGGGCGCCCGGCTGGATGTCGAGCGAACGGCCGGTGCCCTGCGCGCAGGCGGTGGACGCCGCGGCGAGCCCCAGGGCGAGGCCCAGAACGACGGTGGTAGACAGACGCATTGGTTGGCTCCTAAGTGGTGTGGCGCGACCCGCGCGCGAGGGTACTCGACCGGGATACTACACCGCATCCTGCGCGCGGGTTCCAGTCTCCTACGGCCCGGCGCGTCGGCGCCTCCCGGATCACCGGTTCAGCACGACGAAACGCCCCACCGCGGTCGCATTCTTCCGCGCACTGCTCCTTCCATCGGCCTCCCGGGCACTGACGTACACCTTATAGAGGTAGGTGCCCTGGGCCAGGGGGTCCCCCTCGTCGTCGAGACCGTCCCAGACCACTTGGATCTGGCCGATCCCCCCCAGCTGGCGCAGGCTCCGCACCAGCTTGCCAGCCACCGTGTAGATCCGGACCAGCGTGTTGATCGAGTCGCCCGGCGCATCCACGACGATCACCCCCCCGGACGCCTTCCCCCCCGAGCGAATGGGGTTCGGGAACAGGAACGTGCGCGCGACGCTGAGCGGCGGGGTGGTCACGACCTGGAAATCGATCGTCGCCGACGCCCGGTGCCGCACCGCATCGAAGCCGGTCGCCAGGTTGTCGGCGGCGGACACCTTCACCTGGTGCGGCCCCGGTGGCAGGCCCGGCAGCTGGAAGCTCGCGGTCCCCGACTGATACGAGTCGGCGGCGTAGCGGAACGTGCCGGTCACGTCCGACCGCGAGGTCGTGTTGTCGTCCACCGTGACGATGATCGAGTTCTGCGGGGCGTGCCCCGTGGTCATGATCCCGCTGTCGTCGAACAGGTTGATCTGGAGCGTCGCGTCCGGACGCACGCTGGTGGACCCGCCGACGAAGGACAGCGTGATGCGCGGGCCCTCCTGGTCCGTTCCGCTCGGCGAGCCCGGCCCGACGACCACCTCGAGATTGCCGGCGCCGTCGATGTTCGGGGTTCCGCCCGCGGTGTTGCCCGAGACGTAGGCGCGAATGCGGCCGTTCACGCCTGCGGCCGCGTCCGTCGGCACCACGAACCGGCCCGCGAAGGTTCCGGCATGGAGCGAGACGTCGCCGTGGTACATGGGGCCGGCGCTGAACCGGTAGCTCGCCGGGTTCAAGTCACTCTCACTCGGCGGGGTCACGTTCGTGGGCGCCGAGTCTTCGATCAGCACGCTCGCCACCCCCTCGAGCGGCACCAGTGTTCCCCGGGGCTGATCCAGCACCTGGCCGGTGAAGTTCACGAGTTGGCCGCGCGCGAGCGAGTCGATGGGCTGGCCGGCCTGATTCGTGAATCGGACGTCGCTCCACAGCCGCGGCAGGTTGAGGAGCGTCGCGGGGTCCCCCATGAGCTGGTATTTCTGGTTGTTGGTGCTCGAGAAGAACAGCCGGGTCTTGGCGGAGAGCAGGGCCGCCGAGGCGGGGACGTGAAACTGCCCCGAGGCCGGGAGCGGGATCCCCGCCACGCTCAGCGTGTCCCGGTTGAACAGCGCGTCGTACACGGCATTGTCCAGGTCGCTGTTCTCGTTGCTCAAAGCCTGCTCCGTGGCCGAAACGACCCCGATACAGCCGCCGACCGACTGGATGAGCAGCCGCTCCCCCAGGCTCTGGACGTCCGGGTCGTTGAACTTGCCGACGTCGCACGACGCGGCCACGAGCAGTGACAGCTTGAGACCGTTCGTGAGCGTGCCCGCGTCGCTGTCGAGCATCACGCCCTCGTCCGTCATCTTGAACGGGCTTCCGTGCCCGACGAAGTTGAACAGCGACGCGCCGGCGTTCAGGTCGTTCGCGAGCGCCACGCGTGCCGCGGGCTTGCTGGCCTGCGGCCCCGACGGGAACGTGTGGAGGTAGACGTACTCCCGGTCGATCTCGAACGGCGTGTGCTGGACGTTGAGAATGTCGGTCTGGCGGAGGTGTCCCCAGCCGATGTCGTCGGGTTTCTCGGCCTGCGCGTCGTCATCCGCCATGAGCACGGCGGCGTTCCGGTACTCGCCGAACGGGGCCGCGCGCTCGTAGGCCAGGATCTTTTTCGTCACGACCTCGAGCGCGGCGGCCGCGTCGCCGGCCGGGATGCGCCCGGTGAGATAGTCCGGCAGCACGGCGACGGGGTCGTTCACGTTGACGAGCCAGTCGTCCGTGGCGTACTGGCGACGAATCAGGAAGAAATCGTCGAAGTTGTTTTCGAACGTCGGCAGGAGACAGCCCGGCTGCCCGGCGAGCGCGCGGCCCTTGATGTCCTTGAAGTCGAACGACGCGTCGCCCAGGAACGCGACGTAGAGCGGCCGTCGGGACCAGCCGCTGGCGGCGCGGAGGAAGTTTCGAATCCCGCCCGGGTCGGTGCGTCCACCCGAGAACTGGTCGTAGATGGCCGAGATGGGCACCGCCTTCGCGAGGTGCGGTGCCGGGGTGGGGATCAACGGCAGGTGCTGGCGGCGCCACGCCGCGAGGGAGTCGGCCGCGGCCTTGAAGCCGTCGAAGTAGATCACCAGGTAGTCGGCCCCGTTCGTGGCGCTGCGCAGGTTCTCGAGGCTCGTGAACGGGGCGTCCGAGATCTGGCTCGGCGGGAGCAGTGCCGTGTTGTTCGTGATGATCGAATCCGGCACGACCATGTAGCGATGCGACACGCTCTGGGTGTCGGAAAAGGCGAGCTTCCAGTCCGTGGGTGCGAGCGAATCCCGGCTCGCCCCCGTGAGCACGACCGGGCGCAGGGGATCCGTGACGTCGAAGACGTAGCTCGAGGGCGAGTGCGCGAACGGCTCGATGTCGTAGCGGAACCGACCCGCCACCGGGTGCGTCCGGAACTCGATGGCGTCGTCCACGGGGAGCAGGTTGCGCTCGTAGTAGATCTCGTAGAACGCCAGGCCGCTTCGATCGACGCGGGTCGGGCAGTTGGCGGGGTTCCCGATGTCGGGCACCGAATCCCGCAGGCTGTTCCCGGTTCGGCGCAGGAATACGCCGGTCGTGTCGAGCGTGATCCCCGCGCGGTCCGCCGCCCGGATGCCGTTCCAATCCTGCTCGGGGAACTGGATATTGTTGAACGAGACCCGGAGCTCGTGATCGCGCGGGAGACTGAAGAAGGTGTTGCACTTGGGATTCTCCGAGAGCCCCCATTGTCGCAATCGGAAGCGGGCGGGCCGGGTCGTGTCGGCATCCGGGACGCTGAGCGTGTCCTCGAACGTCTGGCCAGAGACGAGGCTCCGCCAGAAGAACTTCTCCCAGACGAGCGTGCTGCCGATCGCGGTCGCGTCCGGCCAGTACTCGGAGGGCAGGTCCTGCTCCAGGTGGAGCCGGCCCGCCACTGTGGCCTGCGGCGTATCGCCGGCAAGGGGCGTCGCGTCACGGCTCCCCCCGGCTCCGACCCCGATCCGGAGCGGTGGCTGCGGGTACGTCGTGTCCGAGACGGGGCTTGCCTGGGTGGCCAATGTCAGGTAGTAGAAGTTGCTCTTTTCGTACGGGTGCGTGATGAAGCTCGTGTCCGGGCGCGAGGCGTCCATGTCGCTCGCCCAACCGTCCGGACCCTGGGCGAAGAAGTAGATCGCGTCGTTGTCGTCCGCGAACGAGCTGTCGGGGGCCCCGCCGGGTCCACCCACGTCGCGCACGATGCCGAGCGCCACCTCGTGGTAATCGCAGGTGTCGCAATAGCTGTCCTCGGGGAGGACCGTGCGCCCCGGCCAGGTGAAGAGCCGGAGGCTGTCGAACGGCGCCTTGCCGGCGCCGAACAGCGACAGGTTCTTCAGGCGCGAGAAGTTGATGGCGTAGAACCCGGTCTTCTGGATCGCGAGCTTGACCCACTTTCGCCCGACGTAGAGGCTGGTGTCGGGCGGCGCGACGAGCGCCGAGAGCGAGCGAAGCGGCAGGCCGCTGCGCTTGGCGGCGCCGACGAGCGCCTCGGCGCGCGGACGGCGCCAGGCCCGGCCCTGGTCGTAGTTCGCGAGCGTCAGCCGGTACACCTCCTCGAACGGATCGTCCGGCTCGGCCGGGGGGCCGACCGCGCCCGGGTTCGCGACGGCGAGCTCGACGTCCACCCGACCCGCCAGCGTGAGCCGGCGGGTGACGGGATCGTACGCCGCGGGCGATACGAGCACGCGCGCCACGCGCTGATTCCGCATCCACGTCACGCCGAGGAGCCGCGCGCCGGGCGTGGCGCTCGCGACGTCTGCGCCCGCGGCCGCGAGGCCGCGGCCCGCCGCAACCGGTTTGCCGTCCGCGCTCCGCTCCGAAGCGGCGGCGAGCGTCACGCCATCGCGCACGCTCGTCTCGCTCGCGACGGCCGTTAGCCGCACTTCGCCGAGCGGGGGCACAGCCACGAGCAGCGCACGCACGGGCAGCGCCGGCAGGCCCCGCTCCCCGGTCTCCCCTTCGTAACCGGGCAGGCTCAACTCGTCGATCTGCGCGAGCGAGTCCACGCGCGCGAGCCTGGGTGCCGGCACGCTGACCGTGAAGCGCACGCCGCCGGGCGTCGCCGGCGCCATGCGCACACTGGTGTCTCCAGCCGTCGCGCCCGCGGGCCGCCGGAGCGAGACGAGCAGGCCCAGCGCGGCGAGCAACGCGCAGGCTCTCGGGGACGGCGGGCGCACGCGCAAGAGCCGAGTGATCAGAGCTTCTCGGCCTCGTCCACGAGCATCACCGGGATGTCGTCCACCACCTTGTAGCGAAGCCGGCAGGCGGGACAGGTGAGCGTGTTCGCGGACGCGTCGTAAGCCAGGTCGCCTTTGCAGGCGGGACAGACCAGGATGGCCAGCAGGTCGGGACTCAACGCCATGGGACTCCTCGTGCAGCCGGGGCTTCGGGACGGCCGGTCGCACCGGCCGGAACGGAACGGGCCGAGAGCGGCCCGGACCAGGGAGTGACCAGTGACCTGGCGTTGTCCTCCAACGAACCTGTGGTTGCGAGCTTCGCAGCGAACATCACCGCGAGCCTCCGGGCAGCGCCGCGAACGACCCGGCGGCAACGCGGGTGAAAAACGCGCGGGGCGAGTCTAGCATAGTCGCCCGGCGCCCAAGCGAGCCGGCCGGCCTCACCCCTTCGTGTCGCGGAACACGCCCAGCTTCCGGTAGCGGGCGGCGCGCCGCTTCACGAGCTCCGGTCCCGATACCCCGGAGAGCTGGTCGAGGTTCGCGATCATCGCGGCCTTGAGCGTCGCTGCCGCCGCCGCGGGATCGCGGTGCGCCCCGCCCAGCGGCTCCGGCAGCACGTCGTCCACGATGGCCAGCTCGAGGAGGTCGGGGGCCGCGAGCCGCAGCGCTTCGGCCGCTTTGGCTCCCTGCTTGCCGTCCCGCCACAGGATCGAGGCGCAGCCCTCGGGCGAGATCACCGAGTAGACGGAGTGCTCGAACATGATCACCCGATCCGCGACCGCGATCGCGAGCGCGCCGCCCGAGCCGCCCTCGCCGATCACGACCGTGAGGATGGGCACCTCGAACGTTCCCATCTCGCGCAGGTTCACCGCGATCGCCTCGGCCTGACCGCGCTCCTCCGCCCCGAGGCCAGGGTAGGCGCCCGGGGTGTCCACGAGCGTCACGATCGGCACCCGGAAGCGGGCGGCGAGCTGCATGAGGCGGAGCGCCTTGCGATACCCCTCAGGGTTCGGCATGCCGAAGCGGCGAAGCAGGTTCTCCTTCGTGTCGCGCCCCTTCTGCTGGCCGATCACCATGACCGCGCGGCGCTCGAGCCAGGCGAGGCCGGCCACGATCGCCGGATCGTCCGCGAAGTGGCGGTCGCCGTGCAGCTCGTCGAAGCCGGTGAAGCAGGTGCGGATGTAATCGAGCGCGTACGGCCGGCGCGGGTGCCGCGCGATCTGGACGCGCTGGTAGCGGGTGAGCTGCGAGTAGATTTCGCGGCGCATGCCTTCGGCCTTCTTCTCCAGCTCCGCGATCTCGCGCTCGACGCCGACCCCGTGTTCCGAGGCGTGCTCGCGCAAGTCCTGAATCTTCTGCTCCAGCTCCAGCACCGGCTTCTCGAATTCCAGCCAGACGGTCACGAACCCCCCTTCCCCCAGCGGACTCGACAGCTCGGCACGCGCGACTTGAGCCCCGCAATGAGCCCGTCGTTCGCGCGCACGCGGAAGCGGCGCGAGCGCATGGCCATGCGGGAGTGATCCGGCTTGACGATGTGCAGCACGACCTCCGACTCGCCGGGGTACGACGAGAGCACCTCGTCGAGCCCGAGGATACGCTCCTCGGTCAAGTCCTCGGCGCGCACCTCGATGTGCAGGACCGAGCGCACCTCGTGGCGGGCATCCTCCCACGGGCGGACCTCCGTGAGCAGCAGTTTGACGCCCCGGTCGTCCCGCACCTCGACGCGCCCGCTCGCCACGACGACGACCTCCGTCGCGAGCTGGGCGCGCGCCTGCTCGTACGCCTCGGGGAACACGGTGCACTCGACCCGCGCCGTCAGATCCTCCAGGACCACCATGGCCATGAGCTTGCCGGCCCGGGTCGTGAGCTGCTTGATCTCGCCCACGAGCCCCACGACGCGGACCTCGGCGCCGTCGCCCAGCTCGAGCGCCTGCGCGATGCCGTGCGTCGCGACCCTTTCGATCTCGGCGCGCAAATGCTCGAGCGGGTGCTCGGAGAAGTAGAACCCGAGCACCTCCTTCTCGCGCGCGCCGCGCTCCCGGGCGGTCCACTCCGGGACCTCGGGGAGCGGCGGGGCCACGGCGAGCCCGAGGCCCGCATCGCCTTCCGCGTCTCCGAACAGCGAAGACTGCCCGCTCGCCCGGTCGCGCTGGGCGGCCGAGGCGTGCTCGAGCGCGAACCCGGCGCCGGCGAACAGCCGCTCGCGCCGCGATCCCAGCGCATCGCAGGCGCCCGCGGCGACCAGGCTCTCGAGCACGCGGCGATTGAGCGAGCCCGCCGGCACGCGGCCCGCGAGCTCGAAGAGGTCCCGGAACGGCCCACCGGCGGCGCGCGCCCGGAGGATCAGCTGGACCGCGCCCTGGCCGACGTTGCGCACCGCGCCGAGCCCGACCCGGATCCGGCCGTCCTCGATCGAGCACTTCCACTCCGAGCGGTTCACGTCCGGGGGGAGCAGCTCGAGCTTCAGGCGCCGGCACTCCTCGACGAGCGTGAGGATGCGGCTGGAGTCCCCCATCTCGCTCGTCATCGTCGCGGCCATGAACTCGGCCGGGTAGTTGCCCTTGAGCCAGGCGCACTGGTAGGCGACGAGCGCGTAGGCGGCGCTGTGGGATTTGTTGAATCCGTAGCCGGCGAACTTCTCCATGGTCGTGAACACCTTGTCCGCGACCTTCTCCGCCATCCGCGACGTCTTGGCGCAACCCTCGATGAACTGGGCGCGCTTCCGGGCCATCTCCTCGGCGTTCTTCTTCCCCATCGCGCGGCGGAGCTCGTCGGCCTGCGACATGCTGAAACCCGCGAGCTCGTGCGCCGCCGCCATGACCTGCTCCTGGTACACGAACACGCCGTAGGTCCCCTCGAGGATGGGGACGAGCTTCGCGTGGTCGTACTTCACCTTGAGCCGGCCGTGCTTGCACTCGATGAAGTGCGGGATGTTCTCCATCGGGCCCGGACGGTAGAGCGCGTTCATGGCCGTGAGGTCCTCGAACACCGTGGGCTTCAGGCGCTTCAGGTAGTCGCGCATGCCCGCGGACTCGAACTGGAAGATCGCCACGGTCTCGGCGTCCTGGAAGAGCTGGAACGCCTTCGCGTCGGCCTCGGGCAGCGTCTGGAGGTCGAGCTCCACGCCATGGTGCCGCCGGACCAGGTCGACGCACTCCTGGAGCACCGACAGCGTGCGGAGCCCGAGGAAGTCCATCTTGAGGAGCCCGGCCTTCTCCACCGACTTCATATCCCACTGGGTCGTGACGAGGTCGCCCTTCTGGCGGCAGAGCGGCACGTAGTCGGTGAGCGGCCCCGGAGTGATGAGCACACCGGCCGCATGCACGGAGCTGTGACGCGCGAGCCCTTCCAGCACCCGCGCGCTTCGCAGCAGCTTCGCGTAGAGCGGGCCCTTCTCCGGCAGGGCGCGCAGGTCCGGCGTGAGCTCGAGCGCCTTCTCCAGCGTGATGCCCAGACCGTCCGGGACCATGCGCGCGATGCGATCCACCTCCGCCACCGGGAGCCCGAGTGCGCGCCCGACGTCACGCATCACGCCCTTCGCGCCCATCGTGCCGAACGTGATGATCTGGGTGACGTTGTGCTCGCCGTATTTCGCCTTCACGTAATCGATCACCTCGACGCGGCGCAGGTCGTCGAAGTCGATGTCGATGTCGGGCATCGAGACGCGTTCGGGATTGAGGAAGCGCTCGAAGATGAGCTGGTGCTTGATCGGGTCCACGTCGGTGATGCGCAGGGCGTAGGCCACGAGCGATCCCGCCACCGAGCCGCGCCCCGGGCCGACGCCGATGCCGTGCGACTTCGCGAACTCGATGAAATCGCGGACGATGAGGAAGTACGAGGCAAAGCCCATCTTGCAGATGACGTCGAGCTCGTACTGGAAGCGCTGCCGGAGCGCCTCCGTGACGCCGCCCCCGAGGCGGTGCCCGAGCTGCTCCCAGGCCAGCCGGCGAAAGTACGACTCCGCGTCGGTCTCCCCCGGCGGGAGCGGGAACTCGGGCAGCAGCGGCTTGCCGAAGTCGAGTTGCAGGTTGCAGCGCTCGGCCACGGCGAGCGTGTTGAGCACGGCCTGCGGGTGGTCCGCGAACGCCTGCTTCATCTCGTCCGGCGAGCGGAAGTGGAGTCCGGCGACCGCCTTCATGCGCTTCTCGTCACCGACGGTCTTGCCGGTCTGGATGCAGATGAGCACGTCCTGCGCCTCGACGTGATCGTGCTCCAGGTAGTGGCAGTCGTTCGTCGCCACGACCGGAATGCCGGTGCGCGCCGCGAGCGCGCTCACCTTGCCGCGGATCTTGTCCTCGATCTCGAGCCCGTGGTTCTGGATCTCGAGGAAGTAATTGTCGGCGCCGAAGATGTCGCGGTACATGCCGGCGGTGCGCAGGGCGTCGTCGTCGCGGTCGGCGAGCAGGTCGCTCGCCACCTCCCCTTTCGGGCAGGCGGAGAGCGCGAGCAGGCCCTCCGCGTGCGCGGCGAGCGCCGCGTGATCGACGCGGGGCTTGTAGTAGAAGCCCTCGAGGTAGGCCAGGCTCGCGAGCCGCATGAGGTTCTTGAACCCGCGCTCGTCCCGCGCGAGCAGCACCAGGTGATGGGCAGTGTCGTTCGGGTTGCGATCGCCGAGCCGCCCGCGCGTGACGTAGGCCTCCATGCCCACGATCGGCTTGACCCCGGCCTTGCGCGCCTCCTGGTAGAACTCCACCGCGCCGAACATCGCCCCGTGGTCGGTGAGCGCGAGCGCGGGCATCTGGAGCGCCGCCGCGCGCCGCACCATGGCGGGAATCGGGCTCGCCCCGTCGAGCAGCGAGTAGTCGCTGTGGTTGTGGAGGTGGACGAAATCGGAGTGCTTCATCTGGATTCAGTGCCTCGAGCGCGAACCTATCACAAACGTGCCGTTCCGGACCGCGTGGTTGCCGGCGTGATCGACGACCTCGAGCCGGTAGTGATGCGTTCCCGCTTTCGGCGGGTGGAGCGGCCGCCAGCGCAGCACGCTCATCTCGGCGTCCCATTCCGTGGGCACGCGCTGGCCGTCCACGCTCCATCCGCTCACGCGTCCGTCCACACCACTCCCGCGGTCGACCGCGAGCGCGGTGAGCGCCCAACGCGAGTAGGGCCCGGCGGGCTCGCGTGCCGGCGCGGGACGCGGCGTCACGACGGGCGGGGCGTCGTCCCTGAGCAGCGCGAACTGTCCGAGCGAGCCCGCGTTCACGCGGAACGTGCGACTCGCGCTGTCCCACGCGGCATCGGCCCACTCCCACGCCTCCCCCGGGCCGGCACGCCGGTACATCCCGGTGTGCGCCGGGTCGAGCCCGGGCGGCAGCGCGAGCGTGACGGGCACCGGCTCGCGCAGCGGCATATCCGCGGGATCCACCTCGAACGCGGCGCGGATGCCGCTCGTCCCGGGGGCCAGGTCGGTGATGAGCGCCGAGCGCACCATGGCCACGCCGGTCTCGTACGCGTGCGCGGCGTCGATCGTGACCCAGCCCCACTCCTCGACGCGCGCGGAGAGCGGGCTCGCGGTCGGCCAGAGCGCGTAGGCGCCGCGGTGCCACCATTCGCGTCCGCTCGGGAGCCTGCCTTTGATCCAGAAGCCGTCCTCGTCCGGCGTGCCGTTCAAGTCGAGCACGGCGGCCCAGCCCGCGCCGTCCCAGGTGGCGGCGGTATGACCGGCGAGCTGCGGCGCCGTGCCGCCGCGCTCGATGCGGAGCGCGCGGAGTCCGCGCGGCACGCCGGTGACGCGGACGCGCACGCGCTGGTCGGGCAGGCTGGCGAACGACCATTTCGGCTCCGCGGGCTCCGCCTTCCGCCGCCGGCTGGGATGGACGAGCGGCACCACGCGCGTCGTGTCGGCTCCGCGCTCCTCCGGCCGCGGGCCGCGGAGCCACACCTGGCGCGTCGTCACGTTGCCCGCCGCATCGCGCGCGTAGAGCTCGAGCGCCCGCGCGGGAACCCCGGGGGCGACGCTCACGAGCTCCACGGCGAGACTCTCCGGCCGGCTGCTCGTGAGGAAGCGCGGGCGGAATCCGCCCGGCGCGTCGAGGATCACGCCGCCGCTGCCGGTGACCCGGCCGCGATCGAGAAGCCAGCCGAGCTGACCCATCTCCCCCGCCCACGAGATGCTGTCCATGCGGCACTCGACCCAGCCGCCGTTCCAGCGCGCGCCGAGCGCGTGCACCGGCAGCCCGCGCGAGCTGTTCGTGGCGTCGCTCGCGCGCAGGGTCAGTCGCACCCGGCCTTCCACGACCAGGGTCTCGCCCCGGGCCGCGAGCCGCACGGCCCGCGGCGACGCGCCGCGCTCGACCCACGAGCGCTCGTCGAGCGGCTCGAGCACCAGCTCCTCGAGCCGCGGCGGCACCGTGTCGTCCACGGCCAGACCCGCGAGGAGCGGGTTCAGCGCGAAGTCGCCGTGGCGGATCTCGACGTGCAGGTGCGGCGGGCCGGCTCCGCTCTCGCCGCTCCACGCGATCCGCTCGCCCGCGGCGACGCGGAAGCGTCCGGCCTCCGGCCAGAGGTCCTGCTCGTATTCCCCCGTCGAGCGCTGCACGGAGTCCACGTACGCCGCGATCTCCGGCGCGAAGGCGTCGAGGTGGCCGAACACCAGCAGCCGGTCGCCGCTCACGCGCAGGTAGAGCGAGCGGCCGTAGCCCGCCCCCGACGTGCGCACGCGTTCGATCACGCCCGCGCCCGGCGCGAGCACCGGCGCCCCGGTGCGCCCGCCGGTGGACACGTCGAGCCCGGCGTGGAAGTGACCGGCGCGCGGCTCGCCGAATCCGCCGCGCAGTGGACGCGCGCTGCCGGCGAGCGGCCAGCCGAGCCGGGTCCCGAAACTCTCGCTCGCGCTCGCAGAGCGCAATGCAAGTGTGGACACGAACAGCAGCGCCAGACCGCCCGCCCGCAAGCAGCACGCAATGCGGCGTGAACGAGCCCGTTGCACGACGCATGTGAGACCGGGGTGACCCCCTTCGGGGGTTCTCACCACATCCTGCTTACTCCATGTGAATGAATCGGTCATGTGGTCCGCACCCTTCCCTGAGTCGATTGGCACCGCGGTTGCTGAGTCCCAGCCCGGTCATTCGGAAACCGGGCTCCTGGCTTGGAGGCCCGCATCCTCGGATCCGCCGTACACCTGGAGGCCTACCGTGATGTCGCATCGTCATCTCTTCGCCGCGTTGCTCCTCGGCGCCATCGCTACCTCGCTCGTCAGTTGTAACTCGGGAAGCACCAGCTCGGCGACGAGCCCGATCGATCTGTCCCCTCCGCAGGCTCCCACGAACCTGCGCGTCACGAACGACGCCGCGACCAACCGCGACTGGCTGGCCTGGGATGCGAGCGCCTCGGCGAGCGTGTCCTCGTACCAGGTCTACTCGGCGAGCACGATCTCCGGGACCGGCTCGCTCTTCGCGACGGTCGATGCTTCGACGACGAACCTCCTGCTGCCCATCACGAACACGGACGGCACCGAGTTCTACCGTGTCCGGGCCGTTGGCACCAACAGTGTGCCGAGCGCCTTCACTTCCACGCTGACGGTGGATCGCACGGGCTGGGACGGACCCCCGACGCCGGGCGGATCGGGCAAGGGCAGCCAGGGCGACTTCTGATCGCTCACCCGGGGTCGTTCAACGGACGAACACGACGCGCGAATCCGCGTGGCGAGCCCCGCTGACGAGTCGCAGGAAATAAAGGCCGGCCGGGAGGAGACGACTCGCTCCGTCCCGGCCGTCCCAATTGTACGAACCGCCCGGCTCGGCCCCGAGCGGGATGCGCCTGAGCTCGCGCCCCCCCAGATCGTAGACGAGGAGCCATTGCGGGCCCGCCGCCCCGGGGTCGCCCTGCCAATCGACGGTGACCGCCGCGGCGGCCGGCATGGGTCGCGCCCCGAGCGCCACTCCGAGCCGCCCGGAGAGTGCGCCGCCCACCGGGGTGACCGCCTCCGCGACGTTGGAGAGGCCCGACTGCGTGAGCGCATGATCCACAGCGCGGAGCGCGAAGCGCCAGCGGCGGCCGGGCGTGAGGGGGCGCACCGCGAGCGTCTCGCCGCCGCCCGCGTCGGTGAACGCCGGGTGCCGGATCTGGACCGGCGCGGAATCGAAGCTCGCGGAGTCGAGTCCGGTGGGTGAAGCGGCGATCTGGTAGCCGAGCGGCCGGCCCACGTGGCCGTCGTCCCCCGTCGCGGTCCAGGCGAGGACCACCGTGCTCTCCGCGACCGACAGCACGCGCAGGTCGGAGATCGCGGCCGGCGCCAACCCCGGCAGCGAGGCCGAATCGGGATTGGAGAGCGCGCTGCGATTGCCTGCCCGATCGAGGACGCGAAGCGCGAACCACCAGGTCGAGCCTTCGGGCAGGTCGGTGACGATCGCGCTGTCGGGCGCACCCGCCGCGAGCGGGGCTCCTGTGGGGACCAGGATGCCGCCGCCGAACGTCGTCTCGTCGAGCGGCGCGGGTGCGCGCCTGAGCACCACGCGGGCCGGCGTCCCGGTGAGGCTGTCGTCGCCCGTGACCGTCCAGTGCACCACGGCCGACGTCGTGGAGAGCGCGTGCGCCTCGAGGTCGGTGACCCGAGCCGGCCGCACCCGGTCGATCACGAACGGACCCGGCGTCCCCGCGGCGTGGCTCGCCGTGCGGGCCAAGTCGCCGCGCGGCGTGGGCCAGTCGACGAGCGACGCCGCCCAGCTGCCCGCGCCGGCGTCGTACGTGTACACGTTCGAGTCGGCGAGCGCCGTGCCGGCGGCGATCTCGGTGGCGCCGTCGCCGTCCAGCTCGTCGAGCGAGGGCGACTGGCCCGCGCCGCCCGGCTTGGGGAACGCCCGGACCGCCTGCGCGGTCGCATCGAGCACCTTGAGCCCCCCGTTCGAGAAGTACGCGATGCACCGTCCACCCGCCGAGCCGAGCGGGCCCACGATCGGCGGACCCGTGACGCCGGTCGAATCCGGAGCCGGCCAGCCCGGCCGGCCCGTGAACGGCGCGCCGCTCGAATCGCACACGACGATCGCGTTGGGCGAGCCCATCGCCAGCACCACCTCGTCCACGCCGTCGCCATCGAGGTCGGCGAGCGCCGGGTCCTGCACGGGGGATCCGGCGAGCGCGACGCTCCAGCGCCGCGAACCGTCGGGTGCGTAGGCCGCGAGCTGGCCCGCCGAGGCGAGCAGGATGCTCGGCGGCGTGCCCGGGTGACCGAGCCGGGCGATGACCGGCGCCACGGCGACGGAGGTGGCCGCGGTGGGGAACCCGCGCAGCTGGACGCCCCGCTGGTCGATCACCCGCAGCCGGCCGGCGGCATCGGTGAACGCGATCTCCGCGCCCGGGACACCGTCCAGGTCCGCGGCCGCCGGCGCCGACATCCCCACGGTTCCGACCGCGTAGGGAAACCCGGGCAGCAGCGTGCCATCCGCCTGCCACACCCAGAGCCTGCTCCCCGAGATGGGCGTGCCGCCGGCGATCACCTCCGGCACGCCGTCACCGGTCACGTCCGCGAGCGTGACGCCGGCATCGAGGCGCGCTCCCTCCTGCGCCGTCTGCGGCCAGCCTGCCGCGGGCAGGCCATCGGGGTGGAACGCGTGCACCGCTCCGTCGCTTGCCGCCACCGCGAGCAGCACGCCGAACGGCGGCCCGAACTCGGCCGCGGCCAGGTTGCCGGTGGGGATCCCGGGCAGCCCTTGGACCCAGACGGTGTCACCCGTGGTGCCGTCGTACGCCACGAGCGAGCCGTCGTCCATCGCGTAGACCACGCGTGAACCGCCGGTGTTGTCGCGCAGTACCACGGCCGGACCGACGCTCTGCGCCCGCGCGCGCACGGCGGTCGAACGGGGCGGATCCGCGAGCAGGCGAAAGAGATCGAGCCGGCCGGTGCCGTAGCCGCCGAGCCCCGGGTTTTGCGCCGAGATGTCGTCTGCGGTCTCGCGCAGGCGGGCGAGCACGCCCGCCGGCGTGAGCGCCGCGAGCCCGCGCGCGCGGCGCTGCGCCTGGAGGAGCGCCACCGCCCCCGTGACCTGGGGCGCCGAGAACGAGGTCCCGTTCATGAATCCCTGGTATGCCGGCGTGCGCCCCGCCAGGCTGTCGGTCTGCGACAGACGCCGGAACATGGTCGAGGTCATGCTCACCCCCGCCGCGGCCAGATCCACCCACGGGCCGAGCACCGCGTTCGGCCACACGACGTCGGAGGAATCCGTGGCGGTGACCGCGATCACGTCCCCGCGCTGGCCGAGATACGTGAAACTCGTGCCGCCGTTGCCCGAAGCGTTCACCACCACGACCCCGGCGCGCGTGGCGGCCGTGACCGCGGCGTCGAGCCCGGACTGGTTCACCGACTGCCACGAGCAGTTGACCACGGTCGCGCCGTTTCGCGTCGCGTACCGGATCGCTTCCGCCGCGTAGGACATGTCGACGACCCCGGACGGGGGAAGGCCGCCGGACTGTAGCCAGCCGATGCGCAGCGGCATGAGGCGGACCTGCGGCACCACGCCGGCGAGCCCGATGCCATTGCCCGGGATGGCGCCGATGATGCCCGCGATGGCGGTGCCGTGGCCGCCCCAGTCATTGGGGTCGTTGTCCTCGTCACGCGCGTCTTCGCCCGGCGCGGCAAAGCCGCTCGTAGGTCGGACCACGAAATCCCAGCCGCCGTAGTCGTCGATGAAGCCGTTCCCGTCGTCGTCCACGCCCGGGATCCCGGCGGCCTCGGCCCAGTTGATCCACATCTGCCCGCGCTCGCCGGCGCGCCCGCCCAGGTCCGGGTGGTAAGGGATCACGCCTGTGTCGATGATGCCGACCACGATGCTCGTGTCGCCGGTCGAGATCTGCCACGCCTCCGGCGCCCGGATGTCGGTGCGCACCGGCTGGTCCTTGAAGAGCCAGAACGTCGCGAACGCGAGCGAGTCGTTGGGAAGCGCCGAGACCGGCATGATCCCGATCGGGTCCGCGCTCAGCACCTCGGGCACGGCGCGCAGCCGGGCGAGCGCGGTGGCGAGGTCGCCGCCGGGGCCCAGGTGAACGAGGTGGAACGCGGTGAAGTCGGGATCACCGGGCGCCGTGGGCGGCATCTCGCCCCGGAACTCGGGCTCGAACGCCGCGAGGTCGAGCGAAGCCGCGAGCGCGTCGATCGCCGGCACGCCGAGACGCCCGACCGCGCGGGCCCGCGTGGGGCCGGCCCCGCGGGGCAGGACCGCACGTGCCGCCGCGGGCGAAAGCCGCAGCTCCAGGACGTCGCCGCGGTAGCAGGGCGCCTTGACGCTCGAGCCGGGCGTCCAGACCGGCAGGTCCAGGGCCGCCGCACGGGCGGGGAGCGCGGCTGGCCCGAACGACAGGGCGCACAGGGCGATGAGCGGGATCGGGATCGGGTTCGGGCGCATGGGTGGGTGGCGCGGCCGGGGGGCGGGGAATGGCGGTCGCGAGTCCTACAATGGTACCGAGCCGGCACGGCGACCGCCAGCCCGGCATGCGCCCGCAAGCCGCCCTCGGTGCGTGCGCCGGGTGCGTCCGTGGGCCCGCCGCGTCCTGCGCGAGGCGGCCCACTCACCTTGACGCCCGCGCGTGGCGCCGCGAGACTCTTTCCCAACTTCCCCGGGCGCCCGGCGCCTCTGGCCACCCCCACCCTTCAGCGCGGAGATCATGGCGGCTTCCGATCGGGACCAGCTTCGCCAGATGCTGCTCGACCGCTCGATGCGGTTCGGCGAGTTCGTCCTGAGCTCCGGGGCGACCTCCAACTATTACATCGATGTGCGCAAGACCAGCCTGCACCCCGAGGGGCTCAAGATGATCGCGCGCCTCTTCTGGGAGCAGCTCGCGCAGGACGACGTGACCGCGGTGGGGGGCCTCACGCTCGGTGCCGATCCGCTCGTGGCCGGCGTCATGTGGTGGAGCCACGAGGCGGGCAAGCCGGTCGAGGGGTTCCTCGTCCGCAGGGTCGCGAAGGATCACGGGCTCCGCGGCCAGGTCGAGGGCAATCTCGCCGGGCACAAGCGCGTCGCCATCCTGGATGACGTGATCACCAGCGGCGAGAGCGCGTTGATCGCGGCCGAGTCGGCCGAATCCTACAAGGCCGAGGTCGTACGCGTGCTGGCGGTCGTGGACCGCGAGCAGGGGGCCCAGCAGATCTTCCAGCAGCGCGGCTACCCGTTCACCCCCCTGTTCTCGATCGGGGACCTCTTGCCCGCGCAGAAATAGCCCAATTCGACTGAATTCATCGGCCGCCTCGCGGGTCCCCCCTCTCCAGCGAAGACAGGGCGAAAGCCTGCCCCTGCCCCAGCCGATAAACTAGCGGGCGTTCAGCACATGGAAGTCCTACCCCTTGGGATCGAGCGATGTTCGAACATCACTTCGGCTTGCGCGAGAACCCGTTCCCTGCCGGCCACCAGCTCAAGTTCGTGTATCCGAGCCGCGAGCACATGGAGGCTCGCGCGCACTTGCGCTATGGCATCGAGAACCGCGAGCCGTTTCTCCTCATTACTGGCGAGGTCGGGACCGGCAAGACGACGTCCCTGTATGACGCCCTGAACGAGTGGGGAGATCGGGTCGCGGTCGCGATGATCACGAACTCCGCGCTCTCCCGCCAGGAGATGCTGGAGGAGATCTGCCTGCGCTTCGGCATGGAGCTCCAGCCCGGCATCAGCAAGCCCGCGGCGCTCGTCATGCTGGAGAAGCACCTGATCGCCGTGCGCAGCCGCGGCGAGCACGCCGTGCTCATGATGGACGAGGCGCAGAACCTGTCGATGGACCTCCTCGAGGAGATCCGGCTGCTCTCGAACCTCGAGCACAAGGGCGACAAGCTGCTGCAGATCTTCCTCGTGGGCCAGCCCGAGCTGGAGGCACATCTCGCGCGCCACGAGTTGCGCCAGCTCCGGCAGCGCATCACGGTGCATTACCGGCTGAACCCGCTCTCGTCGGACGAAACGCTGGGCTACATCCACCACCACATCAACGTGGCGGGCGGAAACGGCGCGGTCGTGTTCCCGTCCGACACCTGCCGGGAGATCTACCGGCTCTCGCACGGCATCCCGCGCGAGATCAACACGCTGTCGTCCTCGGCATTGATCGCCGCGTACGCCGATGGCGCGCCGAGCGTCACGCTCGCGCACCTCGCGGCCGCCTCGCACGAGGGGGATTTCCGGAGCGTGCTCTCGGGTCCGAGCGTCCGCCCGTCCGAGCCCGCACCGGCCCCGGCTCCGCCGCCGCCGGCC
>DATDEX010000199.1:0-12202 GCA_036522895.1 Candidatus Eiseniibacteriota bacterium | reverse complement strand
GGCCGTGCTCGAGGCCGCGCAGGCCGTGCGGGATGCCGGCCGTGCGAGGGTGCGCGCCGAGCTCCGCCGCGCCGCGGCACTCCAGCCGGGCGTCATGCTCACGTCCAAGGCGCTCCTGTTCGTCGACGGGCCCGAGGTGCCGATCGAGTGGGTCCAGTGGGCCGACCAGACGGGCGCGCGTCGCATCCGCCATGCCGCGACGACCGACACCGTCGTGCGGGTGGGGCCGGGCGTGACGCTCGCGCTCGCCAACATGTCCGGCGACATCACGGTGCAGGTCTGGGACCGGAACGAGGTGCGGATTCACGCCGAGCACGATCGCGACGATCGCATCGCCGCGGTCGTGAAGGCCGGCGTGCTCAAGCTGAGCGTGCACACGCGCGAGGCGGTGCCGGCCGATGTCGAGTGGAACCTCACGGTCCCCGCGTGGCTGCCCCTCGAGCTCAAGGGCATGGAGAGCGAGATCGTGGTGACCGGGATGCGCTCGGCGGTGCGCGCCCAGTCCATGCGCGGCGACGTCGTGGTCCGCTCCTGCCAGGGGCCGCTCGAGGTCAACTCGCTCGAGGGCGAGGTGCACGTGATGGACGTGAGCGGCAACGTCACCGCCGAATCGGTCAACAACGTCATCCGCATCGTGCGCGTCACCGGACCCGTCGAGGCACAGACCGTCAACGGCGACATCCAGCTCGAGATGCTGACGTCGCCGAGCGTGGACGCGAGCACGGTGAATGGCCGGGTCACGTTCGCGTCCCCGTTCCAGCCGCACGGCCGCTACGCGTTTTCGTCGCACAACGGCAAGCTCTGCGTGGGCTTCTCGCCCGACCAGGAAGTGAACGTGAAGGTGTCCTCGTTCAACGGCAAGGTCGAGTCGAGCATGTCGGGGCCGGCGCCCGAGATGCGCGGCCACGTGCTCCGTTTCAACGGTGGCCGGGTCGAGCGCTTCAACAGCGGCCGTTCCCTCCGCTTCACCACCGGCGGGCTGCCGGAGCCGCCGGAGACGCCCGAGACGCCGCGCGCGCCGCGCGCCCCGGCTCCTCCGCAGACGCCCGAGATCGAGCTCGAGTCGTTCGGCGGGCTGATCCAGCTGGCGTCGCAGGAGGAAGCGCTCCGCACCATCGACTCGCAGCGCGCCGCGTACGACAGCGCGCGCATCAACTACCTGCGCGCTCGCCGCGACCTGCTGCGGGCGCGGCGGTTGGGGCGGGCCCCCGAGCCTGCGCCGGAAGCACCGGCGCCCGCTCCCGCCCCGCATCGCTGAAAGCCGTCGCGCGAGCCGAAGCGCGCTCGAATCGCGAGCCGCACCACCCACGAAACCGCCGCCCGGGAGCTGTCGGGCGGCGGTTTCGCTTGCGGGCCAGGGCGGATGGGCGGCTCGGGCGAGTGTCCGCTCGTGGGACGCCCGGTCCCACCGCCGGACAGGCGGGCGGGAAAGCGCGTTCCGACACTGACCTACAAGCTGCTGGCGTGCAATAAGTTGTGCGTCCATGTGGCGTGGCGCACTTCTTCCAATGCGTCTCGGTGGCCTTCCGAGCCGGCGCCGGTCCCGCGTGAGAGTGGCAGCTCGCGCGCAGGGCCGGCGCCATACCTACATCCACCCGGCGGCCGGGTGCCCGGGCGCGGCGCACACGCCGCCCCGGACGACGGCCGCGAAGAATGACCAGGCTACCCAGGACCACATGGACATCCCGCGCGAGAAACCGAAGAGCAAGCGCGTGCCGCTCCTGATCGCGGCGGCGGCGGTGCTCGTCGTGACCACGGTCGGACTCGCGCAGCTCCGCCCCGCGGCACCCACCGTGGAGCGTGGCACGCTGTGGATCGACACGGTCAAGCACGGCGAGATGCTGCGCGAGGTGCGCGGCAACGGCACCCTCGTCCCCGAGGACCTGCGCGTCGTCTCGGCGCTCACCGCGGGCCGCGTCGACCGGGTGCTCGTCCGCCCCGGGGCCAAAGTCGAAGAGGGCACGGTGCTCCTCGAGATGAGCAATCCCGACGTTCAGCTCCAGTCGCTCGACGCCGAGCACCAGGAGAAGCTCGCCGAGGCGGATCTCGCGTCGCTGCGGGCCTCGCTCGAGGGGCAGCGGCTGGCGGCCGTCTCGGCCGTGGCCGCGGCCAAGCGCTCCGCGAACGAGGCCGAGCGCGCGCTCAAAGTTGCGGAGCGGCTCTCGAGCGAGGGGCTCACCTCGAGCATGGACATCGACCGCGCGCGCGATGCGCTCGACGAGGCGAAGGATCAGCAGGAGAGCGAAATCCAGCGCCTGGCGCTCCTGACCGAGTCGCTACGCGCGCAGATGGCGCTCCGCCAGTCCGAGGTCGAGCGGCTGCGCGCGATCGCGCGCTTCCAGACCGAGCGCGTCGCGTCCATGACCGTGCGCGCCGGGCAGAAGGGCGTGCTCCAGTCGCTGTCGCTCGAGCCGGGCCAGTGGGTGAACCCGGGCCAGGAGCTGGCGCGCGTCGCCGGGCAGGATCGCCTGAAGGCGGTGGTGCACATCCCCGAGACCCAGGCGCGCGACCTGGCGCTCGGCCTCGTCGCCCAGGTCGACACCCGGAACGGGATCGTGACCGGGCACGTCTCGCGCGTGGATCCCGGGGCGCAGAACGGCACCGTGTCTGTGGACGTGGCGCTCGACGGCGCGCTGCCGCGCGGGGCGCGCCCCGACCTGTCGGTGGACGCCACGGTGGAGCTCGAGCGCCTCGCGAACGTGACCTACGTCGGCCGCCCCGCGGACGGCTCGAGCGAGACGACCGTCGGCCTGTTCGTGCTGGAGTCGGACGGCCACCACGCCCACCGCGTGCAGGTGCAGCTCGGCCGCGGCTCGGCAAACGCCATCGAGGTACGCAGCGGCCTGAAACCCGGCGACCAGGTCATCCTGTCCGAGATGACACGCTGGGATTCCGTGGATCGCGTCAAGTTGCAGTAGGTAACCCACCCCCTGGAGGGAGCATGACCGTGACGACGAACGAACGGGTGGCGCCGACCGGCTCCGCCAAGGGCGAGCCGGGACGCGCGCTCTTGAGGCTCGAGGACGTGAAGAAGGTGTTCTACACGGACGAGGTCGAGACGCACGCGCTGTCCGGCGTGCACCTGGAAATCCACCGCGGCGAGTACGTGTCGATCTCCGGCCCGTCGGGCTGCGGCAAGTCGACGCTGCTCTCGATCCTCGGGCTGCTCGACACCGCCACGGACGGCCAGTACTGGCTCGACGGCAAGCCGGTCCAGAGCCTGGGCTTCACCGAGCGCGCGCGCATCCGCAACCGCGAGATCGGGTTCATCTTCCAGAGCTTCAACCTGATCGGCGACCTCTCCGTGTACGAGAACGTCGAGCTGCCGCTCACCTATCGCGGCCTGCCGGCGGCGGATCGGCGCCGGCGCGTCGGCGAGGCGCTCGAACGCGTGAGCATGGCGCACCGCTCGAAGCACCTCCCGAGCCAGCTCTCGGGCGGCCAGCAGCAGCGCGTCGCCGTGGCGCGTGCGCTCGCGGGCGACCCGTTGATCCTGCTCGCGGACGAGCCCACCGGAAACCTCGACTCCACGAACGGCGAGGCGGTCATGGACCTGCTGCGCGACCTGCACCAGCAGGGTTCCACGATCTGCATGGTCACGCACGACAACCGCTTCTCGCGGTACGCGCAGCGCACCATCCAGCTGTTCGACGGCCGCGTCGTCGACGAGCAGCGCGGGCGCTGAGCGGGGATGAACGCCCTGCTGCAGGACCTCCGCTACGCCATCCGCTCGCTGCGCCGCACGCCGGGGTTCGCGTTCACGGTGATCGTGGTGATGGCGCTCGGCATCGGCGTCAACTCGTTCATCTTCTCGGCCGTGCGCGGCATCCTGTTCGCCGATCTCCCGTTCGCGGCCCCCGAGCGCATCTACAAGATCGAGGAGCTCAACCGCCGCCAGCACGGCGAGCCGTTCGAGATGTCGCTGCCCGACGTGCGGGACCTGATCGCGCGTGCCCATACGCTCCGCGGCGTCGCCGGTTGGACCGGCTGGAGCGCGTTCGTGACCGCCGGGGACGAGCCGCAGCGCCACCAGGCGACCATGAGCGGCCCGGGCCTGATGGAGGCGCTCGGCGTCCACCCGCTGCTCGGGCGCTGGTTCAGCGTCGAGGAGTGCCGGCAGGGCCGGGAACTCGGGCCGGTCGTGCTCGGCTACCGCGCCTGGCAGGACCAGTTCCGCGGCGATCGCAACGTCCTCGGACGCACGCTGCACATGAACGGCCGCGTGCGCACGGTGGTCGGGGTGATGCCGGCGGGGTTCCAGTTCCCCGAGAACTCGGACTACTTCGTGCCGCTGGCCATGGACGACACGTCCGATTCGCGCGCTGCGCACTACCTCGAGGTCGTGGGGCGCCTGGCGCCCGGCGCGACGGCGCAGCAGGCCCGTGCCGAGCTGGCCGCGCTGGCGGGGACGCTGGCGCACGACTACCCGGCGACGAACGAGAACACGACGTTCGTGGCGACCGAGTTCCGCGAGGACCTGGTGCGCGGCCCGCGACCGGGGCTCGTCATGCTCATGCTCGCGGTGATCTTCGTGCTGCTGATCGCGTGTGCGAACGTGGCCAACCTGCAGCTCGCGCGCGCCGCGGCGCGCACGCGCGAGATGGGCGTGCGCGTCGCGCTGGGCGCCTCTCGCGGCCGGCTCGTGCGCCAGATGATCACCGAGAGCCTGCTGCTCTCGCTCACCGGCGGGGCGCTCGGCGTGCTGTTCGGCAACTGGGGCATGCGCGTGACGCTCGCCAGCATCCCCACGCCGCTGCCCTATTGGATGCGATTCGACACCGACCCGGTGGTGCTCGCGGTCGTGGTGGGCATCTCCGTGTTCGCGGGCCTCGCGTTCGGGCTCGCGCCGGCGCTGCAGACCACGTCCGGCGACGTGCTGACGCCGCTGCGCGAGGGGACGCCGGGCGGAGGGGAGACGCCGGCGGGTCGTCGCATGCGCAGCACGCTGGTCGTGGCCGAGGTCGCGATGTCGGTCCTGCTGCTCATCGGCTCCGGCCTGATGGTGCGGAGCTTCCTCAGGCAGACCGACCAGCGCACCGCGCTCCGCTCCCACGGCGTGCTTACCGGCACGGTGACGCTGCCCGTGGCGCTCTACCCGACCGACGCACAGCGCGTGGCATTCTTCCGCGAATTCCGTGGGCTCCTCACCCGGCTCCCGGGAGTGCAGGCGGTGGGTGGCGTGGCGAGTCTGCACCTCGGCAACAACCAGTGGGCCATCTCGGTGCAGCGCGAGAACCAGGACATCGGCCCGCAGACCCAGAAGCCACACGTCGGCTACAACCTCTTCACGCCGGGCTACCGGGAGACCGTGGGCCTGTCGCTGATCCGCGGTCGCGACTTCACCGACGCCGACGGGGCGGACGCCCCGCGCGTGTCGCTCGTCAACGAGGCCGCCGCGCGCACCCTGTGGCCCGGCGAGGATCCGATCGGCAAGCGCTGGCGGTACGCGGCGCGGGACACGCTCGGCTGGATCACCGTGGTCGGCGTGGTCGGGGACGTCCGCCAGCGCCTGCGCGCCTCGGAGAAACTCATCGCGGAGGTCATCGTGCCGCACGCTCAGGCCGGGAACCAATCCATGACCTGGGCACTGCGCGCGAGCGGGGACCTCGGCACGCTCGCGGGCGCGGTGCGTCGCACGTTGCGGGCGCGCGACCCGAACCTGCCGTTCTTCGAAGTGCACACCCTCGACGAGCACATCCTCATCGCCGCCTGGGAGTCGCGACTCTATGCCCGGCTCATGACCGCGTTCTCCCTGCTCGCGCTGGTCATCGCCGCGCTCGGCCTCTACGGCGTCATGGCCTACTCCGTGTCCCAGCGGACGCGCGAGATCGGCATTCGCATGGCGCTCGGCGCCGCGCGCGCCGACGTGCAGCGGATGGTCGTGGGCCAGGCGCTGCGGCTCACCTCGCTCGGCATCGCGCTCGGACTGGCGCTGGCGTTCGCGCTCACGCGCTTCATGCAGAGCATCCTGTTCGGCGTTCGCCCCGACGACCCACCCACGTTCGTAGGGGTCACGCTCATCCTCGCCCTGAGCTCCGCGGCCGCCGCGTGGCTGCCCACCGCACGCGCGGTACGCGTGGATCCCGTCGTGGCCCTGCGCCACGAATAGGAGAACGCGCCGATGGACATTCTGATCCAGGACCTGCGCTTCGCGTTCCGCTCGTTGCGGCGGTCCCCCGGCTTCACCGTTCTGGTCGTGGGGGTACTCGCGCTCGGAATCGGGGTCAATACGATGATCTTCAGCATGGTCTACGGCATCATGTTCCGGCCCTGGCCACTGCCACGGTTCGACCGGGTCATGACCGTGCTCGAGACGAACCAGGCGCAGGACGTGAAGGGCAACAGCGTCTCGTGGCTCGACTTTCAGGATCTCCGCGATCAGGCCAGGTCGTTCTCGGTCGTGGGCGGCTATTGGGAGACCGGCGGCCAGGTCGTGCTCGCCGAGGAGCCCGAGATGACGGATGCCGCCAACATCACCGCCGAACTGCTGCCGGCGCTCGGCGTGACGCCGCAGCTGGGTCGCAACTTTACCCGCGACGAGAACGTGTACGGGCAGAACTGGGGACCGGTGCTGGTGAGCGACCGCATCTGGCGCCGCCGCCTGGGCGGTACCCGGGACGTGCTTGGTCGCACGCTGCGGCTGAACGGCCGCGTGCGCACGATCGTCGGCGTGATGCCCCCCGACTTCCGCTGGCCGGAGAGCGTGGACTTCTGGATTCCGGCCGCAGTCTCGCCCGAAGACGCGCGGGCGCGCGCCGACCACGACGTCGATGTCGTGGCGCGCCTCGCTCCCGGCGTCACCCGGCAGCAGGCCGACGCCGAGGTGAAGGCGATCTATGCCCGGCTCGTGAAGCAGAACCCGGTGGCGTTGAAGGGCTGGAGCGCGCGGGTGAACGGATTCGCGGACGAGTACCGCAAGGACATCGCCCTCATGATGCTGATCATGTCGTTCGGGGTCGGCTTCGTTCTGCTCATCGCGTGCGCGAACGTCGCCAACCTCATGCTCGCGCGGGCCGCGGCGCGCAAGCGCGAGATGAGCGTGCGCCTGGCACTCGGGGCCTCCCGCGGCCGCGTCGTGCGCCAGCTCCTCACGGAAAGCCTGCTCCTGTCGCTCGCCGGCGCGGCGGCCGGCACCGTGCTCGCGGGCCTGGGAAACCGGCTGTGGATCGGGCTCATCCCGATGGAGATCGAGCTGCCGTTCTGGCTCAAGTTCCAGATCGATCTCCCGGTGCTGGCGTTCACCGTGATCTTGTCGACGCTGTCCGCGGTGCTGTTCGGCCTGATCCCGGCCACGCACGCGTCCGACACGAAGCTGTCCGAAGCCATCCGCGAAGGCAGCGCCCAGGCCGGCACGGGGCGGGCGCGCGGGCGCGCCCGGAGCGCGCTGGTCGTGGCCGAGGTGGCGCTGTCGCTCACGCTGCTCGTGGCCTCGGGGCTCATGGTGCGCAGCGTGCTGGCGATGCTCGACAGCGAGAAGCTGGTGCGCTCGGAGGGCGTGCTCACCGCGCGCTTCCTCTTGCCGATCGCGACCTGGCCGAGCGATACGGCGCGACGCGAGTTCTGCGACCGGGTCGTGCCGCTCGCCCGCGCGCTGCCCGGCGTTCAGTCGGCGTCGATCGTCACCGACCTCCCGCTCTCTCACCGGAGCCACGGCACCCGCGTCGTCTCCGAGCACGGAACGCACGATGACCCCGAGCGCGCGCTGCGCACGAACATCTCCTCGTGCTACCCCGGACTCTTCTCGACGCTCGGCATGACGCTGCGCCGGGGCCGCGACTTCACCGACGCGGACGCTCCCGGCGCGCCCGCGGTCGCGATCGTGAACGAGTCGCTCGCGAAGACGCTCTGGCCCGGAAAGGATCCGCTCGGCATGCGGCTCGAGACCGCGCCCGACGAGCGGAAGCTCGGCTGGCGCACCGTCGTCGGCGTCGTCGCCGACGTCCCGCAGGACCTCCAGGACAACGATCGCGTCGCCCAATTGCTCTACGTGCCGCATCGCCAGGAGCCGGATCAGTACCTGAGCTGGGTGGTACGCGCGAACGGCGACCCGGTGGCGCTCGTCGGCGTCCTGCGTCGGATGATGCGCGCGCAGGCGCCCGACGTGCCGCTCACCGAGGTGCGCTCGATGCACGATGCGATCCACTTCGCGGTCTGGCAGCAGCGCCTGTTCGGCTCGCTCATGGCGGTGTTCGCGGTGCTGGCGCTGGTGATCGCCGCGGTCGGTCTCTACGGCGTCATGGCCTACTCGGTGGCGCAGCGCACGCAGGAGATCGGGATCCGCATGGCGCTCGGCGCGCGGGCGGGCGACGTGGTGAACCTGGTGGTCGGGCAGGCGTTGCGGCTCACGCTCATGGGCACCGGGATCGGCTTCGCCGCGGCGTACGCGCTCACGCGGGGCATGACGACCGTGTTGTTCGGCGTGTCCGCCACGGACCCGCCGACGTACCTGGGCGTGGTGCTCATCCTGGCGCTCTCGTCGGTGCTCGCGGCCTGGGTGCCGGCGCACCGCGCGACCCGCGTCGACCCGATGCGTGCGCTCCGCTGCGACTGAGACTCGAGACCGGAGGCGAACCCGAATGGACATCCTGATCCAGGACCTGCGCTTCGCGCTTCGTTCACTCCGCCGCTCCGGCGGCTTCACGGTCGTCGTGGTCGCGGTGCTGGCGCTCGGCATCGGGGTCAACACGATGATCTTCAGCATGGTCTACGGCTGCCTGTTCCGGCCATGGCCGCTGCCGCGGTTCGATCGCGTGGTCACCGTGCGGGAGACGAACAAGGCCCAGGACATCAAGGGCAATGGGGTGTCGTGGCTCAATTACCTGGAGCTCCGCGACCAGGCGAAGTCGTTCTCGGTGATGGGCGGGTTCTGGGGGATCAGCGGCCAGGTCATCATCGGGGACGAGCCGGAGAAGCTGGACGCCGCCGACATCACCTCAGGACTGCTGCCCGCGCTCGGGGTGACGCCGCAGCTGGGGCGCAACTTCACCCGCGACGAGGAGGTGTACGGCGAGAACTGGAAATCGGTCCTGGTGAGCGATCGCATCTGGCGGCGCCGACTGGGCGGGAAGCCGGACGTGCTCGGGAAGACGCTCAAGCTGAACGGTCGCGTGCGCACCATCGTCGGGGTGATGCCGCCGGGATTCCAGTGGCCGGAAACCGCGGATTTCTGGATCCCCACGGCGGTCTCGCCCGAAGACGCGCGCGCGCGCGCCGATCACAGCCTCGACATCGTCGCCCGCCTCGCGTCCGGCGTCACGAAACAGCAGGCGGAGGCGGAGATGCAGGGGCTCTACGCGCGCATGGCGCGGCAGAACCCCGTGGCGCTGAAAGGTTGGAGCGCGCGGGTGAACGGGTTCGCCGACGAGTGGCGCAAGGACATCGTCCCGCTCATGCTCATCGTCTCGTTCGCGGTCGGCTTCGTGCTGCTCATCGCGTGCGCGAACGTCGCCAACCTCATGCTCGCGCGGGCCGCCGCGCGCAAGCGCGAGATCAGCGTGCGACTGGCGCTCGGCGCCTCGCGCGCCCGCGTCGCGCGCCAGCTCCTCACCGAGAGCCTGCTCCTGTCGCTGACCGCGGCGGGCATCGGCACGGCGCTCGCCGTCGTCGGCAACCGGCTGTGGATGGGAATGATCCCGCTCCAGCTGCCGTTCTGGCTCAAGTTCCAGATCGACCTGCCGGTGCTCGCGTTCACCGTCGCGATCTCGACGCTGGCCGCGGTGCTGTTCGGGGTCATCCCCGCCGCACACGCATCCGACACGAAGCTGTCCGAAGCCATTCGCGAGGGCAGCGTGCAGGCCGGCAGCGGGCGGGCGCGCGGGCGGGCGCGGAGCGCGCTGGTCGTGGCCGAGGTGGCGCTGTCGCTCACGCTGCTGGTGGCCTCGGGGCTCATGGTGAGGAGCCTGTTCGCGATGCTCGACAGCGAGAAGCTGGTGCGTTCGGAGGGCGTGCTCACCGCGCACTTCCTGCTGCCGATCGCGACCTGGCCGAGCGATACGGCGCGCCGCGAGTTCTGCGACCGGGTCCTGCCGCTCGCGCGTGCGCTGCCCGGCGTCCAGTCGGCGTCGATCATCACCGACCTGCCGCTCGGTCGGAACAGCAACACCATTCGGATCGTCGCGGAGAGCGGAACGCATACCGACCCCGAGCGGCCGCTGCGCGCGAACGTCTCCGAATGCTACCCGGAGTTCTTCTCGACCCTGGGCATGGCCCTGCGCAGGGGCCGGGACTTCACCGACGCGGACGGCCCCGGCGCGCCCGCGGTCGCGATCGTGAACGAGTCGCTCGCGAAGACGCTCTGGCCCGGCAGGGATCCGCTCGGAATGCGATTGAAGCCGGTCTCCGACGACCGCAAGCTCGGCTGGCGCACCGTCGTCGGCGTGGTGGCCGACGTCACGCAGGACCTCGATGACCACGACCGCGTCGCCCAGTCGCTGTTCGTGCCGCATCGCCAGGAGCCGGATCAGGCCCTCACCTGGGTCGTGCACGCGAACGGCGACCCCGCTGCGTTCGCCGGCGTCCTGCGCCGGATGATGCGGGCGCAGGCGCCCGACGTGCCGCTCACCGAGGTGCGCTCGATGCACGATGCCATCAAGTTCGCGGTCTGGACGCAGCGCCTGTTCGGCTCGCTCATGGCGGTGTTCGCGGTGCTGGCGCTGGTGATCGCCGCGGTCGGCCTTTACGGCGTCATGGCCTACTCGGTGGCGCAGCGCACGCAGGAGATCGGGATCCGCATGGCGCTCGGCGCGCAGACCCGCGACGTGGTGAACCTGGTCGTCGGGCAGGCGCTGCGGCTCACGCTCATCGGCACCGGGATCGGATTCGCCGCGGCGTACGCGCTCACGCGGGGCATGACGAGCGTGCTGTTCGGCGTCTCTTCCACGGACCCGCCGACGTACCTGGGCGTGGTGCTCATCCTGGCGCTGTCGTCGGTGCTCGCGGCCTGGGTGCCGGCGCATCGCGCGACCCGGGTGGACCCGATGCGGGCGCTGCGATGCGACTGACCGCCGGCCTGGACTCGCTGCGCGAGGACGCCCGCTACGCCCTGCGCTCGCTCCGGCGTGCACCGCTCTTCACGCTCACCGCGCTCGTGATCCTGGCGCTCGGCACCGGCGTGGCGAGCGGATTGTTCGGCGCGGTCCATCACCTGCTGGTCGTGCCGTACGACGTGCGCGGCCGCGAGCGCCTCGTCATGGTGACCGACCGCGTGGCCCTGCGCCCCGAGATGCGCGGGAGCACGTCCGCGGCGCGGTTTCGGGCCTACCGGCGCGCCGGGAGCCTCGAACAGCTGGAGGCCTACACGTTCGACGGCGCGGTGCTCCAGACGGGCGGGGGCTCCGAGAGCCTGGTCGCGAGCCGCATCACACCGGACCTCTACCGCGTGGTCGGCGTCCCGATGCGGGCCGGCCGCGGGCTCCAGGCCGCGGACGCGCGCCCCGGCGCGCCGGCCACCGCGCTCGTCTCCGAGCGCTTCGTGCGCGCGCACCTCGCCGGGGACTTTGCCGCCGCTCCCGGCCACACGATCCGGCTGGACGGCGTCCCCACCACGATCGTCGGCGTCGTGCCGACGGCGTGCGAGCTGCCGGTCGGCACCGACGTGTGGCGCCCGCTCGTGTTGGACGCCGCGGCGATCGAGGACCGCGCGAGCCGCACGCTCACGGCCGTCGGACGGCTCCGCCCGGGCGCCACGCTCGGCGCGGCGCGCGAGGAGATCGCGGCCATCGCCCTCGCGGAGTCCCGCGGTTTCCCCACGACGGATCGCGGGCTCGAGCCGAGGGTGCAGAGCCTCGGACGGGGGGTGATGGACGCGATCTCCCCGATGTTCGAAACGGTCACGTGCATCGCGGTGGCGCTCACGCTGCTCGTCGTCGCCGCGAACCTGGCCGGGCTCCAGCTCGCGCGTGGGGCCGCGCGCCGGCGCGAGTGGGCCGTGCGCGCCGCGATCGGGGCGACCCCCGCGCGGCTCGCACGCCAGAGCCTCGTCGAGAGCCTGATCCTCACCGGGGCGGGCGGGCTCGCGGGGCTGTGGGTGGCGAGGCTCACGCTGGACGTCGTGCTCGGCTCGGTGCCGCCCACGATGACACGCTTCATCCCGGGCTGGAGCGCCATCGGCATGGACGGCGCGCTCGTTGCCTACGCGCTCGCCGTGACGGCGGGCACGGGGCTCGCGCTCGGGCTCGCCCCCGCCCTCCACGCGGGGCGCGCG
>DATDEX010000198.1:0-2837 GCA_036522895.1 Candidatus Eiseniibacteriota bacterium | reverse complement strand
CCGGGCGCGGCCCCCGGCGCGGGACCCGCGGTGGCGACCCAAGTCGCGCCCGCCACGCGCGCGGCCTCGTTCGGCGCCTGGCTCGAGCTCACGAAGCCGCGCATCGTCTCGCTCGTCCTCTTCACCGGCGTGCCCGCGCTGCTGCTCGCCGCGCATGGCTGGCCCGCGCCACGACTCCTGTGGGGAACGCTCGCCGGGATCGCGCTCGCGGCCGCCTCGGCGGCGAGCTTCAATCACTATTTCGACCGGGACATCGATGCGCTCATGCGCCGCACGCGGACCCGGCCGCTGCCCTCCGGCGCGCTGCCCCCCGTGGCCGCCGTGCTGCTGGGCCTCGGGCTCGGCGGGCTCGCCATGGGGGTGCTGCTCGCGACCGCGAACCCGCTCTCGGCCTGGATCGCGCTCGGCTCGATCCTCTACTACGCGCTCTTCTACACGGTGTGGCTCAAACGGCGGACGCCCATGAACATCGTGATCGGCGGCGGCGCGGGCGCCTCGGCGCCGCTCATCGCATGGGCCGCCGTGACGGGGCGGGTGGAGCTGCCCGCGGTGCTCCTCGCGAGCATCATCTTCCTCTGGACGCCGCCGCACTTCTGGGCGCTCTCGCTCTATCGCCGCGACGACTACGAGCGCGCCGGGATCCCGATGCTGCCCGTGACGCACGGCGAGCCGGAGACGCGGCGGCAGATCCTCCTCTACTCGCTCGTGCTCGCGGCGAGCACGGTGGTCGTGGCGCCGCTCGCGGGGCTGGGCCTCCTCTACGCCGTGAGCGCCACGGTGCTGGGGGCGCTGTTCGTGGCGGGCGCGGTGCGGCTCCACCTCGAACCCGGCGTGCCGAACGCGCAGCGGTTGTTCCGATATTCGATTCTCTATCTGTTCGCGCTGTTCCTGGTGATGAGCGTGGACGCGCTCGTCATGGCCGGTCGCGCGGCCTCGTGAGCCCGGCGGCCTGGCTGCCGCTCGCGACCGCGCTCACGCGCGTACGATTTCCGCAGACGACGACCGAGCCGGCGAGCGCATGGATGCGCGCGGCTCGCGTGCTCCTCGAGCGGCAGTCGCCGTGGGTGGTGCTCGCGTTCGTGGTCGTTCAGGGACTGCTGCTCGTCTCGGTGCTCCGGCTGCGTAGGCGGGTCGATGCCGGGCCGACCCCGCCGCCGGCCCCGACCGCGCCCGGTTCCAGGCCCGCGAGTCCGCTCGGGATGCTGTGGACGCTCGCGCCGTGGCTGCTCGTGGGGCTCGTCGCGCTGCCCGCGCTCGAGGCGGCGCTCCGGCCGCCGGGCGTGCCGGCCGAGGCGCTGCGCGTGAACGTGATCGGGCACCAGTGGTGGTGGGAGATCAAGTACCCCGACTCGGGGATCGTCACCGCGACCGACGTGCACGTGCCGGTGGGCCGCCCCGTGCGCTTCGTGCTGGAGAGCGCCGACGTCGCCCACTCGCTGTGGCTGCCCGCGGTGAGCCCGCGCGTGGACATCCCGCCGCTTCGCCGGCGCGAGCTCTCGTTCACGCCCGACCGCGTGGGCGTCTTCCCGGGGCAGTGCGCCGAGCTCTGCGGCGCCTCGCACGCGCACATGCATCTCGAGCTCTTCGTCGACACGCCCGCGGCGTTCGCCGCGTGGGTCGCCGCCCAGCGCGCGCCGCGCGCGGAACCGCCCGACTCGGTCTACGGCGGCGACATCTGGCAGGGCGAGCAGCTCTTCGTCACGCACGCCTGCCGCGGCTGCCACACCGTGCGCGGGCTCACCGACGGGCCGGCGGGCCCCGACCTCACGCACTTCGCGAGCCGCACGACGATCGGCAGCGGGATGTTCCAGCGCTCGGACAGCTCGCTCTCGCACTGGCTCCTCGACGCCTCGGCGCTCAAGGAGGGCTCGAGCATGCCCGGGTTCCCGCTGCCCGAGCGCGACATGAAGCAGCTCGTCGCGTGGCTCCAGAGCCTCCGATGAGCGAGCCCACGCACGCCGGCGGGCCGCCGGGGCTCGAGCTCCCGCGGCCCGGCATGCTCTCCGCCGTGGATCCCGCGCGCACCGGGCGCCTGCTCCTCGCCCTGAGCCTCGCCGGCTTCGCGCTCGGCGGGCTCGAGGCCGTGGCGCTCCGCGCCCAGCTCACGCGCGCGAATGCCGCGCTCATGGCCGCGTCTACCTACCAGCAGCTCCTCACGCTCCACGGCGTGAGCACGCTCTTCCTGTGCGTCCTGCCGGCCGCGATGGGGATGTTCCTGCTCCTGGCCCCCGCGCGGCTCGGCGACGGCCGCACCGCGTTCCCGCGGCTCTCGGCGTTCGGCGCGAGGCTCTGGGCGTGCGGCGCGCTCGTGTTCCACGTCGGGCTCGTACTCGGCGGCACGTCGAGCGCGGGCACGCTCGGGAACGCCAGCATGACGTCGCTCGAGTGGGCGTCGCGCGACGTGGTCTACCGCGGGTTCCTCGCGTTCCGCGCGAACGGCGTCGACTGGTGGGCGACCGGGCTCGCGCTGGTGGCGCTCGCGGCGGCGTGCGTGGCGTTCGAGATCGTGGCCACCGTGCTCACGCGCCGCGCGCCGGGCCGCGCGCTCGGTGACGTCTCGCCGCTCGCCTGGAACTCGCTCATCGCCGGCGCGCTCGGCCTGCTCGCGTTTCCGGCACTCGGTGTCGGGCTCGTGCTGCTGCAATGCGATCGCCTCCTCGGCAGCCAGCTGTTCGTGCCCGAGTCGGGCGCCGACCCCACGCTCTGGCCGCGGCTCACGGCGCTCCTCGGCCACCCGCAGATCGTGCTGCTGCTGCTGCCCGCGATGGGGCTCGCCACCGAGGTCGTGGTGGGCGCCGCGGGCCGGCCGCTCCACGGCCGCGCCGTGGTGCGCGCCG
>DATDEX010000197.1:0-6825 GCA_036522895.1 Candidatus Eiseniibacteriota bacterium | reverse complement strand
GTCGCGCACCGCGATCTTCGGGTTGTTCTGCGACAGCACCATCGTGATCGCCGCCGTCAGCGTCGTCTTGCCGTGGTCCACGTGCCCGATCGTCCCCACGTTCACGTGCGGCTTATTGCGCTCGAACTTCTGCTTCGCCATTTGCAACCTCCGTACGGTGCTGTCGGGTGGTTCGTGATCCACGGCGCCGGTCCCGGGAGTGGCGGGTCCGCGCCCTTCGTCGTCTGCGTCAGCCCTTCGCCTTGGCGATGATCTCGTCCGCCACCGACTGCGGCAGCGTTTCGTAACGGGAGAACTGCATCGAGTACACCGCGCGGCCCTGCGAGATCGAGCGCATGCGCGTCGCGTACCCGAACATCTCGGCGAGCGGGACCGACGCCGCGATGACGCGCGCCGTGCCGCGCTGGAACATGCCGCCGATGCGCCCTCTGCGCGAGGACAGGTCGCCGATGATGTCACCCATGTACTCCTCGGGCACGACGACCTCGACGTCCATGATGGGCTCGAGCAGGCGGGGCTTGGCCTTCGCGCACGCCTCCTTGAACGCCATCGAGCCCGCGATCTTGAACGCCATCTCCGAGGAGTCGACCTCGTGATACGAGCCGTCGATCAGCCGGACCAGGATGTCCACCATGGGATAGCCGGCGATGATGCCGCTCTTGAGCGCCTCCTCGATGCCCTTCTCCACCGCCGGGATGAATTCCTTGGGAATCACCCCGCCGACGATCTCGTTCTCGAACGAGAAGCCGGTGCCCGGTGTCTGCGGCTCGATCCGGATCGTGACGTCCCCGAACATGCCCTTGCCGCCCGTCTGGCGGACGAACCGGTGGCGCTGCTCGGCCGGCGCCGTGATCGTCTCGCGGTAGGCGACCTGCGGCTTGCCCACGTTCGCGTCGACGGTGAACTCGCGCTTCATGCGGTCCACGATGATCTCGAGGTGCAGCTCGCCCATGCCCGAGATGACCGTCTGCGCGGTCTCCTCGTCCGTGCGGACGCGGAACGTCGGGTCCTCTTCGGACAGGCGCTGGAGCGCGACCGACATCTTCTCCTCGTCGGCCTTGGACTTGGGCTCGATGGCCACGTCCACGACCGGCTCGGGGAACGTCATCGCCTCGAGCACGATCGCGTGATCGAGCGCGCACAGCGTGTGCCCGGTGGTGACCTTCTTGAAGCCGATGCCGGCCGCGATGTCGCCGCACAGCACCTCGGTGATCTCCTCGCGCTTGTTCGCGTGCATCTGGACGAGGCGTCCGATGCGCTCGCGGTTGCCCGTCGTGGCGTTCAGGACGCTGTCGCCGGTCGAGCACTTGCCGGAGTAGACGCGGAAGAACGTGAGCTTGCCGACGTAGGGGTCGGTCATGATCTTGAACGCGAGGGCCGAGAACGGGTCGGTGTCGCTCGGGTGGCGCTCGATGTGCTCGAACGACTTGGCGTCGTGGCCCTTGATCGCCGGCTTGTCGAGCGGGGACGGCAGGTAGTCCACGACCGCGTCGAGGAGCTTCTGCACGCCCTTGTTCTTGAACGCCGAGCCGCACATGACGGGGTTGATGATGCCGGCGAGCGTGCCCTTGCGGATCGCGCGGCGGAGGTCCTCCGCCGTGTAGGGCTTCTCGTGCAGGTAGTCGTCGAGCAGCTGCTCGTCGAACTCGGCGACCGATTCGAGCAGGTGGAAGCGCGCGGCATTCGCCTGGTCCACCAGGTCGCGCGGGATCTCGCTCTCGATGAGCTTGGTGCCCTGCGTGTTCTCGTCGTAGGTGACCGCGATCATCTCGACCAGGTCGATCGTGCCCGTGAACACGTCGCCGGCGAAGATCGGCACGTTGAGCGGCACCGGCTTCGCGCCGAGGCGGTCCTTCATCATCTGCACGACGTTGTCGAAGTCGGCGCCCACGCGGTCCATCTTGTTGACGAACGCGATGCGCGGGACGTTGTACTTGTCCGCCTGGCGCCACACGGTCTCGGACTGCGGCTCGACGCCACCTACCGCGCAGAACACGGCGACCGCGCCGTCGAGGACCCGCAGCGAGCGCTCCACCTCGACGGTGAAGTCCACGTGGCCCGGGGTGTCGATGATGTTGATGCGGTGCTCACGCCACTGGGCGGTCGTGGCGGCGGACGTGATCGTGATGCCGCGCTCGCGCTCCTGCTCCATCCAGTCCATCGTGGCGGCGCCGTCGTGCACCTCGCCCGTGCGATGGATCCGGCCCGTGTAGAAAAGCACGCGCTCGGTCAAGGTGGTCTTGCCGGCGTCGATATGGGCCATGATGCCGATATTCCGATATTTTTCGAGCGGAGTCTGCCGAGCCATGGGCTCACATCCTTCAAGTGTTCGAGTCCTGCGGGTACACCACCTGCCTTTCGGTGAAGAAAGTGCGGTGATGAGACGTTCTTTCAGCCGCGAGCGGGAGAGACCCCGGGGGAGCCTGCGCTCCCCGGAACCCAGACCGGCTGGGCACCCAACCGAAGGTTGGGTACGCCGGTCTTCGTCACGACCGAGTTACCAGCGGTAGTGCGCGAAGGCCTTGTTCGCCTCCGCCATCTTGTGCGTGTCCTCACGCTTCTTGACCGCGCCGCCCTCGTTGCGCGACGCCGCCATCAGCTCGTTCGCGAACTTCTCCGCGAACGTGTGGTCCGCGCGACCGCGCGCGAACGAGATGATCCAGCGGGTCGCCAGCGCGTTGCGGCGGTCCGGCCGGACCTCCACCGGGACCTGGTAGTTCGCGCCACCGACGCGGCGCGACTTCACTTCCAGGACCGGCTTGACGTTGTTCATGGCGAGCTTGAGGACGGCCATGGCTTCCTGGCCCGTCTTCTCCTCGATCATGGTCATCGCCTTGTAGAAGTGGCCCTCGGCGATCGAGCGCTTGCCACCCCCCATGATCGCGTTGATGAAGCGCGTCACGAGCACGCTGTCGTACTTGGGATCCGCGGCCGACTCGCGGCGCGGAACGTATCCTTTGCGGGGCATCTCGAGAACCTCTGGGCGAAGCGTCGATTGTGCGCGCCCTGAGCGCGCAGGAAACTCAGCGCGCCGGGGGCGCGCACATCAAACGTTTACTTGCTCTTGGTGCCGTACTTCGACCGGCTCTGCTTGCGGCCGGTGACTCCACTCGCATCCAGCGTGCCGCGCACGATGTGGTAGCGCACGCCCGGAAGATCCTTCACGCGGCCCCCGCGGATGAGCACGATCGAGTGCTCCTGGAGGTTGTGACCCTCCCCCGGGATGTAGGCCGTGACCTCGATACCGTTCGTCAACCGGACGCGGGCCACCTTGCGGAGGGCCGAGTTCGGCTTCTTGGGCGTGGTCGTGTACACGCGAGTGCACACGCCCCGCTTCTGCGGGCACGACTTCAACGCCGGTGCGCCGGTCTTGCTCTTCTGTGGCCGCCGCCCATGACGGACGAGCTGGCTCAAGGTGGGCACAGTCAAACCCCCGGAGACGTTCACGAGAACTGCTTTGAATTCCGCTGAGTTCAGCAGGATTGCGCGGGTTGTGGGCACGGCATCGAGATAAGATGAGGCTACGCCGTGTACCGCGCAGGGCGAGCAATCTAGGTTCTCGTATGTCGATGTGTCAAGCCGGGCACCCGCCGGGCGCGCTCTCTGGGCGGCCCGGCGGGACCCTTGTCAAGCCTTTGTTCAGGCCGTCCTGGCCCCATCGTCCTCGACTTCGAGCGTCGGCGGCTGGACTTCCTTCTCCGCCTCGAGCCGCACCCGCCGATAGACCGGGAGCCCGGTCCCGGCCGGGATCAGGTGCCCGATGATGACGTTCTCCTTCAGGCCGCGCAGCTGGTCCACCTTGCCGTGGATCGCCGCCTCGGTGAGGACGCGCGTGGTCTCCTGGAACGAGGCCGCCGAGATGAAGCTCTCGGTGGAGAGCGAGGCCTTGGTGATGCCCAGCAGCAGCGGCTGGAACGTGGCCGGCTGCTGGCCCTCGTTCACCATCTTCTCGTTTTCCTCGAGCACCATGAGCCGGTCCACGTGCTCGCCCTCGAGGTACGTGGTGTTGCCCGGGTCGTCGATGCGCACCTTCTGCAGCATCTGGCGCACGATGACCTCGATGTGCTTGTCGTCGATGCGCACGCCCTGCAGGCGGTAGACCTCCTGGATCTCGTTCACGAGGTACTCCTGCACCTCCTCGATGCCCTTGATCTTCAGGATGTCGTGCGGGTTGATGGGGCCCTCGGTGAGCCGGTCGCCCGCGCGCACCACGCTGCCGTTCTGCACGTACACGTGGCGGCCCTGCGGGATCAGCGCCTCCTGGTCCTGCCCGTCCTCGCCCTTGATGACGTACTTGCGCATGCCGCGCGTGACGCCCACGTACTCCACCGTGCCGTCGATCTCGGCCACGATCGACGCGTCCTTCGGCCGGCGCGCCTCGAACAGCTCGGCGACGCGCGGAAGGCCGCCGGTGATGTCGCGGGTCTTCGAGGCCTCGCGGCGCGTCTTCACCAGCACTTCGCCGGCCCCGACACGCTCGCCGTCACGGACTTCGAGGCGGGCACCCGTGGGCAGCGGGTAGTGGCCCAGCTTGTGGCCCTGGCCGTCGAGGATGTCGATCGCCGGCTGCAGCTCCTTGTTGCGGTCCTCCATGATGACCAGGAGCTTCAGGCCCGACGTGTCGTCGACCTCGTCGCGGACCGTGACCTTCTCCTTCACGTCCACGAAGCGCACCACGCCCGACTGCTGCGTGACGATCGGGTTGTTGTAGAGGTCCCACTCGAAGAGCAGCGTGTCGCGCTCGACCGCGGTCCCGTCCTGGACGAACAGGTGCGCGCCGTAGGGCACGTTGTACCGCTGCTTCACGCGCTCGCCCTCCATGAGCTCCATCTCGGCGCCGTGCGAGACGCACACCCACATGTTGCCGTCGTGATCCGCGCCCTGGTACTGGACCGAGTCCAGGTCCACGAACCGCACGATGCCGGGGTCCTTCGCCTCGGTCTTCGACGACTCGACGATGCGGCTCGCCGTGCCGCCGATGTGGAACGTGCGGAGCGTGAGCTGCGTGCCCGGCTCGCCGATCGACTGCGCGGCGATCACGCCCGTCGCTTCGCCCAGGTCCACCAGCCGACCGGTCGCGAGGTTGCGCCCGTAGCACTTGGCGCACACGCCGCGGCGGGCGTCGCAGGTGAGCACGGAGCGGATGCGCATCTTCTGCAGGCCGGCCTTCGCCGCCTCGTCGACGCGCTTCTGCACGACCTCGTCGATCATCTCGCCGTTCTCGACGATCACCTCGTTCGTGATGGGATGGATGACCTCGTCGGCCGCGACGCGACCCAGGATGCGGTCCGCGAGCGGCTCGATGATGTCCTCGCCGTCCTTCAAGGCCCCCACCGAGAGACCGCGGATCGTGCCGCAGTCCTCCTCGTTGATGATCACGTCCTGCGCCACGTCCACGAGGCGGCGGGTCAGGTAGCCGGCGTCCGCGGTCTTGAGCGCGGTGTCGGCCAGTCCCTTGCGCGCGCCGTGCGTCGAGATGAAGTACTCGAGCACGGTCAGGCCTTCCTTGAAGTTGTGCACGACCGGCGACTCGATGATCTCGCCCACGCCGCCGGTGATCTTCTTCTGCGGCTTCGCCATGAGGCCGCGCATGCCGGCCAGCTGGCGGATCTGCTCGCGGTTACCGCGGGAGCCCGAGTCGGCCATCATGAAGATGGGATTGAACCCCTCGCGCTCGCCGCGCAGGCCCTCGAACGTGACCTGCTCGACCGCCGTCGTGGCGTGCGTCCAGGTGTCGATGACCTTGTTGTAGCGCTCGCCCTCGGTGATCGCGCCCGCGCGGTAGGCCCCGTTGATGCGGTCCACCTCGCCGCGCGCCGTGGCGATGATGCCGTCCTTCTCGGGCGGAATGCGCACGTCGTCGATGCCCACCGTGAACGCGCCCTGGGTGGCGTACTGGAAGCCCAGGTCCTTCAACGCGTCGAGCAGGTCCGACGTCACCTCGCTGCCGAGCTTGGCGTAGCTGTCACCGACGATGTTCTCGAGCTTCTTCTTGTCCATCGTGTAGTTGTGGAAGCCGAGGTCGCGCGGCACCACGTCGTTGAACAGCACGCGCCCGGCGGTGGTGACGATCCAGCCGGTCGGGTCGGGCTTCTGGAGCGGCACGCTCGACGACTTGAGCGCGATGCGTCCGTGCAGCGTGATCTGCTGGTTGTCGTACGCCGCACGCACCTCGTCCGGGCTGTGGAACTTCTTGTGCCGGCGCGGGTCGCCGGGCGGCAGCGCCGACTCGATCGCGCGCGGATCGAGCAGGTCGCCCCGGTCCTTGGTGAGGTAGTGGCAGCCGAGCACGATGTCCTGGTGCGGCGTCGCCAGCGGCCGGCCGTTCGCGGGGGACAGGATGTTCTGCGTGCTCAGCATGAGCAGGCTGGTCTCGATCTGCGCCTCGAACGACAGCGGCACGTGCACGGCCATCTGGTCACCGTCGAAGTCCGCGTTGAACGCGGCGCAGACGAGCGGGTGAATGCGGATGGCCTTGCCTTCGACGAGCTCCGGCTCGAACGCCTGAATACCAAGGCGGTGAAGCGTCGGGGCGCGGTTGAGCAGCACCGGGTGATCGCGAATGATCTCTTCGAGAATCTCGTACACCTCGGGCGACTCGCGCTCCACGATCTTCTTGGCGCGCTTGACCGTCTCGGCGATGCCCTTCTCGACGAGCTTGTGAATGATGAACGGCTTGAACAATTCGAGCGCCATGAGCTTGGGCAGACCGCACTGGTGCAGCCTCAGTTCGGGACCGACGACGATGACCGAACGCGCCGAATAATCGACGCGTTTGCCGAGCAGATTTTCGCGGAAGCGGCCCTGCTTGCCCTTGATCATGTC
>DATDEX010000196.1:0-7061 GCA_036522895.1 Candidatus Eiseniibacteriota bacterium | reverse complement strand
GCCCGCACGAGCGCGCCGCTCGTCGAGCGGGCGACGCCCGCGGGCTTCGACGAGCGCTACGACGTGCCTTCGTTCCTGTGGGCCACGCACGGAGCGGCCGGTGGCCAGAACGCGGCCCGCGCGGCGGGGAAGGTCTCGGCGGAGGCGGCCGCGCGCCAGCACCTGGGGCTCGTCTCGGGCTTCTATCGTCTGCAGAGCAGCGACGTCGCCGAGGCTCCGCTCCGCTATGTCCACGACACGGGTCGCGGCGGGATCATCGTCGCGTTCGATCAGCGGGTGGCCGGAGTCGACGTCTTCCGCGACGAGGTGAAAGTCCTCATGGACAGGAACCTCGAGCTGCTCGCCGTCTCCGGCTACATCCCGAGCCGCGAGCTCCTGGCCCGCGCCGGGACGCCCGAGTGGAAGCTCCCGGCCGAGCGCGCGCTCCAGGTGGCGCTCGACGACTTCGCCGGCCAGCCCACGGGCCCGCAGGGGCCCAGGCCCGCCGGCGCGGGGGAGGGCGGCTACCTCCGGTTCGACGTCTCCGCCGCGGCGGCGGCACTGCCCGAGGGCCTGCGGCCCGGCAGCGACGTGCGGGTGAAGCAGACGCTGTTCCACATGCCGGACGCGCTGGTCCCGGGCTGGTACGTCGAGCTCATGGCCCCCGACCAGGCCTACATGTACGTGGTCGATGCGACGGACGGGCATCTGCTCTTCCGTCACGACATCATGGCGTTCGACACGTTCGGCTACCGGGTCTGGGCGCAGACGACCGGCGTCGGGCTCCCGCACGACGGTCCGCAGGGGACCTCGCCCACGCCGCACCCGACCGGGCTGCCGGACTTCTTCGCGCCCACGTTCCAGGCCCCGAACCTGCTCACGATCCAGAACGGTCCGATTTCGACGAACGACCCGTGGCTGCCGCCGGGCGCCACGGTCACGACGGGCAACAACGTGGACGCGTACGCGGACCTGGTCTCGCCGGACGGCTTCTCGGCCGGCGACCTGCGCGCCACGACGACGGCGCCGAACACGTTCGACCGCACTTACGACGTGAACCTCGCGCCTGGCGCGAGCAGCGACCAGCGCATGGCGGCGATCACCCAGCTCTTCTACGACGACAACTTCTTCCACGACTGGTACTACGACTCCGGCTTCAACGAGGCGTCGGGCAACGGCCAGACGAACAACTTCGGCCGGGGCGGGCTCGGGAGCGACGCCATGCACGCCGAGGCCCAGGACTTCGGCGGCACGAACAACGCGAACATGAGCACGCCCGCCGACGGCGCGCCGGCGCGGATGCAGATGTACGTGTTCAATCCCGCGGGGGCGGCGCAGCTGACCGTGAGCGCGCCGCCCGCCGTGGCCGGCAACTACGCCGCGGGCGTCGCGACCGGGTTCGGGCCGCAGAACTTCAACGTGAGCGGCTCCCTCATCGTCGGCCTCGACGGCATCGCGCCCCCCGGCGACGGCTGCTCCGGACTCTCGAACGCGGCGCAGGTCACGGGCAAGATCGTGATGATCGACCGCGGCACCTGCTCGTTCCTGCTCAAGGCGCAAAACGCCCAGGGCGCGGGCGCGATCGGCGTGATCATCGCCGACAACGTGGACGAGGGGACGCTCGGGCTGGGCGGCACGGCCGGCGGCGTCACGATCCCGGTGCTCTCCGTCACGCTCACCACCGCGAACGCGCTCAAGAACGCGCTGCTCACCGACCCCGTCACGGTGCAGATGCTGCGCCAGTCGTCGCTCAGCCGCGACGGCACGCTCGACAACCAGATCGTGGCGCACGAGTGGGGGCACTTCATCAGCAACCGCCTCATCGGCAATGCCGCGGGCCTGTCCACGAGCATGGCGGGCGGTCTCGGCGAGGGCTGGGCGGACTTCCACGCCATGCTCATGACCGTGCGCCCGGAGGACATCAGCGTGCCTTCGAACGCGAACTGGGCCGGCGTGTACGGGCTCGCGGGGTACGCGCTCTACCCGTCGGTCGGCACGTCGAACGCGTTCTACTTCGGGATCCGCCGCGTGCCCTACTCGACGGACATGAGCAAGAACGGGCTCACGTTCAAACACATCCAGAACGGCATCCCGCTGCCGGTGGGACCGCCCACCGCGTTCGGCCAGGACGGGAGCAACAACGCCGAGGTCCACAGCACCGGCGAGGTCTGGTGCACCATGCTGTGGGAGTGCTACGCGTCGCTCCTGCGTGACTACCCGTTCGCCACTGCGCAGCAGCACATGCGCGACTACCTCGTCGCGGCCTACAAGCTCACGCCCAACGCGCCCACGCTCCTCGATGCGCGAAACGCGCTGCTCGCCGCCGTGCGAGCGCGGGACACCAACGATTTCCAGCGCTTCTGGACCGCGTTCGCCCGGCGCGGCGCCGGGGTCGGGGCGGTGGCGCCCGACCGCTTCGACGCCACGAACTCGGGGGTGGTGGAGAGCTTCGTCACCGGTGGCGACCTGACCGTGCTCGCCAAGACGCTCGTGATCGACAACCACAACTGCGACGCGGACGGCTACCTCGACAACGGCGAGGTCGGCCACGTCGCGGTGACGTTCGAGAACACCGGCTCGTCCAGCCTCAGCCAGAGCACGGTGTCGCTGTCGAGCTCGAACGGGCACGTCGGCTTCCCCGGCGGCACGTCGGCGTCGCTGCCGTCGGTGGTTCCGTTCGGAACGACGTCGGTGTCGCTCCCGGTCGAGCTGCTCGGGGCGTCGGGGCCGGAGCTGCTGGACTTCGTCGCGACCTACAATGATCCCGGGTTCGCGATCGCCGGCCCGCGCACCTCCACGCTCTACGCGCGCGGGAACACGGACGAGGTGCCGTCCACGACGGAGAACGTCGAGACGCTGTCGCCGCCGTGGGCCGCGGCGGGCTCGCCGCTCGACCAGGGCCAGTGGGGCACCGCGGAGGTCGGTCCCACCGATCATCGCTTCCGCGGTCCGGACATGGGGGACGTCGCCGACCACACGCTCACCTCGCCGCCGCTCCAGATCGCGGGCACGGGCAACTTCACGTTCTCGTTCCAGACGGCGTGGGACTTCGAGCGGGACGCGACCAACTTCTACGACGGCGGCGTCGTGGAGATCTCGACCGACGGGGGGGCGACCTGGGCCGATCTGGGCATCGGCGCGCTGAGCCCCGGCTACGGGGGCCCGCTGTTCACCGGCTCCGGGAACCCGATGAGCGGCCGGAGCGCGTACGTCGGGCGGAGTCCGGGCTATCCCGCGCTCACGACGGTGAACGCGAACCTCGGCACCGCCCACGACGGCCAGACGGTGCGCATCCGGTTCCGCATCGGCTGCGATGCCGGCGTGGGGGCGAACGGCTGGGACATCGCCTCGCTCACGTTCACGAACCTCACGAACCAGCCGTTCTTCGATCTCGGACCGAACGCCGTCGATTGCACGCCGGTGGCGGTGGAGCCGCAGCTGCCGGGCGAGCTCGCGTTCGGCGTCACCAGCGCGAACCCGGCCGCGGGGAGCGCACGGTTCCGCTACGGGCTGCCGCAGGCGGGCCGGGTGGAGGTGGGCGTCTACGACGTGACCGGGCGCCGCGTCGCGACGCTGGCGAGTGGCGTTGAGGCCGCGGGCTGGCACACGACGGCGTGGACGGTGAACGACGACGGCTCCGCCCCGGCGAGCGGCATGTACTTCGCCCGCTTCTCCGCGAACGGTCGTGTCCTGCGTTCGCGCGTCGTCGTGATGAGGTGATTTGATCGGGCGCAGTACCCCTTGCCCCGGGAGCGCCGCGCGCGAGCGCGACTGCCACCGGGGCGAGGGGTCTCGGCGCCGCGCGTTCCGACGCCACGTTTCCCCGGAGGCCCGTCGTGGAGAGCCCGCTCAAAGACCCACTGACCTGGGCCTACCCGCCGATCGAGCCCTACGACCGCGGCCGGCTCGCCGTCTCGGCGCTCCACGAGATCGCGTACGAGCAGTCGGGTAACCCGGACGGGAAGCCGGTCGTGTTCCTGCACGGCGGCCCGGGCGGCGGCACCAGTCCGGCGATGCGCCGGTTCTTCCATCCCGGGCGCTACCGGGTCGTGCTCTTCGACCAGCGCGGCTGTGGCGCCAGCACGCCCGCGGCGTCGCTCGAGGAGAACACGACGTGGGATCTGGTCGCGGACATCGAGAAGCTGCGCGTCCACCTCGGGCTCGAGCGCTGGCAGGTGTTCGGCGGCAGCTGGGGGTCGACGCTGGCGCTGGCCTACGCGCAGAAGCATCCCGAGCGGGTCTCCGAGCTCGTGCTGCGTGGCATCTTCCTGCTCCGCCGCCAGGAGATCGAGTGGTTCTACCAGCGCGGCGCCTCCGCGCTGTTCCCGGATCTCTGGGAGCCTTACTGGGCACACATTCCCGCCGCGGAGCGCGGCGACATGGTGAAGGCCTACCACGCCCGCCTCACGAGCCCGGACGCCGCCGTGCGGCTCGCGGCGGCGCGGCTCTGGGCGGGATGGGAGGGAGCGACGAGCAAGCTCCTCCCTGACCCCGACTTGAAGAGCCATTACGAGGAGGACGAGTTCGCGCTCGCCTTCGCCCGGATCGAGGCGCACTACTTCGTGAATCGCGGCTTCCTCGAGACCGACGACCAGCTGCTCCGCGACGTTCCGCGCATCCGGCACCTTCCGGCGGTGATCGTTCAGGGCCGCTACGACGTGGTCTGCCCGGCCGAGAGCGCCTGGGCGCTCCATCGCGCCTGGCCGGAGGCGGAACTCGTGATCACCGCCGACTCCGGCCACAGCGCGTTCGACGCCGCCAACTCCCGCGCCCTGGTCGCGGCCACCGACCAGTTCTCGGGGCGGCGATAGCGGGGTCGGATCCGGCCGGAATGCCAAGCACTTAGGCCCCGCCGCTCGCCCCATGCTCGAGCTTCGAGCGGGGGTTGAGGTCGCGCCGGAAGGTCGCAGGCCCCATGCCCGCCCGCGGCGTCGCGATTCGGCTCAATCCGCGCCGCTCACGTGCCGAGAACGAGTCCGAGCAGTGCTTCGTTCCGAACCCGGGTGAAGGAGGTCGGCGTGGACTCGATCTGGCTGTGGCCGCTGGGACTGATGGCCTTTCTTCTCGCCTGGCCCGGCCTGCGCGCGCTGGCCGTGCGCCTGCTGGGCAACAGGCTCCGCACGCAGGCACTCACCGAGCAGCCGGACCGCATCTACCTCGTGCGTGTCGACGAGCCGCACTGGCGGAACCCGCTGCCGCACCAGTCGGCCGACCGCCAGCTCACGAGCGCCGGCTTCGTCGAGGCCGGCATCTACCTCGTGCGCGAGATGCCCGAGTTGACGCTGGCGATGTACGCCAACCCGGCCGAGTCCGCCTACGCGGTGGTGTACGACCACCCGCGCTCGGGCTTCTGGGCCGAGTTCGTGACCCGTTACCAGGACGGCACACTCGCCACGTACACGACGCTCGAGCCGATGGACGTCGACGTGCCCGAGGGCTCGCTCCACGTGTCGGCGCCGAAGGTTCCGCTCGCCGACCTCTGGCAGCGGATGCTGGCCGAGCGCGTGAACAAGCCGATGCTCCCCTGCGACCGCGCGAGCGCTCCGCGGGACTTCGAGCGCGGCTACGCGGAGTCGGTGGCGTATCACAAGCAGCACGCGAAGCAGGACACGCTGCCCCCGGCGCCGGACGACGAAGAGGAGATGAAGCAGGCGGCCTGAGCCGCGGTTGCGCGCTCGCGGGGCGGCGCTTGCGCCGCCCCGCGCCGCCTCATCCCGCACGCCGCTTCATCCCGCACGCCGCCTCGCGTTCCGCCGCCACGCCACGTACGCCGGCACGCCCGCCGCGATGGCGAGGAGCCCGAGCAGCGACTCGCGCGGCGCCGACTCGAGCGTGTTGACCGTGAGGAGCGCCATCCCGAGCACGAATAGCCCGGGCACGAGCGGCCAGCCCCAGACCCGGTAGGGCCGCACCGCCTCGGGCCGCGTGACCCGCAGCCGAAAGAGCGCGAGCCCGGCTGCGACGTGGAACAGCACCCCGCCGAACGTGACGTAGGTGAAGAGCTGGGTGTAGCTCCCCGTCAGCACGAGCACCGCCGCCCACGCGCTCTGGAGCCACAACGCCGCGACCGGCGTGCGCCAGCGCCGATGGATCGTGGCGATCCGCGTGAAGAACACGCCGTCCGCGGCCATGGGCTGATAGACGCGCGAGGAGTAGAGGATCGTGGCCGCGAGGCAGCCGAACGCCGACACCGCCACCGCCGCGGTCATGGCGCGCGCGGCCGTGTCGCCGAAGAGCCGGCGCGCCGCGGCCTCGGCCACGCGGCTCGTGCTCGCCAGCTCCTGCACGGTGAGCGCGCGCAGGTAGACGAGGTTCAAGAGCGCGTAGGCGGCGATCACCACGAGCACGCCCACGACGAGCCCGCGCGGCAGGTCGCGGCTCGGGTCGCGTACCTCGCCGGCCGAGAACGTGAGCGCGTACCAGCCGTCGTAGGTCCAGAGCGTCGCGATGAGCGCGACGCCGAAGGGCGCGACGAGCGCGAGCGGCGGCGCCGGCAGCGGCGCGGACGCGTGGAACGCGACCGCCGGCGCGACCGCGAACCCGCCCACGACGAGCGCCGCGATCGCGGCCAGCTTGGCGACGGTGAACACGTTCTGGACGAGCGCGCCCTCGCGTACGCCGAAGTGGTTCGCGGCGGTGAGCGCGGCGATCGCGAGGAGCGCCGCGAGCTGGGCGCCGCTCACGCGCAGGCCCCCGAGCGCGAGCACGATGTGCGCGCTCGAGAACGGCGGCACGAGCGCGCCCAGGTAGTCGCCGAAGCCGACCGCGATCGCGGCGATGCCGCCGGTCATGATGACGAGCAGACAGGTCCAGCCGTAGAGGAACCCGGGCAGCGGTCCCCATGCCTCGCGGAGGAAGTGGTAGAGCCCGCCCGCCCGCGGGTAGAGCGCTCCCAGCTCGGCGTAGCTCAGCGCGCCCGCGAGCACGAGGAGCCCGCCGGCGAGCCACGCGGCGAGCGCCAGGACCGGGTGGGGGAGCGCGCGCGCGACGTCGCCGGCGGTGAGGAAGATGCCGGTGCCGATCACCGCCCCGATCGTGAGCGAGGCCCCGTCCCAGGCGCCGAGCGCGCGCTCGAGCCCGGG
>DATDEX010000195.1:0-25766 GCA_036522895.1 Candidatus Eiseniibacteriota bacterium | reverse complement strand
GTCGAACGTGAAAACTCGGGGCTCAACCCCGAGCCCGCGTTCGATACTGGGCGGCTAGAGTCTGGTAGGGGGATCTGGAATTCCTGGTGTAGCGGTGGAATGCGCAGATATCAGGAGGAACACCGGTGGCGAAGGCGGGATCCTGGGCCAGTACTGACGCTGAGGAGCGAAAGCGTGGGGAGCGAACAGGATTAGATACCCTGGTAGTCCACGCCGTAAACGTTGGGCGCTAGGTGTGGGGGCCATTCCACGGTCTCCGTGCCGCAGCTAACGCATTAAGCGCCCCGCCTGGGGAGTACGGCCGCAAGGCTAAAACTCAAAGGAATTGACGGGGGCCCGCACAAGCGGCGGAGCATGCTGATTAATTCGATGCAACGCGAAGAACCTTACCTAGGTTTGACATATAGAGAAAACTTATAGAGATATAAGGTCCTTTTGGGCTCTATACAGGTGGTGCATGGCTGTCGTCAGCTCGTGTCGTGAGATGTTGGGTTAAGTCCCGCAACGAGCGCAACCCTCGTCCTATGTTGCCAGCACGCCCTTCGGGGTGGTGGGGACTCATGGGAGACTGCCGGGGTCAACTCGGAGGAAGGTGGGGATGACGTCAAGTCATCATGCCCCTTATGTCCAGGGCTTCACGCATGCTACAATGGCCGGTACAAAGGGCTGCGATGCCGTAAGGTGGAGCGAATCCCAAAAAGCCGGTCTCAGTTCGGATTGGGGTCTGCAACTCGACCCCATGAAGTCGGAGTCGCTAGTAATCGCAGATCAGCAACGCTGCGGTGAATACGTTCCCGGGCCTTGTACACACCGCCCGTCACGTCACGAAAGTTGGTAACACCCGAAGCCGGTGGCCCAACCGTTTACGGAGGGAGCTGTCGAAGGTGGGGCGAGCGATTGGGACGAAGTCGTAACAAGGTAGCCGTACCGGAAGGTGCGGCTGGATCACCTCCTTTCTAGGGAGAACCGCCGCCAGGATCACTTCGGTGACCTGGTTGGTTAGTCTCTTAGGTCAACTTCCGGGTTTTCAAGTCCGTGCGCTATTCGTAATCTCTCTTTCTGGAGCTTGGAGCTGAAGCCGCGATGCCGGCCTCACCTGCCCTTCGGGTAGGTGCCCCCGCCGCGGCTTCTGGCGTCTCTGACGCGATCGGACTCCGGCAGCTCTGGGTGCGGGAGTGAGTGACCTGGCCCTTCGGCCGATCCTCCCATCGACGCCCTACCCGTGGGCCCGTAGCTCAGTTGGTTAGAGCGCACGCCTGATAAGCGTGAGGTGGGTGGTTCGAGTCCACTCGGGCCCACCATTCCTCTCGCGCAGCAGCTCTTCGCAGGAATCGTTGGGGATATAGCTCAACTGGGAGAGCGCCGGCTTTGCAAGCCGGAGGCTGCGGGTTCGAGCCCCGCTATCTCCACCAGATTCGAGAGACGATGGATCCGTCCTGGGTCCGTCGATATTGCGATCTTCAGCACCCGGCTGCGGTCCGTCCGCGCGGTGCTCGCGACGGGCCCGTCTCTGACGGGCTCTCCAGTCGCGATCGCTCATTGACAACCGAATATGAGACGCTGGGTATACACAGTTGAAGCACCTTAGAGAATCCGGTCAAGCTACTAAGGGTGCATGGTGGATGCCTTGGCACGAGAAGGCGATGAAGGACGTGGTAAGCTGCGATAAGCCTCGGTGAGACGCAAACAGTCTTCGACCCGGGGATGTCCGAATGGGGAAACCCGGCGGGAGTCATGTCCCGTCACTGCCCGCTGAATACAATAGGTGGGTCAGAGCCAACGGGGGGAAGTGAGACATCTCAGTACCCCTAGGAAGAGAAAGAAAATTCGATTCCCTGAGTAGCGGCGAGCGAAAAGGGATGAGCCTAAACCCGAGCACGCTTGCGTGCGGAGGTGTCGTGGGATCCGTCCGGTTTAGAGCCGAGGAGTCAAAAACCAACACGCTAGCCGATCTGTCTGGAAAGTCAGGCCATAGAGGGTGACAGCCCCGTAGGCGAAAGCGCGTTGGCTCCTGATGGCGTCCCAAGTACCACAGGACACGTGAAATCCGGTGGGAATCTGCGAGGACCATCTCGTAAGGCTAAATACTCTCTCGTGACCGATAGCGAACAAGTACCGTGAGGGAAAGGTGAAAAGGACTCCAGGTGGAGAGTGAAATAGAACCTGAAACCATGCACTTACAAGCGGTCGGAGGCTTAATGCGGAGCTTGCTCCGCAAGCGGCTGACGGCGTGCCTTTTGCATAATGATCCGGCGAGTTACTCGTCTGCAGCAAGGTTAAGCGTCTAAGACGCGCAGCCGTAGCGAAAGCGAGTCCGAAATGGGCGACGAGTTGCAGGCGGTAGACCCGAAGCGTGTGTGATCTACCCATGGTCAGGATGAAGCGGCTGTCAAAGGCCGTGGAGGTCCGAACCGGTTAACGTTGAAAAGTCATCGGATGAACCGTGGGTAGGGGTGAAAGGCCAATCAAACCACGTGATAGCTGGTTCTCCCCGAAATATGTTTAGCCATAGCCTCGCGACATTGTGTCATGGAGGTAGAGCACTGATAGGACTAGGGTCCCCACCAGGATACCAAATCCTTTCAAACTCCGAATGCCATCGACATTTACCGCGGGAGTCAGCCTACGAGGGATAAGCTTCGTAGACGAGAGGGGAACAACCCAGACCAACAGCTAAGGTCCCAGAGTGTGGACTAAGTGTATAAGGATGTGGGGTCGCTCAGACAGCCAGGATGTTGGCTTAGAAGCAGCCATCATTTAAAGAGTGCGTAATAGCTCACTGGTCAAGGGATCCTGCGCCGATAATGTGCGGGACTAAAGTCCACCACCGAAGCTTTGGATTCGCCGAAAGGCGTCTGGTAGGGGAGCGTTCTGCTGTAGGGTGAAGGTCGGCCGGCAAGGTCGGCTGGACGAAGCAGAAGTGAATATGCCGGAACGAGTAGCGAGAAGACGGGCGAGAAACCCGTCCACCGAAAACCCAAGGTTTCCTGAGGAAGGTTAATCCGCTCAGGGTTAGTCGGACCCTTAGGTGAGGCCGAAAGGCGTAACCGATGGAAAGCAGGTCAACATTCCTGCACCACTTGGGTGGCGTTGAAACCGGGATACGCAGAAGTGACCGACCAGCCGGCGATTGGAAGTGCCGGTCGAAGCGAGTAGGGACGTGGCCCCGTTTAAGAGATGGGGTCCAAACCGAGACGCGACAGGGAAACGAGCCGAAAGGCGAGCCAACTGGTCCTAAACACGCTGCCAAGAAAAGTCCCGCGTGGAGCCATCCGGGTGTCCGTACCGTAAACCGACACAGGTAGGTGGGGTGAGTATCCTAAGGTGCTCGAGTGAGCCTTGCAGAAGGAACTAGGCAAATTAGCCCCGTAACTTCGGAATAAGGGGTGCCCGGTGCGTCATGGGATTCGCTCCCGGAAGCGCGCTGGGCCGCAGTGAATTGAGTCAAGCGACTGTTTACCAAAAACACATCTCTCTGCTAAGCCGATGAGGCGACGTATAGGGAGTGACACCTGCCCGGTGCCGGAAGGTTAAAGAGAGGGGTCAGGCGCAAGCCAAAGCTCTGAACTGAAGCCCCGGTAAACGGCGGCCGTAACTATAGAAGCGGACCACTGTAGTTATAAAATCTGGCTGTATGCTGGAACACCCGTGGATCCGACGCTACTCGCCGAGCAGTTGGAGGCAGTGAAAATGCGATCGGTGCGGGCAATCAGCAGGAAAGACCTGGGCGCCCCGCTCGGGAATCCTCAGAGACTATACGCCAGACACGGCAACCCAATGCCGTGATGATATAGTCCGGTCTTCATGGCGACATGAAGAGCTCGGCAGAAATGCCCGAGCCCCCGACGCTTCTGTCGGGAGTAACAATGAACGAACGGTCCTAAGGTAGCGAAATTCCTTGTCGGGTAAGTAACATTGCCCGGGGCGGGAGCGATCCCGGCCCATCAACCGGCTCAAATCGGTGAAACCCTACCGGCGCATGCAGGCGCCGCGGGCAATACCGAGGGTAAGATCATGGACCTACATGATCCCCGTAACGACTCAGGGGTGAGATCCCTGGATGGAGCTCTCGAGCTCCATAACACGCCGGCCCTGATACCTCGAACGGATCTCGCAACTTACGTTTCTGGGTTCGTGGATGGAGAGGGCTGTTTCTGCGTTTCATTCCAGCCGAGTCGGAGGCATCGATTCGGGTGGGAGGTTCGACCGAGTTTCTCGGTCAGCCAGAACGCTGAGCGAGCCGAACTTCTCCACGTGCTGATGGAAGCGTGGGATTGCGGGTCAATCCGTCCGGATCGATCCGATAAGACTCTCAAGTTCGAAGTCCGGAAGTTGGAGGACCTGGTTCGCCGGGTTTTGCCACACTTCAGGACGAATCCGCTGATCTCCTCAAAGCAGCAGGACGTGGTGCGGTTCGACCGTGTCTGCTGTTTGATGTGGAGTCGGCGGCACCTCGAGCGAGGGGGCTTTATGGAGATCGTCCGGACCGCGATGAAGATGAATCCGTCCGGGAAGCGGAGGTACTCCGAGAGCGACATCCTCAGGTCGCTTTGATCAGGTGAACGTATAGTCTATGCCACGGGAAACCGTGGACCACATGAAGTTCCGACCTGCACGAATGGTGTAACGACTTGACTGCTGTCTCCTGCAAGGGCTCGGCGAAACTGTAGCAGCGGTGAAGATGCCGCTTACCCGCGACTGGACAGAAAGACCCCGTGCACCTTTACTGTAACCTGGTATTGGGTTCTGATCTTTCATGTGTAGGATAGGTGGGAGGCTTTGAAGCGGTGGCGCTAGCCATCGTGGAGCCAACCTTGAAATACCACCCTTGAAATATCGGGATTCTAACCCTGAGCCGTCATCCGGCCATGGGACATTGCCAGGCGGGCAGTTTAACTGGGGCGGTTGCCTCCTAAAGAGTAACGGAGGCGCCCAAAGGTTCCCTCAGCGTGGTTGGTAATCACGCGTGGAGTGCAATGGCACAAGGGAGCTTGACTGCGAGACGGACAGGTCGAGCAGATGCGAAAGCAGGGCATAGTGATCCGGTGGTTCTGCATGGAAAGGCCATCGCTTAACGGATAAAAGGTACGCCGGGGATAACAGGCTGATCTACCCCGAGAGTTCACATCGACGGGTGGGTTTGGCACCTCGATGTCGGCTCATCGCATCCTGGGGCTGGAGAAGGTCCCAAGGGTTGGGCTGTTCGCCCATTAAAGCGGTACGTGAGCTGGGTTCAGAACGTCGTGAGACAGTTCGGTCCCTATCCATCGTGGGCGTAGGATCCTTGCGGGGAGTTGCTCCTAGTACGAGAGGACCGGAGCGAACGAACCTCTAGTGTATCGGTTGTCCTGCCAAGGGCATTGCCGAGTAGCTATGTTCGGAAGTGATAAGCGCTGAAAGCCTCTAAGCGCGAAACACACCCTAAGATGAGGGATCCCAGACTATATGTCTGTAAGGGTCGTCGGAGATTACGACGTTGATAGGCGGGAGGTGTAAGGTCCGTAAGGATTTCAGCCGACCCGTACTAATTACCCGAGAGGCTTGGCCGGTATTTCTTAGGCGCTTCAACGTGTGTGTCCAGCGTCTCGTTTCGGTTGTCGATTAAATCTGAAATTGGGGTGGCGTTGGCGGAGGGGAAACACCTCTTCCCATTCCGAACAGAGAAGTTAAGCCCTCCAGCGCCGATGGTACTGCCCGGGAGACTGGGTGGGAGAGTAGGTCGCTGCCCCTTATTTTTGAGCGAAGCCCCGCCCGGGAGACCGGGCGGGGCTTTTCGCTTTTCGGCGGCGAGGACCGTGCGGACGGCGCCCTCGCGGCCTCGACCGCGGCAGGCGGCCGCGTTGCCGCGACCGGAGGTGGATCCGCCGATCGCCCCCGTCATCCCGTGCTCCCCCGCGGCCAATACCGCGCCGCGGCCGTCCCTGCAGGTCCACCCGGGGCCGCCCTCGGGCCCAACAGCCGCGTGGGGCAGCTCACCCAACCGACAGCAGCGCAATGAGATGTCGTCGCACCGTCCGCCCGCGCCGCCGGGCACGCGGGCTGCTACCTTGCATGGGCGAGGCTGAGCGGCTGTGCCCGGTCGGGGCAGGGGTCGCCCGGCCCTTGAGGAGGTCCCCGAGATGCTGTCCCGCTTCCGCAACCTGCCGATGATCCTCGCGCTCGTCGTGGGGGCATTGGCCGCGCAACCGGCGCGAGCGCAGCTCACGCTGGATCCGCAGCGCGTCCAGGACGCCATCGACGTCACCGACCGCCGCATCCAGCAGGCGAGGGACCTGCTCGCCGGCGCGCCCAACCCCCAGGCGGCCGCCGAGGTGGAGCAGGCGGTCTCGCTGCAGGCGATCGCCAAGCAGAACTTCGCGCGGGGCTTCTACGGCGCCGCGGCCCGGGCCACGTTCGACGCACGCACGCACGCGGATCGCGCGATCGCGATCCTCAAGGGGCTTCCCGACCCCGTGCGCGTGCAGGACCAGCTCGCCCGCACGCGGGAGCTCCTCGACCGCGCCCGCGACCGGCTTTCGCACTGCGAGCTGCCCGTCGTGCGCGACATGCTCCGCACCGCGATCGACATGCAGGCGCGTGCCGAGCTGGCGTACAGCGAGACGCGCTACCTCGCCGCGCTCCAGCTCACCATGAGCGCCCGTGAGCGTGCGTTGCGTGCGCTCCAGCTCTGCAACGCGGGCGAGTCGCTCGACGAGACCGTGGACAACGCGCTCCAGCGCACGGACGACACGCTGGCCCGCGCCCACGAGCTGGTCGGCTCCGATGCCAGCGAGCGCGCCCGCCAGATGCTCGCGAACGCGGACGGCCAGCAGACCCGCGCCAGGACGGAAGCTTCGGCGGGCCACCCGCGCGTGGCGCTCCGCTTCACGCGCATGGCCCGAGAACAGGCCGACCGCGCGATTCGCGCGGCGACCGCGACGGGGCGCCGCTGACCCCACCGCCCTGCCCGCCGCCACCCCCGAGCCGTGCCCGATCGAGCCCCCGCCGCTCGCCGAGCGCGGCTTTCGCGCTGGTACTGCTCGGGCTCCTCCCGACGGGGGCGCGCGCGCAGTTCCCCGACTCCAACTTCGTGCACGTCGAGCTCGGCGGCAACTCGGATGTGACGAACGAGCGTTTCTACGAGGACACGTTCGACGACACGACGTTCATCGGGCGCCGGCTCGCGAGCTCGCCGGAATACCGCAGCGCGGGCGTGGCGGCGCTCGACGCGGCCGGCGCGATTCCGCGCGGCGGTCGCTTCCTGCTCCGCCAGGAGGCCACCGCGGGCGATCATCTGCTGCGCAGCTACACGCGCCTCGACCTGCGCGGCGAGCCGCGCGAGGGCTGGAGGCTCTCGTTCGCCCCGGAGCTGGACGCGCGCCGCGACCGCTCGTTCGGCGGCGACCGGCGCGAGCTGCGCTTCCGACCCGACGCGCGTGTTCACGTGGGCTCGCTCGATCGCGCGGACGCGTGGGACCTGCTCGCGGGCGGCGACTGGCTGCGTACCTCGGGCACCTCGGAGGTCACGACGCTCGACCGCAACGCCGGCCGCGCCTGGCTCCGCTGGGCGCACACGCCGCTCGATGCGCTGTGGGAGAGCGAGCTGGGCTACGGCGCCGACGTCCGCGCGTTCCCCGACTCGAGCAATCGCGACCAGGTGGAGCACCACGGCGCGCTCACGCTGCGGAGGCTCCTGCCGGGGAGCGGCTCGGCCACGATCGAGGCGCAGCTCGACCGCCGGCTCACGCTCTACGCCACGCCCTCCACGCGCGACCACTTCTGGAGCGACCGGGTGGATGCGAACGCGTTCACGCACCTGCACGAGGCGCTCACCGCCGAGCTGTGGCTCTCCGTGGACGGCTATCGCTACGACCGCGCCGACAGCACGGTGTACTTCGACTACCAGCTCTGGACCGTGCGCCCCGCGTTCCGCTGGACGCTCGCGCACGACTGGTCGCTCCGCGCCGGGCCGCGCCTCGAGTGGCTGCGCGCGCCGCTCGTCCCGGCCGAGCGCTATCGCGAGGTGGCGGGCGAGCTCGAGGCGGAGCGCCTGCACGGCGGCGACTGGTGGTCGATCGCGCCGGTCGCGGGCTGGCGGCAGTACGAGCGCTCCGCGGCCACGGTCTCGCTCCGCGAACCGGACCTCCACACGTCGTACCTGTTCATCGAGGCCGAGGGGTTCGCGGACGTGGGCCTGCCGGGCGCGATTCGCGCCCGCTTGTCGGGCACCGCCCGCTTCGAGCAGCACGAGGATCCGTCGCAGGACGCGAGCAGCCTCTACTTCGCCCTCGACGTGCGCCACAGTTTCTAGGTTCGCATTCCTGGTTCGCTCCAGCCCCGCCCGCCTGCCCGACCCACGCCCGCCGGGCGCCCGCGCGATCGCCAGGGCGCAGAACCCCCGCGAACCCGGTCCGGATCCCCGGCCGCGCGGCCCCATTCGCCGCTCCGGCACCGCGTCGACGCCTGTGGCATCCTCCCCGGGTGCCGCGCGTCCGTCCGGAGGCCCCGATGCCGTCTCGCCGTCGAGCGTTCCTCGTTCTGCTCCTGTGCATCGCCGTCGGGGTGCTCGTCCTGAACCTGGCGATCGGCATGCGCCGCCCGCTCCACGCGACCATCGCGCCGCGCGTCCTCGTCTTCGACGTGCCGGGCCAGGTGGACGAGGGGCCGCCACCACCCACGCTGTCGTTCGACTTCCTGCGCCGCGAGCGGCCGACGTTCCACGAGCTGCTCTTCGCGCTCCGGAACGCCGCGGACGACCGTTCGGTGACCGGGCTCGTGCTCCATGTGGACGGCCTCGACTGGGGCTGGGCGCGCGTGTACGAGATGAGCGATGCCGTGCGCGCGTTCCGCGCGTCCGGCAAGCCGGTGTACGCGAGCCTCGACGGCGGCGGCGAGAAGGAGTACCTGCTCGCCGCCGCCGCCGGCACGCTCGCGATGCCGCCGGTCTCGACGCTCCAGCTCGACGGGCTCTCCGCTTCGGCCATGTTCATGCAGGGCGCCTACGCGAAGCTCGGGATCAAGCCCAACTTCGCGCACGTCGGTCGTTACAAGTCGGCGGTGGAACAGTACACGCGCGACTCGCTGTCGCCGGACGCGCGTGTCGCCATGGAGGCGCTGCTCGACGACGAGTTCTCCCTGCTCGTGGACTCGCTCGCGAGCGCGCGCCACCTCGCGCCCGACAGCGTGCGGCGCCTGATCGACGACGGTCCCTACACCGCACGCGAGGCGCACGAGCGCGGGCTGCTCGACACGCTGCTCGCCGAGGCCGACGTGGACTCGCTCGGCTCGCGGGCGGGGGGCGCCCGGCATCCGACCGCCTCGTTCCTGCGCTACGCCGAGGAGGGCGGCGCCGGCACCGGCGAGCACATCGCGCTCGTCGTGGCCGAGGGCGAGATCGTGGACGGCCGCAGTCGCGAGGGCCCGTTCGGCGGCCGCTCGGTCGGCGATCGCACGCTCGTCGAGGCGCTGCAGGACATCCGCGACCACCGCAACATCCGCGCGGTGGTGCTGCGCATCGACAGCCCCGGGGGCTCCGGGGACGCTTCGGACGCCGTGTGGCAGGAGCTGCGTCGCCTGCGGCGCGAAAAGCCGATCATCGTGAGCATGGGCGACGTGGCCGCCTCGGGCGGCTACTACCTCGCATGCGCGGGCGACGCGATCGTGGCCGGTCCCGCCACGATCACCGGGTCGATTGGCGTGTTCGGCGGCAAGCTCAACCTGCTCGGACTCTACCGGAAGCTCGGGCTCAACATCGAGACGGTCTCGCGCGGCAAGCACGCCGAGATGCTGTCGCCGTTCCGCGACTTCGACACCGAGGAGCTGGGACGCTACCAGCAGAGCCTCGACCAGTTCTACCGGGTGTTCCTCTCGCGCGTGGCCGAGGGCCGGAAGATGACGCCCTCGCTCGTGGACTCGGTGGGGCAGGGACGCGTGTGGTCCGGCCTCGCGGCGAAGCAGCGCGGACTCGTGGACCGATTCGGCGGCATCCACGAGGCGTTCGAAATCGCGCGCAAGCGCGCGCACATCAGCTCGGACGCGAACATCGTCGTGGACGTGTACCCGCGGCCGCGCCGCACGTTCGTGCAGCGCTGGCTGGGCGGCCTGTTCGAGGAGCCGGACCAGGACGACTCGCGGCTGCCGGCGTTGTCCGAGATCGGCCACTGGTACCAGGTGGCGATGTTCCCCGCGGGCGCGATGCTGGCGCTCATGCCGTACACGATCCGGATTCAGTAGCGCGCAGGAGGGCCGCCCATGTCGCGAGTCCGGCGCTGGCTGATCCTCTGGTTCGGGTTCGATCAGCCCGTCGAGCCGCGCACCTACCTCGCGCACGGGGTGGGGCTGCTCGCGCTCAAGTACGGCGTCGACGTGCTGCTCGTCTGGCTCGTGCTCCATCGGCTGTGGATGCCGCTCGACTACGTGAATCCCGCGCTCTCGCTCCGGTTCGGGACCAACACCATTCCGGAGTGGCTGCTGTTCACGCAGATGGTGTGGACGCTGCCGTTCCTGTGGATCGGCGTCGGCATGACCATGCGGCGGGCGGTGGACGCCGCGCTCTCGCCGTGGCTCTGCCTGCTGTTCCTCTGCCCGATCGTGAACTACGGCGTGATGCTGTGGCTGAGCTTCGCGCCATCGCGGCCGCGGCCGGCGGGGGCCGCCACCGTGCCGCTGCCCGGCGCGGAGGGCCGGCTGCGGGGGGCGCTGCAGGGACTCGTCGTCAGCCTGCTCGCGTGCACGGCCGTGGTCGCCGTCGAGACGCTCGTGCTGCGCCGCTATGGCGCGACGTTGTTCGTCGTCACGCCGTTCCTGCTGGGATCGATCACCGCCTGGATGTTCAACCGCGAGCACGCCCGTCCGCAGCGCGAGACGATCCTCGTCGCGCTGCTGGCGCTGATCCTCGCCAGCGGTGCGATGCTCCTGTTCGCGGTCGAAGGGGCGCTCTGCATCGCGATGGCGTTCCCGCTCGCGGGCGTCATCACCATCGCCGGGGCGGTCACCGGGCGGGCGATCGCGCTGGAGCCCCGGGGTCGCCCGGCCATGGGCGCGCTCGTGCTGCTCTTCACGCCCGCTCTGCCGCTCACCGACCTGCCGCGCACGGAACCGCCGCTGCGCGAGGTGTGCACGAGCACGATCGTGGATGCTCCGCCCGACGTCGTGTGGCGGCACGTCGTCACGTTCAGCGAGCTCGACGAGCCCCCGCGCTGGTTCTTCCGCCTCGGGATCGCCTATCCGCGCCGCGCGACGATCACCGGCACCGGGGTGGGCGCGATTCGGCGCTGCGAGTTCTCGACCGGACCGTTCGTCGAACCGATCACTGCGTGGGAGGCGCCGTCGCGGCTGGCGTTCGACGTCGAATCGCAGCCCGCCCCGATGACCGAATGGAGTCCCTACGCGGGACTCGCGCCGCCGCATCTCTCGAGTGCGTTCCGTTCCCGTCGTGGCGAGTTCCGGCTCGTCGCGCTGCCGAAAGGACGCACGCGGCTCGAAGGCCGGACGTGGTACGCGCTCGACATGCGGCCGTCCGGCTACTGGTCGCTGTGGAGCGACGCGATCGTCCACGCGATCCACTCGCGCGTGCTCGCGCACGTGCGGGCGCTCGCGGAGCACGACCGCTGACCCCCGCGGGGGGCGTGGCACCGTGGTGAAGCCGCCGCGGCTGTGGCGCCCGCGCCCGCCCCGCACTGGGTCAGAAGGCGCACCCCACGAGAAAGCGCGCCCCTCGCGGAGCGCGCTCTCCCAGCACCGATTGGGCAGCTGTGCGAGCTACTTCGCCGCCGCCTTGAACGTCTTGATGAACGTGATCAGGTCTTCCACCTGCTGCGGCTTCACCTGGCCCGTCTTGCCCCACGCGACCATGCCCGACTTGAGTTTGCCGTTCGTGATGCAATCGCGCAGGTAGTCGTCCGTGCGTGTGGCGTCCCACGTCTTCTTGAGGGTCCAGTTGGGCGTGGGATTACCCGTGACCTTGAAGCCTCCCGTGCCGTCCTTCTTGTGGCAAGCAATGCACTTGGTCATGAAGATGGCCTTGCCCGCGGCGGCGGTGCCCTTGGCGGGGCCGGCCGTGGCGGAGACGGCAAGCGTCGCGGCCAGGATGGCGGCCACGGTGAGCGCCACGGACAGGGCGCGGAGGTAGCGGCGAAGCGACATCGAGTGTGCTCCTTTTCGAGTGGACGGAGCGCCGTGAGCGGAACGGCGCCGGCGCATGAAGCCGAGCGAAATTAGTGTTCGTCGCTCGCGCGGTCAAACTGGTGCCGGCCGCGCAGTTGATGCCTCGCCCTCAGTGCGTGACCCGCACGGCACAACCGGCTCGCGCCGCGCGAGTGCAGCACGCTCGGGAAGGGCAGTCGCTCCACATAAAGATGCACCGAACGTGCCGCACACGGCCGCCGCACCACCTCTTGACCCGGTTGAAACGCGGGTGCTAGCTTTAGTCGTTGCTTCAAGTTACGCCGGGCCGCGTGCCACGACTCCGCGTCCCGACGCAAGCACCCGCATGCCACGACTCGGGAGGTGCAGCGTGAAGGAGTTCGCTACCGGCCACATCCGCAACGTCGCGTTGGTTGCCCATCACGGCGTGGGGAAGACGTCGCTGGCTGAAGCCATGTTGTACCAGGCCAAGGCGACGACCCGGATCGGCCGCATCGCCGACGGCTCGACGCTGCTCGACCACAGCCCCGAGGAGATCTCGCGGCAGATGACGATCGACCTCGGGCTCGCGCAGTTCGAGTACCAGGGGCACAAGATCAACCTGCTCGACACCCCCGGCTACGCGGACTTCCTGGGCGACGTGTACAGCGCGCTGCGCGTGGCCGACGCCGCCATCCTCGTGCTCCGCGCCGCCGCCGGCGTGGAGGTGGGCACCGAGGTGGTGTGGGTGGTCCTGAAGCAGGAGAAGTCGCCGCTGCTCGTGGTCGTGAACATGATGGACAAGGAGCACGCGAACTTCGACGCCGCGGTGGCCAGCTGCCACGACCGGCTGGGACTGAACGCGATTCCCGTGCAGCTTCCGATCGGCGAGGCGGAACAGTTCCACGGCGTCGTCGACCTGATCGAGAACAAGGCGTTCACGTTCACCGGCAAGGGCGCGGACGAGAAGAGCCAGGAGGTTCCGATCCCCGCCGAGCTCAAGGACAAGGTCGCGAAGGCCCGCGCCACGCTCCTCGAGGAGGCCGCCACCGGCGACGAGGCGCTCATGGAGAAGTTCCTCTCGACCGGGGACCTGACCGTGGAGGAGATCCGCAAGGGCCTCTGCGAGCGCGTCGTGATGTGCGACCTGGCGCCGGTCTTCTGCTGCTCGGCGGCCCTGAACCTCGGCGTGAAGGAAGTGCTCGACGAGGTCGTGGACGTCCTGCCGAGCCCGCTCGACGTGCATCCGCAGCACGCGATCGGCGAGAACGGCTCGGCCGGGACCGAGATCAAGCCGGACGCCGCGGCGCCGGTGGCCGCAACGGTGTTCAAGACGCTCGCCGAGGCGCACCTGGGGGAGCTGTCGCTCATCCGGCTCTGGTCCGGCCACGTCGAGCCGGGCAAGGACCTCGTGAACACGACGCGCAATCGCAGCGAGAAGCTGGGCACGCTCTACCACCTGTGCGGCAAGGAGCGCTCCGATTGCCGGGGCGCCGCGGCCGGCGACATCGTGGCCGCGGTCAAGCTGCGTGAGACGCACACCGGCGACACGCTCGCCGACAAGTCGCGCCAGGTGAAGCTCGCGCCGCCCGACTTCCCCCTGCCCGTGGCCGCGGAGTGCATTCGCGCCCGAAACAAGGGCGACGAGGAGCGGATGGCGGTGGGCCTCACGCGCCTGCACGAGGAGGACCCCACGCTCTCGCGCCTCTACGAGGAGAGCACGAAGGAGTCGCTCGTTCACGGCATGGGTGACCTGCACCTGGAGATCCTGGTCGAGCGCATGAAGAAGCGCTTCGGCGTCGAGGTCGTGCTGTCGAAGCCGCACGTGCCCTACCGCGAGACCATCAAGAGCAAGGCCGAGGGCGACTACCGCCACAAGAAGCAGAGCGGCGGGCGCGGCCAGTTTGGCGAGGTGCACCTGCGCGTGGCGCCGCTGCCCCGCGGCGGACAGTTCGAGTTCGTCGACGAGGTGAAGGGCGGCGTGATCCCCGGCCAGTACATCCCGGCCGTGGAAAAGGGCGTCATCGCCGGCATGGAGCGCGGGCCGCTCGCCGGCTACCCGGTCGTGGACGTGAAGGTCGCCGTGTTCTTCGGCAAGTACCACGACGTGGACAGCTCCGAGATGGCGTTCAAGATCGCGGCCGAGACCTGCTTCCACGAGACCATCCTCAAGGCCAGCCCGATCCTGCTCGAGCCGTTCTCGGACCTCGAGGTGCGCGTGCCCGACGAGTTCCTGGGCGACGTGATGGGCGACCTGTCGAGCAAGCGCGGCAAGATCCTCGGCACCGAGTCCGACGGTCATTACGTGGTGGTGAAGGCCAAGGTGCCGATGGCGGAGACCTACAAGTACGCCACCCACCTGCGCGCGCTCACGCAGGGTCGCGGGCTCTACCAGTCGAAGTTCTCGCATTACGAGGAAGTGCCCCGCGAGCTGGCCGACAAGGTGATCGCGACGGCGAAGGCCGAGAAGGAAGCGGCGGCCGCTCAGCACGGGTAGTCCGCGCATCGAGCGCGCACCTCGCGTAGACTGGCGGGGTCCGCGAAAACGCAGCGGGGGCGGTCGGCGTTCGGGCCGTTCCCACCGAGAGCACGTGGGAGCCGGAGGCTCCCGCCACGGCCAAGGAGATGGCGCCATGCGCGTGTTGGGACTGGACCCCGGGAGCCGCAAGACCGGCTGGGGCGTGGTCGAGCGCCAGGCGAGGAGCCTGCGCTGCCTGGCCGCGGGCCACGTGGCGCCGCCCGCGCGGCTGCCGCTTCCCGAGCGCCTGCACGCGATCGTGCGCGAGGTGGAACGGGTGATGGACCGATGGAGCCCCGACTGCGTGGTGATCGAGGAGGCCTTCCACCACGCGTACGTTCGCTCGACGCTCGTGCTGGGGCACGTGCGCGGCGCCCTCATGGTGGCCGCGATCGGGCGCGGGCTCGCCGTGGCCGAGTACGCCCCGCGCGCCATCAAGCTGGCCGTGACGGGCCGGGGCGGGGCGGTGAAGGAGCAGGTGATCGCGATGGTGAAGCTCCAGCTCGGGCTCGCCACGGCGCCGCAGGCCGACGCCGCCGACGCGCTGGCCGGCGCGCTCTGCCACCTGCGCCGCGCGCGCTTCGACGCGCCGCGCCGGAAGACGCCGGCCGGCGAGCGGCTGCAGGCGATGCTGGCGGGCACGCGGGGGACGAGATCGTGATCGCGTCCGTCCACGGCACGCTGCTCGAACGAGGCGACGGCTTCTGCGTCATCGAGGCCGCCGGCGTGGGCTACATGGTGCAGGTCTCGACGCCCACGCTGCTCGCGCTGCCGCAGCCGGGCGGGGACGTGCGTCTCCACACGCGGCACATCGTGCGCGAGGACGCGGCGCTGCTGTTCGGGTTCGCCGAGCGGGACGAGCTGCGGCTCTTCGACCTGTTGATCGGCGTCAACGGGGTGGGCCCGCGGATCGCGATCGCCGTCCTGTCGGGGCTCGCGCCCGCGCAGTTCGCGCGTGCGGTGCGGGACGAGAACATCGCCATGATCACCGCGGTGAACGGCGTGGGCCGGAAGACCGCCGAGCGGCTCGTGGTGGAGCTCCGCGACAAGCTGGCGTTTCTTCCCCTGGCGGCGGCGCCGGCGCCGGCCGAGGCGGGCGCCCGGGGCCGGAAGCCGCGCGTGCTCGAGCGCTCGGAGCGCTACGAGGACGCGGTCGCGGCGCTCCTCACGCTGGGCTACTCCGCCTCCCAGGCCAACGACGTCGTGCGCCGCGTGTCGGAGGACGCCGGCGACGCGGCCGCCGAGGACCTCGTGAAGCGCGCCCTCGCCGTGCTCGCGCGCCCGAGCCTGGTGACGCGATGACACCCCCGCGCGGGAAGGGTGGAGTGGGCTCGGGCGGCGAGGGCATGAGCCAGTTCCTGCGCGGGAAACCCGGCGCGGGCGGGCCGGGGGGCGGCGCCGGCCCCCGGCAGGAGCATCCGCTGCGCCTCGCCGATCCCGCGCCGTTCCCCGAGGACGTGCGCGAGGAGAAGCGGCTCCGCCCGGGGACGCTCGCGGAGTTCGTGGGCCAGGCGCAGGTGCGCGAGCAAATGAGCATCTTCCTCGCTGCCGCGCGCCAGCGGGGGGAGGCGATGGACCACGTGCTCTTTCATGGCCCGCCGGGGCTCGGGAAGACCACGCTCGCGAGCATCGTGGCGCACGAGCTGGGCGTCGAGATCACGCACACGAGCGGCCCGGTGATCGAGCGCCCGGGCGACCTCGCGGGGCTCCTCACGGGCCTCGGCCCGCACGGGATTCTGTTCGTGGACGAGATCCACAGGCTCTCGCCCGTCGCGGAGGAATACCTCTACTCGGCGCTCGAGGACTTCACGCTCGACATCATGCTCGACCGCGGCGCGAGCGCGAGGAGCATGAAGCTCACGCTCGACCCGTTCACCTTGATCGGCGCGACCACGCGCTCTGGACTCCTGTCGGCGCCCATGCGCGCGCGCTTCGGCGTCACACTCCGCATGGACTTCTACACGACCGACGACCTCTTGAAGATCGTGCGCCGCTCGGCGGGTATCCTCGGGACGTCGGTGGACGAGGACGCCGCGTACGAGATCGCCCGCCGGTCGCGTGGCACGCCGCGCGTGGCGAACCGCCTGCTCCGACGCGTGCGGGACTTCGCGCTCATCAAGGCGGACGGCGCGGTGACGCTGCCGGTGACGCGCGAGGCGTTGCGGCTGCTCGAGGTGGACGAGCGCGGCCTCGACGAGATGGACCGTCGCATGCTGGAGGCGCTGATCCAGCGCTACGACGGCGGGCCGGTCGGGCTCCAGTCGCTGGCCGTGGTGCTGGGCGAGGACGTCGGGACGCTGGAGGACGTCTACGAGCCATTCCTGGTGCAAGAGGGCTTCATCCGCCGCACCGCCCGCGGCCGCGAGGCGACGAAGCCCGCCTACGAGCACCTGGGGCTGGCGTTGCCGGCGAGGCTCCGCGGCGATTCCGCCGAGACCGCCACGCCCGCCCCGCCCGGCGAGCCCGAGCAGCCCGAGCTGCCGCTCTCGTAGCGACGCGTCGCCATGGAGCCGGCAGGAGGGAAGCGACCCGCCGTCGTTCCGGTCGCCGAGACCGACGCCGCGCGCCTCATGCGGCTCCTCGACTACGCGCTCCCCGGGGAGTTGATCGCGCAGCATCCGGCGGCGAGGCGGGAGGACGCGCGGCTCCTCGTCGTGGACCGGGCGAGCGGCGCGCTCACCGACTCGCGATTCGCCGAGGTCGGCGGGTGGTTGCGCCCGGGCGACTCGCTCGTGGTGAACGAGACGCGCGTGCGCCCGGCGCGGCTCATGGTTCGGCGAGCGTCCGGCGGGCGGGTGGAGCTGCTGTTCGTGCGTCCCGCGGCGGCGGCCGGCGCCGGGGAATGCTGGCAGGTGCTCGCGAAGCCGGCGAAGCACGCGGTGCCGGGCGCGCGGCTCGCCACCGCGGACGGCGCGCTCGTCGTTGAGGTGATCGGGGCGGGCGAGCAGGGGGAGCGCACGGTCCGCATCGCCGAGGGCTCGCTGGACGCCGTGCTCCGCGCGCAGGGCGAGGTCCCGCTGCCGCCCTACATCCACCGGCCGCCGAGCCCCGAGGACGCCCAGCGCTACCAGACCGTGTACGCACGAGTGGACGGCGCGGTGGCGGCGCCGACGGCGGGCCTGCATTTTTCCGCCGCGCTGCTCGGCTCGCTGGAGGCCGCGGGCATCCGCCGCGTGCCCGTGACGCTGCACGTCGGCCCCGGGACGTTCCGCCCGATCGTCGCCGAGGATCCGCGCGAGCATCGGATGGAGGAGGAGTGGTTCGAGGTCGGCGAGGTGGCCGCCGCCGAGCTGCGGGCGACGCGCGAGCGCGGCGGCCGCATCGTGGCCGTGGGGACGACGACGGTGCGTGCGCTGGAGTCGATGGCGGACGCATGCGGGGGCGGCATCGGCGCCGCCGGTGGCTGGACGCGCAAGTACATCGTGCCGCCGCACGAGTTCCGCGCCGTGGACGCGCTCATTACAAACTTCCACCTGCCGCGTACCACGCTGCTGCTGCTCGTGGCGGCGTTCGCGGGCGAGGGGCTGTTGCGTGAGGCGTATGCGCACGCGGTGCGGGAGAGGTATCGGTTCTACTCGTATGGCGATGCCATGGTGATAGTGTAGGCGCGTGCCGAGCCCCCTTGCGGTTCGCTAAGGCGCGGGCGTCGCACCTGGAGTGTCGATCGTGGTCGCAGGGCTCAAGCCGTGGTGGTTGCGATTCGCGGGCCTGCTCGCGGTGCTCCTCACCCTGCACTCCGACGTCGGCCGCGAGCCCCGGTTCGATCCGGCGCGGGACAGCGTCACGATGCGGGTGTATGTGAAGCCCTGGGGCGGGTTGCTTCGTTCCCCCGCGGAGGTCGACCCCGAATGGGGCCTGGACTCGGTAACCTTCCGGACAGTCCGCGGGCGGCGGTTTCAACTGCCGTTTTCGCTCGAGCGGCACTGGGTAATACCGTTCCAGTTCGAAGTCGTGGATGTGCGCTCTCGAGACTCGATCTGGGTCCGGTCGCTGAGCGGGCTTGCGCCCCTCGACGAGTCCAGCGCCGCTTCCCGCACGGCCCCGCCCGAAACCGTGCGCGTCACTCCCACGCCCCGATGGTGGACGACCCATTCGATGGACGGAGGAAGCGACGTCGGCGTGCGTGCCGTCACCACGTGGCCCGACCCCCGGCGGCAGCGCCCTCGAACCAGCACGGTGGTCGGACGGGTCCTGGATGCGGCCTCGGAACAACCTTGGAAATGGCAGCCGTGGATGCAACGGCTCGCATTGCGCCCCGCCGTGGTTCACCTGGCCTGGAGCCGGAACGAGGCCGTCGCGGACAGCCTGGGATACTTCCGGCTGGAAGGGGTCCCCGAGGGCTGGGTGAAGCTCAATGCCTTCGCAATCGACCATGCGCCGATCTCGAGACTCGTGCATGTGCCAGCGGACTCGGTCACGTTCAGGCTGATCATGGGACCGCCCGATTGGTTTGCCCTACCCCGCTGGCCACCACCTGTCAGGGTGGGGAGCGTGCCCGTCCCAGACGGCCCGAGCTCCACGCCGTGGCGGGAGCCTCCAGTCTTGCCAGGCATCGTCGGACGCTGGCGGGGCAGCCTGCGCTGCGTCGGGAACCCACGACTCCCCGGCTGTCGCGACGAGCCGGTCCGCTACGAGTTCACCGCCCGCTTGGAACCCGGGGGTCTCGGTCGATATGAAGTCTCCTGGATAAGGAAGCCCGGCCATGTGCAGCCGCAAGTGGTTCGGCTTCGTCGCGGTGATGGTGCTCGGTTCTGGAACGCCGACGACAACGAGGCAAACATTGCGACCCGGTGGGACCTCGAGTCTCGAGGCGACACGCTCGTCGGGCAATGCGTCGTCTCCAGCACGCACGAGTTGCTCCGCGAAATGCGAGCGATTCGCGTGCGGACCGATCCGCTCGCGACAAACCGCGGCCACGGCGAATCGGTGAATCCACCCTAGCGACGAAGAACGCTGTTCACGTACGAGCCCGCCAAGGCGTACGCTCCTTTCCGTTCGGTGCCGCGCGCGAACCTGCCCGCGCGTTCGCCCTCCGCACATACGGCCGCAGGAGGACGTCCATGATCCTGCCCAAAGCTCTCGCCCTCGCGGCATCCGTCGCATCACTGCTCGGCGCCGCTCGCTCCGCCGCCGCCCCCGCGGCACGCGCCGACAGCGTCGGCACGAGCTACGCACTCGTCACCCCGCCGAGCTCGCTCGAGGTGGGCTGCCAGGGCCCGTGCGACTGCGCGATCCAGGTGACGCCGACTTACGGCAGCTTCGTGCTCACCCGGACGGAAGCCGACGCGGTCTACACGTATTACGCCGTCGAGCGCTACATCGCGTCGTTCAACAACGGTCCGGGCGCGGTCTCGATCCTGGGCTCGGGGCAGTTCAAGATCTCCGACGGGGTCGCGCCGGCGCAGGAGCTGACGCTCGACCTCGACATCGAGGGCCGGCCCACGCAGCACTACGACAGCGGGCTGGTGCCGGTGCAGGTGGCGTTTCCGCGGATCCAGGTCTCCTGCGCCGCGCACGGCTTTGCCTGCTTCGACTCCGTCGTCGTCGTGAACGCGGCGCCGAGCGATCCGACGGCCGTGCTTCCGCCGTCATCGCCGCGCGCCGGCCTCCAGGCCGTGCGGCCCAATCCATTCAGCGGCCGCACCCGCATCTCGTTTGTCCTCGAAAACCCCGGACGCGCGAGTTTGACGATCGTCGACCTCGAGGGCCGACTTGTCCGCGAGCTCAGGCCAGGGCAGGCCGTCGGGTCGGACAGGCAGGACGTGATCTGGGACGGCCGGCGGGACGACGGCCGCGTGGCCCCGGCCGGGGTCTACTGGGCGCTGCTCCGCTGGACCGGTGGCATCGACCGCAGACGCTTCGTCAAACTCGATTGACCGCGCGCGACTGCCCTTGCCCCCGTGGCTGGGTGCCAACGTGGCATCCGGACTGCGCAAGTGGCAGCCGTCCGACCGCCGGGGTCGGTGCGGCAGCTACGAGTAGGACGGCTCCATCGAGACGTGCGCGCACCCTGCCACCCGCGCCGGGCGCTCCAGGCGCTCGAAATCCTCGCCCCGGATCCCGATCAGCTGGCGATGTGACCCGGCCTCGAAATACACCCATTCGGTTCCGAGCAGGCAGGGATCCACGTAGGTCGGCAGTCCATAGAGCTGCCCGAACGGCGGAATCGCACCGACCTCGCAATCCGGGAACAGCAGCGCGATCTCGGCTTCGGAGGCGAACTGAGGATGGTCCAGACGCGTGAGCCTGTGCACCAGGCTCAGTTTCACGTGATCCGTCGCGGGCAGGACGTACAGGAAATGCCCGCCCCTCCCGTGCCGCAGCACGACCGCCTTCGCGAGCCGGCGACCGGGGACGTGAGTCGCTTGCGCGACTTCGCGGGAGCTGAACACTTCCCGGTGGGGATGGACGAGGTAGGTGACGCGCTCCCGCTCCAGCAATGCCCGAATCCGCTCGTTGATGGCCATGACCGCCTCCTCGCCAAGATGCCGCACCGGTTCGCAGGGCGAAGCTGAACCACACGTCTCGGAGCGGGCCCGATGCGGACACTTCCTTGCATTCGCCGGGCCATCGGAGATGCGAATTTCGAGGAGTGGACGTGTGGAGTATGTCAAGCCCCACCACGCTCCGTACCCCATATGGCCACTGCGTTTAGAGCGCTCCGAGGTGCGATTGTCTGGCGGACGGAATGGGTGAGTCGAATGCCGACCTCGAACGCGACGCGTCACCGGTTCCGGCGTCGCGCGGATCGACGAATCCCGCACCAAGCACCGAGCAGGACGGATCGCCAATCGACCGCGAAGGGAGCGGTTATGAACGAACCCAATAGGCACGGCATCGTGGGAGGATCGCACCAGATCCAGCAGCTCCTGCAACTTCTCGAACAGGTCGCCGGCACGCACTCGACCGTGCTCATCCGCGGCGAGACCGGCTCGGGCAAGGAGCTGATCGCACGGGCGGTGCATCGATCGAGCCCGCGCGCCGCACAACCGTTCGTCGTCGTCGACTGCGCCGCGCTGCACGAGAACCTGCTCCAGAGCGAGTTGTTCGGGCACGAGCGGGGTGCCTACACGGGAGCGGTCGGGCTCAAACATGGCCTCTTCGAGGCCGCGCACCGCGGAACCCTCTTTCTCGACGAGATCGCGGAGTTGAGTCCGGTGCTTCAGGTCAAGCTGCTGCGGGTGCTCGAGACCGGCACGTTCCGCCGGATCGGGGGCATGACGGACATTCACGTCGACGTCCGCCTCGTGGCGGCGACCAACCGCGCGCTCGAGCAGATGATCGCGGACGGCGACTTTCGCGAGGACCTGTTCTACCGGGTGAACGTGTTTCCGATCGAGATGCCAACGTTGCGAGAGCACGTCGAGGACATCCCGCTGCTCGTGCGGCACTTCCTGAGCGGCACCTCCACGCCGGAGGCGGCGGTGAGCGCGGCCGCGATGCAGCGGCTGGTCTCCTACCGCTGGCCGGGCAACGTGCGGGAGCTGATGCACGTGCTCGAGCGTGCCCTCATCCTTTCGGCCGGCACCACGATCGAACCGATCCACCTACCGGTCCACATCCAGCGCGACGAGCTCCCGCACGCGGTCGTGCGGGCGAACGCCGCGCTCTCGCTTCACGAGATCGAGCTCCGTCACATCCTGCGCGTGCTCGAGGAAAACAGCGGTCATCGCGAGCGTGCGGCGGCCGCGCTCGGGATCAGCGAGCGCACGCTCTACCGGCGGCTCAAGGAAAACCGCGCGCCGCACGACGACGCCCGCGAGCCGGACGAGCCGCATGCCCCCGGCCGCCCCATGGAGCCGCTCGGGGCGTGATCGTGCGCCGGGCGGCCTGGGGCAGCCCGCGAGACCGCCCGGCGCAGCGCTCGCGCGCGGCGGGGCCCGGCGTGGCCTCTACCCGGCGATGCCGGCGATCGGGTGGAGCAGCGTCGCGCCCTGCTTCGGCGCGGCCGGCCCGTGTCGCTCGAGCCAGCGCCGGAGCCGCTCGGGGGTGCCGAGATCGGTCCAGCCGCACGGGGCCCCGGAGACCACACGCGCGCGCTCCGGCGCATGCTCGAGCAGATCGTGGCTGAAGTCGGAGTAGGGAAGGTCCTGCTCGGTGGCCGAGGCGGAACCGAACTCCGTCACGCTCCCGCACAATGCCCGCGCCCGCTGGGCGATTGGCTCACACGGGTGCCGGCTGAAGAGGTCCAGGAACGCGGCGGAGGAAGCCGCGAACACGAACGCGCTGCACAGGGCGCCGCGTCGAACGAGGCGCGCGGCTTCCACCGCGCTGGGCTTCTCGGAGAAACCCACGACGGTGCGAGTGCCTTCGGCCGACCGCTCCCCGGGAACGATCCAGCCGAAGTCCGGGTCGGCCTGTGGCTCCACGCCGACGAGGACCACGTGCTCCGGCAGGCCGAGCGCGGCGTCGGCGGCGCGCCGGAGCGTCGCGGCCCACGCGCGCTCGTCCTCGACCTCCTGATCGCTCGGAAGCACGAGCAGGTGCGCCTCCCGGTCGCGCTGGAGGATCTCGCCCAGGGCGTGGAGCACCGCCACCGCGGTCCCGCGGTTTCCTCGCTGCGCGATGACGTTCGTGCGCGGCAGCCCGCGCAGCTCCTGCTCCCACCAGCGCCGGTGCGCCGCCTGGACCATCGCGACGACCCGGTCGGGCTCGACCAGCCGGCCGGCGCGCTCGAGCGCGTGGGTCAGGACCGAGCGGTCCGAGCCGAACCGGCAGAACTGCTTGGGCACGTGCGTCCCCGACGGGTCCACCGTCGCAGACGCCAATCGCCGCCCCTCGCCGCCGGCCAGCACCACCACCCAGAGGCTCGACTCGGTCAACATGATCCCCCCGGTGCGTTCGCTCCCTCGCGCCGTGACTCGCATGCGCCATGCCACCGACGCGCGGGCCGCATGCCCGCAGCCCGTGTCTACGACTTCCTGATGAGGCGCCCGTCCGCAGAGCACGTGCGTTCACACGACCGGCGCGGCGGGGCCACTCCCGGTACAAGGGGATGGAGGGCCACCCGCCGCAGCACGGCGTCCGGCTGGCCGATCAATTGGCCAGGACCGGCAGCTCGAGACCCTTCGCCGCTGCCGTACCGGGCAGCATCCGCCATGCCCCGTGCGGTGAGGACGGGGTCAGGTCTTCGGTGGTGCACAACCGGGGTTCGCCAGTGCGTTTGCGCTCAGGCGGCAGGGCTCGCGGCGTGACACACGTCCGTTCATGGCGCGCGAGCTGGTGCCAAGCTGGCAGCGCGTGCGCCGAATCGTCATCCCGGACCCGATTCGAGCTCTCGCGGTTCGGTGAGTGCGCCCGCGAGGAGCCCGCCCACGCATGCATTGCAGGAGCCTCGTGCTTGTGGAGGCAGCGGATCGCTGGCATGGTCAGCCCATGAGCTGCCGCAGGGCGGCCAGCGACATCCGATGGCGGGCGCCGCACGGCAAAGGCCGTGGCGTGCCAACTGACCCTGGAGGTGCAGCGATGAGAAGACTGGCAACGGGCACGGCGCTGGCGATGCTGCTCGTGATGCCGCGGACGTCGGCGGCCGATCCGTCCGAGGAAGCCGCCAAGCAGGGCAAGAAGATCTCCGAGGCCATCGCGGTCTACCACGAGCTGATCACCACCCCGGACAAGGAGGTCCCGAAGCAACTGCTCGAGCGCTGCAAGTGCGTCGCCGTGCTTCCCGGTGTGCTCAAGGCGGCCCTGGGCTACGGCGCGCGTCACGGCAGCGGCGTGATGGCGTGCCGCACGGCGAACGGCTGGTCGGCGCCGGCGTTCGTCAACCTCAGCGGCGGGAGCGTCGGGTTCCAGCTCGGCGCGGAGTCCACCGATCTCGTGCTGTTCTTCATGACCGATCGTGGTGCCCGCTCGCTCGTGAACGGCAGCCGCATCACGCTGGGGGGCAAGGCCAGCGTGGCCGCCGGACCGTTCGGCCGGAGCGGCGAGGCCGACACGAACCTGGAGCTCAAATCCGAGATCTACTCGTACGCCCGCTCCAAGGGCTTGTTCGCGGGGTTCTCGATCGAGGGCGCCCGCCTCGCTCCGAACCCGACGGACATCGAGAACTATTACGGCAAAGGCGTCACCTACAAGCAGCTGCTGTTCGGGAGCGGACCGCCGGCGAAGCCCGCGGAAGCGGCGGCGTTCGCGACGACGCTGCCATGATCGCGGCCGCTCGGGTCCTCCGGTCCGGCGCGTGGCTCGAGCTCGATCGGGCCATCGTCGGAAAGCGGGCGGGCCCGCGCTGACCGCGTTCGCTCAGCGCGACGCGCCCGGCCCCGCCGGTGGGCGTGCCCGGGCGATCAGCGCGAGCGGCACCTCGCGCATCCCCGGCCAGCGAAGCGGCGCTGCGCGCGCGCGCGGCCGCAGCAACAGCTGGGCGGAGAGTCCGCCATCCAGCATCACGGCGTCGCAGGCGCCGAGCGCGCCCATGATCGCGGCCATCTCGGGGCTCGTCGGGCCCAACGGCAGCCGGCCCGCGAGCTCGCCCATCGCGTCGAAACGGGTCAGAACCACGAGCAACGACCCGTCCCGGGCCTGGCCCAGCGCCAGCCGGGCGTCGCGATGCGTGAGGCTCACGCCGGGCACGAGGCCCTGCAGTGCCCGTGGCACGACGCCGTCTCCTGCGAGCAGCGTGGGATACGACTGGAATCCGGTGACGACGCCGCTCCATCGCGCGAGCGAATCGCCGTGGCTCCAGCGCACGTGTCCGCCGGCGTCGATGCCGATCGCGCTCGAAAGGGGGCCGTAGCCGGGGCGAAGGCGCTGGGCCCGGTCGATCACGAGCCAGCCCCAGGGCATCGTGCTCGCGAACTGGCCGGCGTTGACGGCGAGCAGCGCATCGCCAGGGGCGCGGTCGATGGTCCAGGCGGGACGGCCGTTCTCGCCCGCGAGGTCCAGCTCGAGCGAAAGCTCAAGCAGGCGCGGATCGAGACGGGCCACGATGAGCCGCGCGCGCCAGACCGGTCCGCCGCACGCGAGCCGGAGGCTCGCCCACTCGAGACCTTCCGCGAGTCGTTGCCAGCGGAGCGCGTGCGTCACCCAGGGGTCAGCCGCGGCCCATCGCGCGGGGGCGCGGTCCGAGCGCCACCACGTGTGCCACGTGCCCGCCTGCCACACCGAGAGCGTGCTGGCTCCGGGCTCGCGCCCCGCGGCCGGGGCC
>DATDEX010000194.1:0-7785 GCA_036522895.1 Candidatus Eiseniibacteriota bacterium | reverse complement strand
CGCCGTGCGATGCGCGCCGGCCAGCCGTTCGAGCGCGCGGAGCCGCGCGAGCGTCTCGGAGAGCTCCGGGTGCGCGCGCTCCAGCGCCGTCCAGTCGAGCTCGGCCGAGTCCGCGAGCGACTCGGCGATGCGCTCGAGCTCATTCGGGGTGCGCGTGTTCACGCATGGCCTCCGCGAGCGGCACCAGCGCGCGCACCACCAGCATGCGTGCCGCGTTGGCGCTCGGCTTTCCCATCGCCCCGGCGATCTCGGGGTACGACAACCCACACTCCATCCGCAGCACCACCGCTTCGCGCTGCTCGTCCGTGAGTCGCAGCAGGGCCTGTTCGTAGCACTCGAGCATCTCCCGGCCGATCGCCTGCTCGACCACCGAAGCGGCCTGGTCGAGCGGCTCGTCCGCGTTCCCCGGCGCGGACGGTCGCCGCACCGAACGTCGGATCTCCTCGCGGAGGGCGTTCAGGACGATCTGACGGAGGTAGGCGAAGAACGCCCCCTCATGCCGGTTCTCGAACTCCTCCAGACGGTTCAATGCCCGATAGAGCGTGACCTGCACGATGTCGGCCGTGTCGGCCATGCCGCGGGCCCCGCGGGGCAGGCGGCCGTGCACCCAGGAGTTGAGCACCGGGAGGTAGCGGCCGAGGAGCCGGTCGCGGGCGTGCGCGTCGCCGGCACGGATGCGGTCGAGCAGGACCGCCGTGCTCTCGAGGGGATGAGGGCCTGGGTCGGTGCGCATGGGGTGGGGACCTCGCACGTCCTGACGAAAGACTACCACCTCCGTCCGCGTGCACTCGGGCGCGATCCGGCATTGACCCGGTGGGCCGCACCGGCCGGGGATCCACCCCGGCGGCCGGCCCCGCCGATCGCACCCGAGGAACCCCGCATGCCGCGACCCCCACCCCTGGCCCGGCCCCTCTCTCCCACCCGAACACCCGGGACGCCCGCGTCCCGCCCCGTCACCCGCCCGCTCGAAACGAGGTGCCTCATGAAGACGAAAGCTGCTCGTCTTCTCGCCATGCTGCTCACTGCCGCCATCGCCGCGCCCGTGGTCGTTCGCGCCACGGACGTGGACGGGCCCAACGACTGTACGCGCATCCTCCGTGACTACGGCGACGCTCCCGAGGGCACGCTCGCCTACCCGGGCGTGATCGGGAGGTTCCCGAGCTGTCTCGCCGCGACCGCCGCCGGCACGCAGGAATCCTCGTGCCCCCGCGCGAGCACGCCCCCGCTCTCCACCGGCTACGTGCGCCACGTGAGCAACGCGGCGAACCCCAGCTACTGGCTCGGCTGCGGGATCGTCGGCGCGGGGCCGATGGGCATCGACTCCGAGCAGGACGCCAAGGTCAACTCCACCGGCGCGGGTGGGAGCTTCTGCGACCCCGGCGTGACCGTGGACTGCACCGAGACCGCGTTCGGGCTCACGTTCGGCCAGGACGAGTGCTACGGCAGCACCGACGCGGGGCTCGCGAGCCCGGTCACGTTCACGACCTGCACGTCGGGGACGATCTCGTTCACCACGTACAGCTGCGCGGCCGCCGTGCGCCGGGTATTCCTCAACATCCTCGTGGACTGGAGTCACGACGGCGACTGGAACGACGCCATGCAGGCGTGCAACAACTGCGTCCCCGAATGGGCGGTGAAGAACGTGGCGATCGACCTGCCGCCCGGCTGCTTCACGCAGACGTCGCCGGCGTTCCTCACCGGCCCCACCGCCGGTCCGGCGTGGATGCGGGTGACGATCAGCGACGCGCCCGTGAACGACGACTTCCCGTGGGCCGGCTCGGCCACGATGCCGACCGGCGAGATCGTGGGCGGCGAGACCGAGGACTACCCGGTCACCGTCGCGGCCCCTCCGACCCCGTGCAAGACGTACCGCGATTTCGGCGACGCCCCCGAGGGCATCGCCGCTTATCCGAGCGGAATCGTCGGCCGCTTCCCCACCTGCCTCACGCCCACCGCGCCGGGGACGCCCGATCAGCTCTGCCCCGACCCGAGCCTGATCCCGCCCGGGCCGACGGGCTACGTGCTGCACGCGACGAGCGACACCGACAACGCCGGCTTCTGGCTCGGCTGCGGCGACGTCGCGGCCCCGCTGCTCGGCGTGGACAGCGAGGTGGACGGCAAGTCGTGGCTCGTTTTCGCCGCCGGCCAGATCGCGGCATGCGATCCCCACTCGCTCCCGGACTGCAACGAGCCCGCGTTCGGCGGGATGACGTTCGGACAGGACGAGTGCTACGGCGACGCGGACGCCGGGTTGACGTCGTTCGTGTCGTTCGCCGCCTGCTCGACGAGCACCGTCACGATGAAGACCTACGCGTGCGGAAGCGTTCCGGTGCACGCCTATTTGAACATCCTCGTGGACTGGAACCAGGACGGCGACTGGAACGACGTCGTGCGTTGCGAGGCGATCAACCAGTGCGTGCCGGAGTGGGCCGTGCGCGACCAGCCGGTGACGCTGCCGATCGGGTGCTCGTTCCTCACCTCGCCGCCGTTCCTCGCCGGGCCCACACCGGGCCCGGGCTGGATGCGGATCACGCTCTCCGAGCAGCCGGCACCGCCCGACTTCCCCTGGAACGGGAGCGTGAGCCTGGCCGGCGCGGCGTTCACCCGCGGCGAGACCGAGGACTATCCGATCCAGATCGTGCCGTCACTCGTCGGCGTGGGTGACTCGCCCCCGCAGCGGCTCGCGTTCGCGCCGCCGGCCCCGAACCCGGCCACGCACGGCTGCTCGTTCACGTTCACGCTGCCGCACGACGACGAGGTGTCGCTGGTCGTCTACGACATCGCCGGACGCGAGCGGGCGCGCGTGCTCGCCGGCCGTTGGGGCGCGGGCATGCACACCGTGCCGTGGGACTTCCACGGCGCGGACGGCACCGAGTTGCGTGCCGGCATGTACATGGTGCGGCTGCGGGTCGGGAGCATGACGCTCACGCGCAGCGTGCTGCACGTGCGGTGACCCCGCACGACGTGCGCTGATCCCCCTCGCACGTCGCGACCCCCGGGGCGGGCCCGGCCGGCCCGCCCCGGGTGCGTCGTTTTCGGGGGCGGGGCGGGAGTCAGGGGCGCCCCTTCCTCGCCGGAGCGCTCCCACCGCGGCAGCGACCGATCGCACGCTCTGCATGCCCGGGCAAAAGCTGGTAATTTCGCGCGGCTCGTGTCCACCTCTTGCCACCGGCCCGGGAGCGTGCAATGCCCGATACGACCACCGCCGTGCGGATCCGCCCGCTCGACGAGCTCGACATCTCCGGGATCGTCCGCATCGACGAGAAGATCTCCGGCATCTATCGGCCTGACGTCTGGGAGACGCGTGTCATGTACTACACGCGCCGCGATCCCGGAGCGTCGCAGGTGGCCGAGCAGGGGGGCAAGATCGTGGGCTTCATGCTCGGCGATCTCCGCGCCGGGGAGTTCGGGCTCGACGAGCCGTGCGGCTGGATCGAGCGCTTCGGCATCGACCCGGACCACCGCGGCCAGGACCTGGGCAGGAAGATGTTCGAGGTGATCCGCGCGCATTTCGCGGCCGAAGGGGCGAAGAGCGTGCGCACGCTCGTGGATACCACGGATGCAGGCGTGGCCGGGTTCTTGAAAGCGATCGGGTTCACGCCCGCTCCGCTCCAGGCGCTCGAGATCCGGCTCTGAGGCCATTCGTCTCGAAGGAGTAGCCCGCCCCCATGAACGTCGCGAACGTCCCGCTCGAGAAGAAGTACCACGACGCCGTCGAGCACTGGCGCCGCCACCATTTCAAGGACTACGACACCCTGCTCGAGAGCTGGGAGAAGTACTTCCCCAAGGACGAGAAGTTCTGCCTGTGCGCGAAGCTCGAGCTCGGCACGCCGGACGTCATCCACATCGGGGAGCAGAAGGGCGAGAAGAAGCGGCTCGAGCCCGACCAGTTGACCGAGGACCAGGCGCGCCATCTGCTCATGATCATCAAGGCGCAGGCGTCGACCGAGTTCGGCAGCATCCAGCAGCACGCCGGCACGATCGACCGCGCGCACGACGACCAGGACCGCGCGTGGGTGATCCGCGTGATGGCCGAGGAGTTGCGCCACGGCTACCAGATGCTGCACCTGCTCCTGTCGAAGGACTGGTCGCACGTCTCCGGCGGCCTCTCGGGCCCGGAGATGGTCGAGGAGATCCTGTCCATGACCACGGGCAACCACGTGCTGGACGCGTTCAACCTCGACTACGACTCGTTCATGGACAACATCACGTTCGCGGCATTCATCGACCGCGTGGGCAAGTACCAGCTCACGATGCAGAAGGTATGCGCCTACAAGCCCATGGCCGACAGCATGCCACCCATGCTCCGCGAGGAGGCGTTCCATCTCGCGGCGGGCGTCATCCCGCTGCGCCGGTTCGCCGAGCGCGCCGGCCGGGGCGATCCGCTCGCGAACCTCACGCTCGTGCAGCACGCGGTCAACAAGTGGTTCCCGCGCGGCCTCGAGATGTTCGGCGACGAGCGAGGTGGCCAGAAGAACATTCAGTACGGTTTCAAGGACATGACGAATCGCGAGGCGGTGAACCAGTACATCGAGGAAGTCCGGAAGATGCTGCGCGACATCAACAGCCGGTTCGTGCGTGCGCGCTTCCCCGAGTACACGCCCGACAAGGTCGAGGCGGTGCTGGACGAACTCGAGGTCCCGGGCCACGCGCACCGCGGGCTCCGCTCGGAAGAAGTCCTGAAACTTCCCGACCCGCGTTTCTTCCGCCGCAAGGGCGAGCCGGCGTTTCAGATGGTGGGGATCGACGGCGAATCGTTCACCGACGCCGACGCCTACCTTCGCTACCTGTCGAGGCACCTGAACGACGGCTACGTCGCGAGCCGGGACATGCGCCTCTATGCCGAGACGCTGCGCCAGGTGGTGGCGGGCACGCTCACGGTGGAGCAGGGGGTCAAGGCCATGCCCAAGTTGAAGCGCCTGGGCGGCACCTGCCCGTGCTCGCGATCGGTGCGTTGGGTCATGGAAGAGAGCAACGGGACCGAAACCACCGTCATGACCCGGCCGGCCTGACGGCCGGCATCGCGATCCGCTCCGCAGTGCTCCCGGCCGATAACGCGTGCAGCGCTCACTCGAGCGGGCCCCGCGCAGGATCGCGGCGCTCCGCGACCGCCCCGACTCGCCACCTCCCGAGCCGCACATGACCGACCGCCCCGCCCACCGCCCCCGCGTGCCGTGCGTCGCGTACTTCTGCATGGAGTACGGGCTCCACGAGTCGTTCCCCATCTACTCGGGCGGGCTCGGGATCCTCGCCGGCGACTACATCAAGGCCGCGCGCGACCTGGCGCTGCCCATGGTGGCGGTGGGGCTCCTCTGGGAGCGCGGCTACTGCGTCCAGCGGATCGGCGCGGACGGGCGCCCGTACGAGGAGTACCCGGCGTTCGACACCGGCTTCCTCGCGGACACCGGGGTGCGGGTCCGCGTGCGCGTGCGCGGCAAGGAGGTGCCCGTGCGCGTGTGGGTGACCGACCGGCACGGGCACGTGCCCCTTTATTTGCTCGAGCCGCTCCTGCGCGAGGATCGTTGGATCACGCATCGCCTCTACGAAGCCGGCACCGACACGCGCATCGCGCAGGAGATGCTGCTGGGGATCGGCGGCGTGCGTGCGCTCGGCTGGCTCGGGTTCGACGTGCACACGTATCACTTCAACGAGGGCCACGCGGCGTTCGCCGGCATCGAGCAGATCGCCGAGCTGATGGAGGCGGGATTGCAGTTTCCCGACGCGTGGGCTCGCGTGCGCGCGCAGACGGTGTTCACCACCCACACGCCGGTCCGCGCGGGCAACGAGGAGCACGCAATCGCGGACCTTCGCCGCATGGGGGCGTGCCTGCAGCTCTCGGGGTTCGAGATGCGCGCGATCGGCGGCGATCCCTTCAGCATGACGGTGGCCGGGCTGCGGCTCTCGCGCGCCGCGAACGCGGTCTCGCAGCTCCACGGCGAGACCGCGCGCGCGATGTGGAAGGACGTGAAGGGCGCCTGCCCGATCGGCGCCATCACGAACGGCGTGCACGCGCCCACGTGGCAGGCGCCGGAGATCCGCGCCGCCGGCGACGACCCGGCGCGCCTGTGGGACGCGCACGCGCGGCTCAAGCGGCTGTTGCTCTCCGAGGTGCAGCACCGGCACGGCGTGGCACTGGACCCGGCCGCGCTCCTCGTCGGCTTCGCGCGGCGCGCGGCCAGCTACAAGCGCGGCGACCTCGTGCTGCGCGACGAGGAACGGCTCGAGGCGCTGCTCGGCCAGCATCGGGTCCGGCTCCTGTTCGCGGGCAAGGCGCACCCGGACGACACGCACGGCCACGACATGGTCGCGCGGCTCGTGCGCGGGGCCCGGGCGCACCCCGGACAGGTGCTGTTCCTCGAGAACTACGACATGGGGCTCGGCCGGCTGCTCACGCGCGGCTGCGACGTCTGGTTGAACAACCCGGTGCGTCCGCTGGAGGCGAGCGGCACCTCCGGCATGAAGGCCGCCATGAACGGCGTGTTGAACGTGAGCATCCTCGACGGCTGGTGGCCCGAGGGCTGCGAGGACGGCGTGAACGGCTTTGCCGTGGGTCGCGGCGAGCCGGGCGACGACGCGCGCGACCTGGACGACCTCTACGACACGCTCGAGCAGCGCGTGCTGCCCGCGTGGGCGGACCGCGCGAAGTGGTCGAAGATGATGCTCGCGAGCGTGCGTATGGCGGAGAGCCGTTTCAGCGCCGAGCGGATGATTCGCGAGTACTTCGAGCGGCTCTACGACTACCCGGGCGCGCTGGCCGCGGCGGGCGCGGCGGCGAGCTGAGGCCGGCGTGTGTTTCGGGTGGCGCGCGGCTCGCGCTCCGGCGTAGACTCCCAGCCATGCACACGCCGCGCCCGACCTACGCCTACGTGACCCGCTATCCCCGGCCGGGGATGGGCGTCGCGCGCGCGTAGGCTCGAGCGCTCACGAACACGACCCGTCTCCGGCGAACGGAGGCGGGCCTTTTCGTTGCGGGCCGGCGCCTCCGCGAGCCCCGTGATGCCCCATGCTCCATGGAGGATCCATGCCCCGGTCCCGATCCACCCCCGGCGCCGCGCACGGTGCCGCCGCACGTGACGGCATCGTTGCCGCCGTGCGCGGCGCGATCTCCGTCCGCGCGAATCGCGCCGCCGACATCCGCGAGGCCACCGCGCGGCTCCTCGCCGCCCTGATCGAGCGGAACGCCGTGACCCCGGAGCGCGTGGTCAGCGCGGTCTTCACCGCCACGCCCGACCTGACCGCCGATTTTCCCGCGCACGCCGCGCGCCGCCTCGGCTGGACCGACGTGCCGCTCCTGGGCGCGGTCGAGCTGGGCGTCCCCGGCGCGCCGGGCCGGATCGTGCGCGTGCTCCTGACGCTCCGCGACGTGCCGCGGGGTACCCGGCTCGTGCCCGCCTACCTCGACGACGCCGCCGCGTTGCGCCCCGACCTGAGCGACGCGCCCGAGCCCGCGCTGCGCGCCCCCCGCGCCCGCGAGCGCCGCATCGCGCTGATCGGTCTGGGCCAGATCGGCGGCTCGATCGGACTCGCGCTCGAGGACACGGGCGGATGGCATCGCATCGGGTTCGACACGCGCGCCGCCGTCCGGCGCGAGGCGCTCGCCCGCGGCGTCGTGGACGAGGCGGCGCGCTCGCTCGTCGCGGCCTGTCGTGACGTGCAGCTCGCCGTGGTGAGCGTGCCGGTGGACGTGCTGCCGCGCGTGATCGCCGAGGTCGCCGCGTCGCTCCCCGCGGGCGCCGCGCTGCTCGACACCGGGAGCGCACGCGGGGGTGGCGTCACCGCCGCGCT
>DATDEX010000193.1:0-3271 GCA_036522895.1 Candidatus Eiseniibacteriota bacterium | reverse complement strand
CGCGCGCCGTCCACCTGCACGCCCGGCAGCGCGAAGAACGCATCGCCCGGCCTCGCCCGCCGGGAGTCGAGCGCGAGCCCGGAGATCTCGCGGTCGGTGGCGCCGCGGACCGCGAGCGTGTCCACCTCGGCGAGGAGCTCGCGCAGCATCACGGCCGTCGCATCCGAACGGTGGGCGGTATCGGCAGCGCCCCCAGGCGCTCGCTCGAGCCGCCGTCTTCCGCGGGCGAGCACCAGATCCGGCACGGGCCCGCGAGCGGCAGACGCGTGCCCGGCGCGGGATCCTGTCGGGTCACGAAGCCGTTGCCGGTGATCCGCATGGGCACCGCGCGCTGCGAGAGCCGGCGCACCGCCTCGCGCAGCGTGAGCCCGACCAGGTCGGGCAGCTCGCGCCCCAGCGAATCCTGCGGCGCGTCGAGGTAGGCGAGCACGGCCGAGCCGCGCTCGACCGGCTGGCCCGCGGGCGGCACCTGCGAGAGCACGCGCGGTCCCGCGCCCTCGAAGCGGGCGTGCAGGCCGTAATCGGCGAGCCGCCGCTCGGCCTCGTGCGGCGGCAGCAGCCGGAGATCGGGCGCGGTCACGGCCGGCACGCTCGGGGGACGCATCGCCACGGAGCTGCTCGAGCCGTCGAAGCCCTGCCAGCCCATGCGCTGCAGGTCGAGCAGGACCTCGCGGAACACCGGGGCGGCGACCTGGCCGCCGTAGTACTGCGAGCCGCGCGGCTCGTCGATCACCACGACGCCGACGAGGCGCGGGTGGTCGGCGGGCGCGATGCCGGCGAACGAGGCCAGGTACATGCCCGGCGCGTAGTGGCCGCTCGCGGGGTCGTACTTCTGGGCCGTGCCCGTTTTGCCCGCGATTCGCAGGCCGGGCAGGCGGGCGCTCGTGGCGGTGCCGCTGTCGACGACGGCGCACAGCATGTCGATGAGCGTCGCGGCCGTGGACTCGCTGAACACCCGGTGCGAGGGCTGCGGCGCGCCGTGGCGGACCTCGTGGCCGTCGGGGTCGCGGATCGCGCGCACGATCATGGGCTGCATGAGCACACCGCCGTTCGCCACCGCGGCGTACGCGAGCGCGAGCTGGAGCGGCGTGACCGTGACCTCGTGCCCGATCGCGATGGTGGGCGTGGAGCGGGGCTGCCAGGCGCGCACGGGCCGCAGCCGGCCCGCGGTTTCGCCCGGGAACTCCACCCCCGTCAGGCTGCCGAAGCCGAGCGCGGTCGCGTAGCGGTGCAATCGCTCGGAGCCGAGTTTCAAGGCGAGTCGACCCATGACGATGTTGCTCGAGTACTGCATGGCCTGGCGGAACGACCAGGCGGCGTGGGGGTGCGTGTCGTGGATGATACACCCGGGCACGAGCTCCGCCTGGCCGCTCTCGGACGCCTCGAAACGGTCCTCGGGGCGCGCGAGGTGCTCCTCGAGCATCGCGCCGGCCACGACCACCTTGAACGTCGAGCCGGGCTCGTACTGGTCGGTGATCGTCCAGTTCTTCGACTGCCCGGGCGCGAGGTGCGGGGCGCACGCGGCGGCTAGGATCTCGCCCGACCACGGATCCACGAACACCGCGAAGCCGCGCTTGGCGTGCAGGGAGTCCACCGCCGCGGCGAGATGGTGCTCGACGATCGACTGGAGCTCGGCGTCGATCGTGAGCTCGAGCGAGGCCCCGTCGCGCGCGGGGCGCCCTTCCGCGTTCGGCAGGCGCAGGCTCATGTGCGACGAGCCGGTGGGCACCATGGTGACCCAGCCCATGCGGCCGCCGAGCAGGTTCTCGAACTGGTACTCGATCCCGTCCACGCCGACGTTGTCGCGGTTCGTGCGGCCGAGGATCTCGGAGCCGGCGTCGCCGATCCGGTAGAAGCGCTTGGTCTCGTCCTCGACCACCACCCCTCCGAGCCTCGCCTCGCGAATCTGCTGGCCCACCTCGGGCGGCAGGTCGCGCGCGACCCAGGTGTAGCTCGAGAGCCCGCGCAGGCGCTTCGCCAGCTTCGCCGGGGGCTCGTGGACGAGCGGCGCGAGCACGCGCGCGGCCGCGACGGGATCCGCCAGCTGGGGGGGATAGATCGCCACCTGGCTCACGCCCAGGTCGTGCGCGAGCACCTGGCCTCGCCGGTCCGTGATCACGCCGCGGTGCGGCAGGATCTTCTCGTGATGCTCCTGGTTCTCGCGCGCGCGGTCCACGAAGTGCCTGTGGAGGGCGGTCTGGAGCACCGCGACGCGCACCCACAGGCACCCGAGGCCCAAAAATAGACCGGCCGCAGTCAGCAGCACCCGACTCTTGCGCATTTCCTTGTGGGCCAACTGTTCCCTCCGTGGAACGGCGGTTCACGCAGACCGCCGGCCCCACCTGCGCGGTGCTGTGACGCGGCCGGTACGACACACCGGTCGCCGAAAACGCGATCGGTCAGTTCACGTGGCGATCCCGTGCCATCGCTTCCGGCACGAGCGACTGGAGCGTGCGACTCGCCGCGGCGAGCAGCGTCGGCGAACCGTCGCGATTCGCCACCGCTCCGTCCTCCTCGAGATAGTCCGACGGCAACCATACGACTTGTGCCGCATCGCCGGGGCGCACGCCGGCGCTGAACGCCAGCGAACCCACCTCGGCGCGCGTCGCATTGCGATCGAGCTGCGCGCGCGTCCAGTCCAATTCGTTGCTCGCCCGCTTGAGCTGGTCGTTCGCGTTGCCCGCACGGAGCGACAGGCTCGCGACCGCCGACTGCTGCCAGACCTCGAGCAGCAGCATGGCCAGCAGCAGGATCGCCCCCAGCACCCATTCGGGCTGGATCGACCGCGCCGGCGAGAGATGCCACGACGGAACGGAATGCCGCCATACTGGTTTCATCATCTCGGCTCCCTCCGGAAGGCTCTGAGACGCGCACTCCTTGCGCGTGGATTCGTGAGCTGCTCCTGCTCCGATGCGACCACCACTTTGCGGGTGAGCTCCTTCCACGGACCCGGCGCGGACTCGTCCGCGGCCGGCGGCAGCCGGCGCGACGGCGCGCGCCGGGGACCGCGCAGCGCCTGCTTCACGCGCCGGTCCTCGCCCGAGTGGTAGGACAGCGTCACCACGACTCCCCCATCGGCCATGACCTCGGGCAGCCACTGGAGACTCGCCTCGAGGTCGGCCATCTCGTCGTTGACCCAGACGCGCAGCGCCTGGAAGACAGGTGCGATCGCGGCGGGGCGCGCGTCGCGCAGCAGCCGGCCCACGAGCGCCGCGAGCTGGCGCGTGTCGGCGAGCTCGCCGGAGCGGGCCGCGGTGAGGATGCCGCGTGC
>DATDEX010000192.1:0-6029 GCA_036522895.1 Candidatus Eiseniibacteriota bacterium | reverse complement strand
GCCAGCCGCGCCACGCCGCCGCGCGCGCCGCGAGCGAACGACCCGCCGCGACGAGCACGACCATCCACAGGAAGACGAGGTTGGGCGCGAAGTACGTGAGCATGCGCACGCGTTCTCCCGGCGCCATCTTGGAGGACTCCTCCATCATCTGGCGCCACGTGCCGGGCGTGTCCGGGCCCTGCAGCGTGCGCAGCACCTGCTGCTCCTCCACCCGCGCCCGCGCCTCGACGCGCGCGAGCGCGCCGGGGAAGCCCGGCAGCACCGGCAGCGCGAACGCGGCCGCGAGGAGCGGCGCGTGCATCCAGGCGCGCTCGCCGAGCGAGGGCCCGCCACCCTCCTCGCTCGTGCCCATCCACACCCCGGTGAGCGCGGCGAGCGGCAGCCAGACGACGTGCCAGAGCCGGAAGCCCGCCGCGGGGAACGCCACGAGCAGCGCGCAGGCCACGGCGAGCACCGCCGGCACTGCGAGCGCGTTCAGGCCCCAGCGCCAGGCCGCGAGCAGCGAGGCGCTCACCGCGAGCGGGATCGCGAGCCACAGTGCGCCCCACGGCCACGGCGTCGCCAGCGTGGCGAGCGCGAGCGCCCCCACGAGCAGCACGGCGCGCAGTCCCGCCACGCCCCGCGAGGGGCGCGCGGGCTCAGCGATAGAAGTCACTGGTGAACGGCACCAGCGCGAGCACGCGGGCCCGCTTGATCGCGGTGGTGAGCTGCTTCTGGTGCATGGCGCACGAGCCGGACACGCGGCGCGGCACGATCTTGCCGCGATCGGTCACGAACCGGCCGAGGCGCTTTTCGTCCTTGTAGTCGACGAACGCCACCTTCTCCAGGCACAGCTTGCAGTACTTCTTCTTGACGCCCTTGCCTTCCCGTTCCTTCGCCATCGTGTGCACTCCTCTAGGAGGTTGGATCCTCGGTGGACGCGGGGTCCGCCGGAAGCCCGGCCGCCGCGGCCTTCTCGAGGAAGTGAACCGATTCGGCGCGGATCTCGATGCTCTGGTGCTTCTCGCCGCGCGCGCTCGTCCACTCCCGCATCTGCAATCGCCCTTCCACGACCACCGCGCTTCCGGTGTGCAGGTACTGCGCGCACACCTCGGCGAGGCGCTGGTAACACATCACCGTCACGTACCCCGTGTGCTCCGCCATCGCGCCCTGGTGCGTGCGATAGCGCCGGTGGAACGCCAGCGGCAGCGACGTGATCGCCGTGCCGTCCGAGGCGTACCGCTGGTCCGGATCGCGCGTGAGCCGTCCCGAGAGGACGACCCGGTTGATCTCCGGCAGCCGCAGTTCGGTCATTCGACCATCCTCCGCGGGAGCTCCCCCCGGGGGCGCCGCCCCCCACTAGTCCCGATCGCCGTCCTCCGCGGCCGCGGCCGCCTCGGCCTCCGGCACGCCCTGCCAGAGCTCCGGCGGAACGTGGACGGTGGTGAGCGCCCGCATGACGTCCTCCTCGAGCCGCAGCCGCCGCTCGAGTTCCTTCACCATGCCGCTGCCGCCGTTCCACACGATCATCGTGTAGACGCCGTCGCGGCGCTTGCGGATCTCGTAGGCGAGCCGCCGCTTGCCCCACTTCTGCACCTCGACGACCTCCGCGCCCAGGTCCTTCAACCACCCGGACACGCGGTCGGAGAACTCCTGGGCCTTCACCTCGTCGTAGCTCGGCTCGAGGATGTAGACCGTTTCGTATTTGCTCACGTCTCGGATTCCTCCTCGCGGACCCCTTCGACCCCCGTCCCCTCGGACGAGCGCCCCAGGTCCGGCCTGCGGTTGAATTGATTCATGGCGCCGAGTGCGCCCTCGGCCACCCAGCATTCCACGGCATCCGCCGCGCGACGGACCGCCGCTTCGAGCACCGGGGCTTCCTCCGGTGCGATCTCCTGCAACACGTGCTCGCGGAGCGCGGCGGAGGGCTCCGCCTCGCCCATCGTTCCGATGGGTGCCCCGACGCCGATGCGGAGCCGGGCGTAGTCCCGGCTGCCCACCGCCGCCTCGATGCTCTCGAGCCCCCGGTGCCCGCCGGAGGATCCGTGCGCGCGCAGGCGCAGCCGGCCCAACGGCAGGTAGACGTCGTCACTCACCACCAGCAGCCCGTCCTCCACTCCACAGCCCTCGCGCCACGCCGAGAGCGCCGCGCCGCTCAGGTTCATGAACGTGAGCGGTTGCAGCAGCTCCACCGCGCGTCCCGCGATCTCCGCGCGTCGCGCGCGATAGGTCGCGTGCCCCGGACCTTCCCCGGCGGCATGGCGCGCCGCCAGCTCGTCGAGCACCGCCCACGCCACGTTGTGCCGAGTGCGCGCGTAGCGCTCGCCGGGATTGCCGAGTCCCACGACCAGGTGCACGGTCGCTTACTTCTTCTCCTTCTTCGCGTCCTTCTCCTTGGGCTCCTTCGCTTCCTTGCCGCCCTTGCCTTCCTTGCCCGCCTCGGCCGTCGTGGCCTCGTCGTCCTTCTTGCCCTTGGCCCCCACGACCTCCGGCTCCGCCGTGGTCGCGGCCGCGGCCTCGACGGCCTCGGCCGGCGCGGCCACCTCTTCCACCGCCGGCAGCACGACCGCGGCGATGGTCACGTCGCCGTCCGTGACGATCTCGTAGCCTTCGGCCTTGAGATCACGCACGTGCATGCTGTCGCCCACGTTGAGCGCCGTCACGTCCACGTCGATGCTCGGCGGGATCGCGGTCGGCAGGCAGCGCACCTCGAGCGTGCGCACCGAGTGCTCGAGGATGCCGCCGCCGTCCTTCACCCCCAGCGGCAGCCCGACGAAGCGCAGCACGACCTCGACCACGATCTGCTCGGTGAGCGAGATGTGCTGGAAGTCGAGGTGCACGATGGCGCGCGACAGCGGGTCGTACTGGACGTCGCGGACGAGCGCGTTGACGCCGCTGCCCCCGGCCACGGTCAGGTTCACGATCGCGTTGCCGCCCTTGTGGCCGCGCAGCGCCAGCTCGAACTCGCGCTGGTCCACCGCCACCGGCACCGGCGTCTCGCCGTGCCCGTAGAGCACGCCCGGGATCTGTCCCGCGGCCCGCGCCTTGCGCGCACCGCCCTTGCCCACACGCTCGCGTCGCGAGCCCTTCAATTGGATGACCGACATACCAACCTCCTGTTCCTGTGCTCCTGCGTGACGAGAGGATCTTGCCTCGCGCGCCGGGGCGCGCCACGAGGCGGATGGATTCAAACGAAAAGCGAGCTGAGCGAGCGTTCCTCGTGGATCCGTTGCACGGCTTCCCCGAGCAGCCCCGCCACCGAGAGGACGCGGACCTGCTTCGGCAGCGATCCCGGCTCGTGGTTGAGCGTGTCGGTGACCACGACCTGCTTGATCGGCGAGTCGGCGAGGCGCTCGAGCGAGCCCGGGCAGAACACGCCGTGGGTGACGCCCGCGTAGATGTCGCGCGCGCCGCGCGCGCGGATCGCCGTGGCCGCCTGGCACAGCGTTCGCGCCGTGGTGACCACGTCGTCGAACATCACCGCGTTCTTGCCCTCGACGTCGCCGATCAGGTTCATGACCTCGACCGAATCGGCCTTGGGACGGCGCTTGTCCACGAGCGCCAGGTCGGCGCCGAGGCGCTTGGCGTAGGCGCGGGCCATCTTGACGCTGCCGATGTCGGGCGCGACCACGACGAGATTCGGGAGCGCGAGGTTCGTGAAGTGCTCGATCAGCACCGGCGCCGAGTAGAGGTGGTCGAGCGGGATGTCGAAGAAACCTTGAATCTGCGCGCTGTGGAGATCCATCGTGAGCGCGCGGTCGGCCCCGGCGACCGTGATCAGGTTCGCGACCAGCTTCGCCGTGATGGGCGCGCGCGGCTGGTCCTTGCGGTCCTGGCGAGCGTAGCCGAAGTACGGCATCACCGCGGTGACGCGGCGCGCCGACGCGCGCTTGGCCGCGTCGAGCATCACGAGCAGCTCCATCAGGTGATCCGCCGGCGCGTTCGTGGACTGGACGATGAACACGTCGCCGCCGCGGATGTTCTCGCTGAAGCGCACCGAGACCTCGCCGTCCTCGAAGCGTGAGACGACCACGTCACCGACCGGCACCTTGAGCCGGTCGCAGATGGCCTTCGTCAGCCTCTGGCTCGCGGAGCCGGAGAAGATGCGACAGGGATCCAAACCAGACCTCCGATGAAAGTCGGAAATGTCGGACGGGACGTTCGCTGCGGGTGGAGCGGGAACACGCGTGAGCCGCGCGCGGCCCGAAGCGGGCAACGCGCGACCGCGGCATGGCCGGGACGTCCGGCCTGCCGGGAAATCGGGTGGTGTGATGAGCAGCAGCCGGGGGCAAAACCGCCTGCCCCGGCTGAAATGGCTGGGGCGGGAGGATTCGAACCTCCGTATGCGAGAGCCAAAGTCTCGTGCCTTACCGCTTGGCCACGCCCCACCAACGAACGGGGTTTCCGTTACGGACCGCCCACGGGCACCCGACGGCGCACGACCCATGAGGGTCGCGCCTGGCGCCGGGTCCGGGTCGGGGTGAAAGCCGCTGGCCCAGAGAACCGCAGAGGGGAAAAGCGGCGCGCAGAATAACGGGGCGCCGGAGCACGCGTCAACCGCTCGACGCGCGGGCACACCGAGACTTCGGGGGTGGCGTCGCGCGACGCGGCCTGGGGCCGCAGCACCCGCGGGAGGGGGACCCGCGGGCCGGGATCAGTAGGCCGGTTGCTCCTCGGAGGCGTGCGGGTGACCGGTCGGGTTGGCGAGCTCTCGCGCGTACTCCGCCATCACCTTCTCCGTCAAGTACTTACGCGTGGGGTCGTTGATCGGGTGGGCAAGATCCTGGTGTTGCCCGTCCGGCCGCTTCCGGCTCGGCATCGCCACGAACAGCCCGCTGTTGCCGCGGATGATCTTGAGTCCCCGGACGACGAACGAGTCGTTCAGCGTGATGCTCACGAACGCTTTCAGCTTCTCGTCATTTCTTAGCGATACACGAACCTCGGTGATCTCGACCATGAGATGTTCACCTCGGAGCCATCCCTGAGGTTCAGCTGGCTCGTGTGCGGCGCCGTCGTCGGACGCCGGACGTGGGTGGAGCGCCCGCTCGAGTACCATTCCCTGGCCTCGTGGAAGACGCGTGGATTCGGAGCCGCAGACCCCTCCGCGCCGAACGAACCAGGTACAGAGGCTCGTCCCCCGAAAAGCGGCCCACGATCTCCCGGACCGATGCTCCGCGCGGCACGATCCCGAACACTGCCGAACCACTCCCGGTCAGTCGTGGCTCCAGCAGTCCCGCCGTCCGCAGCCTTGCGCACAGCGAGACGAAATCCTGCCGACGGCGCCCCAGAAGTTGTTCGAATCGATTGCCCCGACGGATGAGCGCCAACGGTTCAACTCGCTGGCGCCCAACGGTCGAGGGAAATCTGCGCGGGTGTTTCCAAGGTGTCAAGTCCTTTGTGGCCAAATCGTGTCTGCGGAACGCCAGGACGGTCGGCACTCTCCAACTGGGTACCGCTACGAGCGCTCGGAATGGAGAATCCAGTTTCAACGGTAGGAGTAACTCTCCTCTTCCCTTGCCGAGCGCCGTCCCACCCGTGATGGCGAACGGCACATCTGACCCGAGTTGCAACGCATATCCCGCCCGGCGCGCGCGTGAGAGCGAGCGTCCGTGGAGCGCGAGGAGCGCGGCGATCGCGGCGGCGGCATCGGCGCTCCCGCCGCCCATGCCGGCCTGCGCCGGGATGCGTTTGACGAGCGTGAAGCGGGCGCCACCCGGCAGCGCGAGGTCTCGCGCGACGAGACGCGCGGCGCGCAACACGAGGTTGTCGGATCCCGCGGGCACCAGCCGTCGCGCGCGCGCCGGCGAGCCGGATCGCACCGCAGCGTTTTCGTGCCGCACGCGGAGCGTGAATCCACGCGCGCGCGGCTCGGCGATGAGCGTGTCGGCGAGCGACACCGACTGGAATACGGTCACGATGTCGTGATAGCCGTCCGCGCGGCGCCGGCCCACGTCGAGCCCGAGGTTGAGCTTGGCGCGCGCCTCGACCGTGATGCGGAACGCGCGCGGGCGGACTCGCGCGGAAGCGCGCGGGCGGGCTTGGGCGCGCTC
>DATDEX010000191.1:0-19299 GCA_036522895.1 Candidatus Eiseniibacteriota bacterium | reverse complement strand
GGCCGCGCCGCCGGCGCGGCCTCGTCCGCGCGCGCCATCCGCTCGCGCTCGCCGCGCCGGTCCTTCAACACCTCGAGCCGCACCCGCGCCACGCCAGCGTCGAGGAACCCGAGCTTGCGCGCGGCGGCGCGGGAGAGGTCGAGCACGCGCCCTTTCGCATAGGGTCCGCGGTCGTTGATGCGCACCACGACGTGCCGGCCGTTTTCGAGATTCGTCACCTTGACGCGCGTGCCGAACGGCAGCGTCCGGTGCGCCGCGGTCAACTCGCCGGGATCGAAGCGCTCCCCGTTCGCGGTGCGGTGGTTTGCCCACTCGCGGCCGTAGAACGAGGCGAAGCCGGTCTCGTGGCGCTTCTTCTGATGCCGCTCGTGGACGGCCGTGCCATGGCGCGCGAACACGTCCGCCGGCCACGCGGCGTCCACCACGAGCAGCGAGAACGCGAACAGCATCGCGAACCGGCGCGCGCGATCCGCCACGTCGACGCGTGAGGGCGCCGGCCACGCCGGCGCGGGAAGCGCTTTCTCCGCCATACCCGCCATGCCCGAAGTCATCGGCGTGCGTGGCACGGCTTGCTTCGGATGTTCGATTCGAGCGCCGGAAAATCGCGTGCCGGCGGCCGCGGCGATGCGGATTGCCTAGCGCGGGAGCGGCCACACCCAGCTCGGGCGCTCGTACGCTGGGTGGAATCCCGCACGCGCGGCATTGCGCAAGGAGTGGCCCGGCAGCTCCGGCCAGTCCGGCGCCGTCTCGACCGTGAGCCGGCGCGCCCCCTGCTCGCGCGCATCCCCGATGCGACGCGCGAAGAGCGCACCCTGCGCGCCCTGTCGGCGGTGGCTCTCGAGCGTGGCGGCCGCGCCGAGCCATGCCGCGCCCTCGGCCACGAACAGCGCCGCCACCGCGACCGGCGTGTCGCCGGCATATGCGAAGTAGTGCGACCAGCCGGCACGCCCGACGCAACGCGACGCCCACGCCGCATGGGCCGGAGCGGATCCGTGGACGCGCGACGCGAGCTCGCCCCAGGCGAGTGCCTGCGCGACCGGCACCGCCTCCACCCGCAGCTCGGTCGCCGGCGCGGGCGCGGGCGCCGTGCCGCGCACCCACTTCAAGTGATGGAAGAACGTGCCGAAGCCGCGCTCCCCGAGGAGCGACTCGAGCCCGGCGGGCGCGGCGAATGGACAGAGATTGATCGCGAACCCGTTCGCGTGGTCTCGGTACTGCTCGAGCAGCGTGTCGATCACCTCGCCGGTCACCGGCTCGTCGAGCCCCAGGCCGATGACGCGGTTCTGGAGCAGCGAATCGGACCGGTCCATCGCCATCACGAACGCCCCGGCCAGCTCGCGCGCGCGGAGTCCCAGCGCGGCGCGGTCTGCGGGGAGGGCGCTCGCGTGCATGTCCCGCCATGCGGCCGCTTCGACGCGCTCGATCTCCAGCGCGACGTCGCGCGAGACCGCGACGTTCACGCGGCGGCGGTCCGCGGGTCGGTGCGGGCCGTGTGGGCCTCCGGCGATCTGCGCACGAACGACAGCAGGCCGCCCGGCGTCTGCGCGCGTACGAGCGCGAGCGCGACACGCGGGAGCGCCAGCGGATCGGCGAACACGAGGAAGCGATCCTCGAACGCCGGCGCGAACTTCCGCTTCCAGCGAAACAGCCCCTGGAAATCGTAGAAGCGCGACAGGCGCTCGATGAGGAACGCGCGCGCCGGGTCGTTCGCGGGCGAGCTGTCGGGCTCCCCGGTGACGGGATCCACCTTGACGAGCGCCGACAGCGAGAGCGACATCATCGTGTCGCCCTGGGCGCGCGCCTGCTCCAGCGAGCGCACGACCAGCAGCTCCATCACGCCGGTGGGCGCGTCGGGCCGCCGGCGCACGAGATCGAGCGCCCAGCCGCGGCGTGCCCACACCGGCGTCCACGTGCAGAACGCCTCGACGTGCCCGGTCGCGGGCGCCCATGCGATCGCGAGCCACACGTCGTCGAGCCGCGCGGGGTCGAATCGGCCCATGCAGAAGCCCTTCTCGCCGCCCTCGCGTCCGTGCAGCCATGCCGCGGAGATCTCGCGCAGCGATTCGACGAGCCGTGCGTGGTCCGGCGCGTCGCGAAACGCGCGGCGGCCCGGCACGAAGTGGCGCACCTCGAGCCCCGCCCGCTCGAGCTTGCGCACGGCGCGCCGCGTCGAGCCGACCGCCGGGCCCTCGAGCGAGAAGCGGTCGGTCCAGAGCACCGGGTCCTCGCCGATGTGCACCGCACGCCAGCCACGGGCACGGTAGTGCGCCAGCTTCTCGGGGCGGGCCTGGTAGAACGCGAACGTCCAGTCGTGCTGGCGGCAGAAGCGCTCGAATCCCTCGAGGAGCGACGGGATCTCCTCCGGCGGCCCGATCGGGTCGCCGATCACGAGCAGCACGTCGGACTCGTACCGGTAGGCGATCACCCCCCGGCCGTTGGCGCTGAAGAACCAGTCCACGTCGTCGTCGAGCGCGAACGCCGCCACGGTGCTGTCGCCGTGCATGCGCAGCAGCTCGCGCACGCGTTGCGCGTCGGCGCGGTGCTGGCCCAGATGGCGCGCCGGCTTGAGCATCGCGGCGACGAGCCCGATGAGCAGCGTGAGCCCCATGACGCTGATCGATCCCAGGTACCAGCGCACGACGTGCTGACCGCGCGCCACCGCGAGCACGGGATCGCCGATCCCGAACAATTGGTAGAGCGCCTCCTGCGCGGCGCGCGCGACGGAAGCTTCGCGGGTGCCGTACGTCCACTCGAGGAGCCAGCAGCCCCCGAACGCGTAGATGCCGATCGCCACGATCGCCGCGACGGCCGGGCCGCGCAGCGTCCGCCACGAGAGCTCGCGGCTCTTCACCACGAACGCCTCGGCGTTCAAGCCGAGCATGAACATGAGCGCGGTGGCGGTCGTGGCCTCCTCGACGTCGCCGGCCTTGAGGAGATTCACCGGCACGGAGAGCGCGCACAGGAAGAGCGCGGTGACGAACGCCCGGCGCTTGCCGCGACGGAGACCGTTCGCGGTGAGGAGCAGGAGCGCCCCGGCGAGGAGCGTGAACGTGCGGCTCGTGTCGAGCACGTCGGTCGGCACGAGGTGGCGCAGGGCGCGAACGCGCTCGGGCGGGTGGGAGAGGAGTGCGGACAGGAGATCCACGATGCCCATGGCGGCGACGGCGAGAGCCAGCAGGGGCCGGGCGGCGAATCGGCGCATGGCGCGACGCTAGCACAGCCGGACGGGGCGCCGGGCCTGGCTCGACGCCCGACGCGGCACCCGCGCGACCCGGGCGCGGAGCGTCGCGAGCGGCGGGCCGCGTGCTAAGCTGGATGCCCGCATGAACCTCCGTTCTCGATTCCCGGGCCCGCGCGGCGTGGCCCGCGCCGCACTCCTCGCGATCACGCTCCATTCGGCCCAAGCGGCGCGTGCCGCGGTCCCCGCTTCGCGGCCGGCTCCACCTGCGGACAGCGCCACGATCGAGTCCGCGCCGGGAAAGCTGATCGCTCCGCCCGCGCCGTCGGCGGGAGCAACGAAGGCGACGAAGGCGCCCGAGGACACGGCGCTCGCCTCCGCGATGCGCAGGGCGAACGAGGCGTTCGGGCGGGGGCTCATGCTCGAGGAACAGCACGCCTACGCGGCGGCGATCATGTCGTATCGGAACGCCGCGAAACTGGATCCGACGCTCCGCGGACCCGCGTATCGCATCGGGCTCCTCTTCGCGTCGCGGCAGCAGTTCGGGCCCGCGGCGCGCGCGTACCGCGAGGAGCTGCGCCGCAATCCCGACGATCTCAACGCCACCATGGAGTACGCCCTCGCCCTCGCCGAGCTGGGCGATCTCAAGCGACCTGTGCGCATGCTCGAGGGGCTCACGCGCCGCGCCCCCGGCAACGCGGGCGTGTGGCGCGCACTGGGCTTCGCCTACGGCCGCGCCGGACGGCACGAGGATGCGGAGCGTGCGCTGCGCGGCGCCGTGGCGCTCGATCCCAAGGCGGCGAAGGCGTGGCGCGACCTGGGCGTCGTGCTGGCCGCGCGCGGAAAGGACAGCGAGGCGCGCGAGGCGTACCGCCACGCGCTCGCGGTCGATCCCACGGACGAGACCGCGCTCATCGATCTCGGGAACCTGGAATCCCGCGCCGGCGATCACGCGCATGCGCTCGCCACCTACCACGAGGCGGAGGTGCGCGACTCCACGCAGGCGTGGGCCTATCGCGGCCAGATCCGCGAGCTCGTTTCGCTCGGACGCGAGGCGGACGCCGGCGCGGTGTGGCGGCGCTGGCTCAAGGTCGCGCCGGAGGAGCCCGAGGTCCGCGAGGGCGCGGCGCGCCACTTCGTGCACGAGGGCCGCACGGACGCGGCGCTCGAGATCGCGCGCGCCGGAGTGCGCCTCGCGCCCAGGTCGGGCGAGGCGTGGTGGCTGCTGGGCGAGATGCACGCCGAGGCACTCGATCCGCGCGCCGCGCTCGCGGCCTACCGCGAGGCCCGGAAGCAGTTCAGCGCCCCGGAGGACCGCGCCCGCGCCGAGGCCGGCATCGCGGCATTGCGCGCGAGCGCGCCCGACTCGCTGCGCGCGCTGTTCGTGACGGACAGCCTGGCGGCTGCCGCGACCGACACGACGCGAGCGCACGGCCGCTGAGCCGGGCGCGGTTGGCCCGCACGCGCGGGCTGCGCTAGGTTCGGGCTCGATCCACCCGCCGCGCCGCTCCGCCCGTCGCGGGACCTCTCGAGGAAGGCCCTTGCTGCCCATGCCCGCTCCGTCCCGCATCCTGTGGTTCGCCGCGCCGCGCGGTTTCTGCGCGGGCGTCGATCGGGCCATCGACATCGTGGACATGGCACTCGAGATCTACGGGGCGCCGATCTACGTGCGGCACGAGATCGTGCACAACCGTCACGTGGTGGAGGACCTGCGCCGGAAGGGCGCGGTGTTCACCGACGACCTCGCCGAGGTGCCCGAGGGCTCGGTGGTGATCTTCTCCGCGCACGGTGTCTCGCCGGCGGTGCGCGCGGAGGCGAACGCGCGCGGCCTGCGGGCGCTCGACGCCACCTGCCCCCTCGTCACCAAGGTGCACCTCGAAGCGCTGCGTCACGCGCGCGCCGGCTACTCGATCGTGCTCGTGGGCCATCGCCAGCACGTCGAGGTGATCGGAACGCTCGGCGAGGCGCCGGACGCGATCGTGGTGTGCGAATCGGTGGCCGAGGTGGAGCAGCTGCAGCTCCCGGACCCGGACAAGGTGGCCTACATCACGCAGACCACGCTGTCGCTCGACGATTGCGCGGCCATCGTGAGCGCGCTCAAGCGCCGCTACCCGAACGTGAAGGAACCGGCGAAGGACGACATCTGCTACGCGACGCAGAATCGGCAGAACGCCGTGAAGGTGATGGCGCCCAAGTGCGGCACGGTGCTCGTGGTGGGCGCGCCCGCGAGCAGCAACGCCAATCGCCTCGTGGAGGTGGCGGCCGCGCTCGGGGCGAGCGCGTACCTGATCGAGGGCCCCGAGGACATCCGCGCCGAATGGCTCGTGGGCGACGTCGGGCTCACCGCGGGCGCGTCCACACCCGAGCGCGTCGTCCAGGCGTGCGTCGCGCGGGTGTGCGAGCTGGGCACGTTCGAGGTGAAGCCGTTCACGCTGGTTGAAGAACGGATCATGTTCCCGCTCCCGAACGAGCTCCTCGTGGACGCGCAGCGGAAGGGCGTCGCGGTCGGGGCGGGCAACGAGCGCGCCACCGAGCGCGCCGTGGCGGAGTTCAAGATCCGCCACCATTGACGCCGCCGCGGCCGCGTTGGTTGCGGTGGACGCCGTGACTGCCGTGAGCGTCGCGGTTGGCGCGACCCTCAGCCGCGGCGTCGCGCGACGAGCTGCACCACGCTGGCCATGCCGGTGTGGCGGTGGCCTTCGACCACCTCGCGCTCGACCTCGCGCGCGACCAGCCATTCGAGCGTTCCCACCTCGGCGCGCAATCGCGCGAGATCGACCATGCGCTCGTCGTCGTTCGGTCCACCGGTGCCGCGCCCGATCTGCTGGGGGCGATAGGCCTCGAGCAGGAACACGCCGCCCGGCACGAGCCCGCCGGTGACCGCGCCGTGCACACGCGCGCGCACCGCCGCAGGCACGTGCGCGAAGATGCTCACGATGCCTTCCCACGCATCGGGTTCGATCGCGTACGTGGCGAGGTCCGCGCACACGGTGGTGATCCGCACACCGCGCTCGCTAGCGAGCCGCTGTGCCTTCTCGAGCCCCGTGCTCGACAGGTCCACCGCGGTCACCTCGAATCCCTGCCCCGCGAGCCAGACCGCATTCCGCCCCTCACCCTCGGCAAGGCAAAGCACCCGCCCGCGCGGGAGCAGCTCCGCCTGCTCGCGCAGAAAATCGTTCGGCTCCGTCCCAAACGCCCATCCGGCCTCGGCGTAGCGGGCATCCCAATCGGTCATGGGTATCGACCTCCTCGGCGCGAGCATAGTCGGTAGCGCGGAGAGTCGCGAAAGCCTGCGGGTCACCGCATTGCGCGGCATGGGGGGTTCCCTACTTTCAAGCGGAGTGTCGAACGTTCATGCGTCGCGCATCTGTTCGCGTCCCAGCCGTCTCAAGCAGTGGGTGGGGCATCGAGCCGAAGGGGCGCCTGGCGGCACACGGGAGCCATGGACGGCGGAGTGTGCCGCCAGACGAGGGAGGAGCTGGCAGGAAGCCAGCGACGACCGTCCCCTTCGGCTCGATGCCCCGCCCACTGCGGTGACAAGCAAGCGTCCGCACGCAGCAACAGTCAGCGTTTGACGCTCAGCGACCCGTACGCCACCTTCCTTCCCCCATGCTCACGTCCCGCGCCCTGCTTCTGCCGAGTGTGCCCACCATGCTCATCGACGAGCAGCGGGGCGACTTCACCGAGATGATCGAGGCCGTCACCGCGGCCGGGCAGCGGCTCGCGTCCGAGGCGCCCGAGGCGATCGTGGCGCTGAGCGCGCGCTGGATCAGCGGCGGTCCGTTTCACGCGGACGACGCCCGCGAGCACAAGAGCGTCATCGACCTGCCCGGCTTCGGCGTGGAACCCCGCTACGACTGCGCCGGGTTCCCGGCGCTGGCGCGCGCGCTCGTCGAGGACGCCACGCGCGCCGGGCTGCGCGCGGCCTGCTCGCGGCACGGTATGGATACCGGCGTCTCGGTGCCGCTCCATTTCCTCGCGCGCGACCGCCAGCTGCCGGTCGTGCCGGTGTCGCTCTCCGAGGGCACGCGCGAGGAGCATCGCGCGTGGGGCGAGTCCATTCGCCGCACGCTCGACCGGCGACGGGAGCGGATCGTGTTCGTCGTCGGCGGCGCACTGGCGTTCAACCTGCACGCGTTCAACCTGCGCCGCGACCTGGAGGAGTCCCGCGAGCTCGACGAGCGCGTGCTCGATGCGGTGCGCCGCGGGCGGTGGACCGCGTTGGCCGAGTTGGAGCCGGCGCTGCTCGAGAAGGCGCAGCCGGACGCGGCGCTCCGCCACCTCGAGGTGCTGCGTGGCTTCCTGCTCGGCGATCTGCAGGGGCGCGTGCTCGAGCGCGAATCCTCGCCGGGGCTCGGGACCGCGCTCGTGGAGTTCGCGCTCGAACCGGGTTCGGGCGGCTGACGCGCGGAGGTGCGATGCGCGTGCTGATGGTGAACGCGTTCCACTGGCTCAAGGGCGGCGTGGAGCGCACCGTGTTCGACGAGACGCGCTGGCTCGAGGCCGCGGGCCACGAGGTGGCGCACTTCGCGACCCGGGACCCGCGCAATTGCGAGAGCCGGTTCGCCCGGCACTTTGCACCCGCCGCCGACTTCGGCGAGGGCACGCCGGCGTGGCGCCAGCTGCCGCAGCTTGCTCGCGTGCTGTGGTCGGCGCCGGCGGCGCGCGCGCTGGCCGGGCTCCTCGCGGAATGGCGCCCCGACGTGGCGCACGTGCACGCCCCGAGCCGATACCTCACACCATCGGTGATCGCGGAACTCGAGCGCGCCGGCGTCCCCAGCGTGATGACGCTTCACGACTTCAAGCCCTGGTGCACGAACCGCGTGCTGTTCGCGCGGGGCGAGGTGTGCGAGCGCTGCCGCGGCGGCCACCACTGGCACGCCGTGACGACCGGCTGCGTGCAGCGCTCGCGATTGAAGAGTGCGGTGGGCGCGGTCGAGGCGTACGCGCACGACCGGCGCGGCGCGTATCGGCCGATCCGCCGCTGGATCGCGCCCGCGGCGTTCGTGCGGGAGAAGGCGGTGGAGCTCGGCGCCGATCCCGCACGCGTGCGGCTGCTCGTACACGGCGTCGAGCGGGCGAGCGGCGCGGGAGAGGGCGCGGGAGAGGGCGCGGGTCGGCGCGCGGATCCGCAGCTGCCCGAGCGTTTCGCGCTCTACGCCGGACGGCTGGCGGAGGAGAAGGGCGTGCAGGCGTTGCCCGCGGTCGCGCGCGCCATCGCGCCGATCCCGTTGTTCGTGGCGGGCGGCGGCCCGCTCGACGCCTGGCTCCGCGGCCAGGCCGCCGGGAATCTCCGGCCGCTCGGGCATCTCGAGTCCGACGCGCTCGCGGCGCTGCGCGAGCGCGCGAGCGTCGTGCTCGTGCCGAGCCGGTTCCCGGAGACGTTCGGCTACGCGGTCGCCGAGGCGCAGCTCGACGCGCGGCCGGTGGTGGCCTCGCGCATCGGTGCGCTCGCCGAGCTGGTCGAACACGAGGCGACCGGGCTGCTCGTTCCGCCGGGGGACACCGCCGCACTCGTCGCGGCCACGCAGCGCGCGCTCGCGGACCCCGCCGCGGATCGCTGGGGGGAGGCGGCGCGGGCGCGCGCGCGGGTCGCGTTCGCGCCCGCGGCGCACGCTCAGGGGCTGGTGAAGATCTACGAGGAGGCGATGCGAGCATGAACGTGTCCGGCTTGAACTGGATGCAGATGGAGGAGCGCCTGCGCCGCGACGATCGGGTGGTGCTCCCGCTCGGATCCACCGAACAGCACGCCTACCTGAGCCTCGCCACCGACAGCATCCTGGCCGAGCGCGTGGCGAGCGAGGCCGCGGCCCCGCTCGACGTGCCCGTGCTGCCGGTCATGCCCTACGGCATCACGCCCAGCTTCATGGCCTACCCGGGCACGGTGTCGCTGCGCGTCTCGACGCTCCTCGCCGTGGTGGCCGACGTGCTCGACTCGCTCGAGCACCACGGGGCGCGTCGCGTGCTCGTGGTGAACGGCCACGGCGGGAACGCACCCGCCGGCGCATTCGTGCAGGAATGGCTCGTTGGTCACCCCGGCATGCGCGTCAAGTTCCACAACTGGTGGAACGCTCCCCGGGTGTGGGCGCACGTCCAGTCGCTGGACCCCCTGGCGTCACACGCGTCGTGGATGGAGAACTTTCCGTGGACGCGGCTGCCGGGCGTGACCGCGCCCAATGCGGCGAAACCGGCCGTGCCGTGGGCGGCCTGGACCCATCTCGGGCCGGCCGCGATTCGCGAACGGCTGGGTGACGGCAACTTCGCCGGGCGGTATGTTCGCCCGGACGACGATATGGCCGCGCTCTGGAGCACGGCCGTGTCCGAGACACGCGAGCTGCTCGAATCCGGCTGGGATTGAGCCCGCTCGCGCGCCGTAAACCACCCCCCTCATCCGGAGGCTTCGATGCGCAAGCTGGTCGCGTTGTTCGCATTCGTCTCGCTGTTCGCACCGCAGCTGGTCCTGGCCCAGGACGCCCCGACGGGCATCCGCGGCGAGTTGATCAACAGCATGATGGACGCGGGCGGCAAGATTCAGGAGCTGTCCACCGCGATCCCGGACGGCAAGTACACGTGGAAGCCGAGCAAGGACGTGCGCTCCACGGGGCAGGTGTTCCTGCACGTGGTCCAGGCGAACTACCTCTTCCCGTCGATGATCGGGTTCAAGTCGCCGATGGCAATGGACGAGCTCATGAAGCTCGACACGCAGACGATGGAGCCGGCGAAGATCCGCGAGATGCTCAAGGACTCGTACGCGTTCGCGTCCAAGGCGGTCTCCGACACGCCGGACTCGGAGCTCGACACGCAGATGGACTTCTTCGGCCAGAAGATGACGAAGCGCGCGGGCCTGCTCCTGCTGGCCTCGCACTCGCACGAGCACCTGGGCCAGCTGATCGCCTACGCCCGCTCCAACAACATCACCCCACCCTGGACGGCCCGCGAGCAGGCGGCTTCCAAGGCGAAGGCAGCCGAGAAGAAGACCGCGGAGAAGTAGTACCCCGGAGGTCTTCCGGGATACGTCTTCTCGGGCTCGCTACACCTGCGGGTCACGGCAACGCCGGGGGCATCGATCCTCGGGGGACGGTCGTCGCCGGCTTCCTGCCGGCGACGACCTCGTCTGGCGGCACACTCCGCCGTCCATGGCTCACGTGTGCCGCCAGGCGCCCCCGAGGCTCGATACCCCCGGCGTTGCCCCGGTTCGCTGGGTGCCCGGAGTCCGACGCGCTTCGAGCCGAGCGGGCGGTCGCGGCTCCTTCGCGAAGTCAGCTCGCTCGGCCTCGTCGCAGCCCAGCCGTCGAAGCAAGGCGAGGGGCATCGAGCCGGAGGGGCGCCTGGCGGGTCGCGGGAGGCAGGATGCCGGAGCGAGCCGCCAGACGAGGGAGGAGCCGACAGGATGTCGGCGACGACCGTCCCCTTCGGCTCGATGCCCCTCGCCTTGCGGTGACCCGCAGGTGTGTCGACGCCGCGAGGAATCTCCCGGCAGAGCCGTCGCAGCGTGCGCGCAATCAGCGCTGTAGGCCGAACTCCCAGGGCTCCAGGCCGTCCTCGAGGGCGACGCCGAGGCCGCTGACCATGCGGTTGACGAGGTTGTAGAGCGCCGCGATCTCGGTCGCCTTGAGGATCGCCCCGTCGTCGAAGCCGTATTCGCGCATGCGCTCGATGTCCGCCTGCGTGCGTTCGGATGGTTCGCACGTCAGGGCCACCGCCGCGTCCAGGAGGATGCGGTCGCGCGCCGCGAGGTTGGCCTCGCGGTAGTCGCGGGCCACCGCGCGGGCGAGATCCTCGCCGGCCGCGATCGAGAGCTTGGGCCCGTGGTGCGCCACGCAATAGCCGCAGCCGTTCGTCGCGGAGACGACCACGGCGAGCATCTCGGCCTGCGCGCGCGTGAGCGGCGCCGGGTCGGCCATGACCGCGCGGTAGTGGGCGTGCAGCGTCTCGAGGCCCGTGGGGTCGCCGCCCAGCGTCTGCCACAGGCGGGCGACTCGGCCCGACCTGGCGTGCGACGCGATGCCTTCGTAGATGGGAGCGAGCGCCGCGCCGGCCTGCTCGGGAGCGACGCCGTGGATCCAGGTCATGACCGCCTCCAGTCGAGAGCGGACGTCATGCTAGTGGAGCCCCGGGCTCGGCGCACGCCGTCCGACGGGCTCGCCGGCCCCCGGGTCCGCGGCCGCCCGAGGCGCGCCCTCACGCGAGGCCGACGTGCACCCGACGGCTGGAATCCACTAGGCTTCCCGGCATGCGTACGGCGCTCCTCATCCTGAGCCTGGTCGGCGCGCTCGCCGCGGTCGTGCTCGGGGCCGTGGTCCTGCATCGCTCGTTCGGCCTGCCGGTGCGTGCCCGTCCGTCGGGCGGAGACGTCGTCTCGACCCCGAGCTCGTCGACCCCGGACTCGGGCGGCGAGGACGTCGTCGGCCGTGCGCTCAGGCTCGCCGCCCGGGACACCACCCACAAGCACAAGGAGGACTGGGTGGACGACATCCCCGACCTCGACCTCGCCGCGCTCGCGCCCGGGCAGCGCGAGACGTTCACGCGTATCGCGAACGGACGGCGCTGCACCTGCGGTTGCGGCTACACGCTGGCCGGATGCCGCCGCTTCGACTCCCAGTGCGAGACCAGCGGGCCGCGCGCGAGCGCGCTCTACGACTCGGTGCGCGCGGGCAAGATCACCCGCGCCGACGGTTTTCCGGAGCGCCCCGCGGGCCGCTGACGGCGCCGCCCCGGACGCCTCTCCACCCGTATTTCCCATTCGGGCCGGGGACGCATTTCGGCTCGTTCATTCGCTTGCAGGGCGTGAACCCAGCGGGCTACCCTTCGCATCTACCCAGACAAAACCCGCGGAGCCGATGACGCGCTCCGTGTTCTCCCGTCCGCATCGGAGGTGTCCCATGGCGTGGAAGGACCTGACCCCGAAGACCTTCGCATCCATCCGGGAGCTGAACGGCATCTCGGCTCGCACGCAGGAAGAGCACTACGAACTCTACAAGGGCTACGTCGGCAAGGTGAACGAGATCCAGAAGAAGCTCGACGCGGTGGACCGAACGACGGCGAACCAGATCTTCAGCGACCTGCGCTCGCTGCGCGTCGACTACTCGTTCGCGCTCGGCGGCATGAAGAATCACGAGATCTTCTTCGGACACCTGGGCGGCAAGGGCGGCACGCCGACGGGCCGGCTCAAGGAGCTCATCGAGCGCGATTTCCCGTCGTACGAGGCGTGGCTCGGCGACTTCAAGGCGTCGGGGCTCGCGGCCCGCGGCTGGGTCTGGCTGGCCTACGACCACGACATGTCCAGGCTCACCACCGCGGTCGGCGACGCCCAGAACACGTTCCCGATCTGGAACGCTACCCCGATCCTGGCGATGGACGTGTACGAACACGCGTACTGGATCGACTACGGCCGCGCGCGCGCCAAGTACATCGACGCGTTCTTCAACAACCTGGATTGGGGCGTGGTGGCCGCGAATCTCGAACGCGCGCTCGCCATGCAGCCGGCAACGAAGTAACGTTCATCGACTCGCCGCGCGCCGCGCGGCCTCACGCTTCGTGACGGGCCCCTACGACCGGGGGCCCGCACGATTTTTCAGGAGGAACGATGGCCACCGCCACGCTGCTGCCGGTGATCGGCAAGCCCGCTCCCGACTTCTCGCTGCCCGGGACGTCGGGCCAGCTCGTGACCCTGCGGCAGTTCAAGGGCAAGAAGACCGTGGTGCTCTACTTCTATCCGAACGACGAGACGCCGGGCTGCACCAAGGAAGCGTGCGGGTTCCGCGACGTGGCCGCGCAGTTCGAGGCCGTGGGCGCGGTGATCCTGGGGATCTCCGCGGATCCGATGGAATCGCACCTCAAGTTCCAGGCCAAGCACAAGCTGCCGTTCGAGCTGCTGTCCGATCCCGAGGCGGCCACGTCCAAGGCGTACGGCGTGTGGAAGCAGAAGAATCTCTACGGCAAGAAGTTCCTGGGGATCGAGCGAACCACGTTCGTGATCGACAAGACCGGGCGGATCGCGCAGATCTATCCCAAGGTGAAGGTGGACGGGCACGTCGCCGACGTGCTCGCGTTTCTCACCGAGGAGTGAGCGCGCGGCGGGGCGGTGGCGCGCGAGCGCCCGCTCCCGCCGGCGCGATCCCCAAGCAATGGACTGGGCGCCCAAACGGCCGGTGCCGGTGTTCCCGCTTCCCGGCGTGGTGCTGTTCCCGAACGGCGAGATGAGCCTCCGGGTGTTCGAGCTGCGCTATCGCACCATGGTGCGCGATGCGCTCTCGAGCGAGCGCCTCATCGCCCTGGCCACGCTCGCGCCGGGCTGGGAGCGCGACGAGCAGGGGAGCCCCGAGTTCCACGGGCTCGGATGCGTCGCACGCTTCGAAGAAGTCGCGTGGCTGCCGAACGACCACTACGACCTTCGCGTCCGCGGCACGGTGCGCGTTCACTTCGGGCGCGTGGTTCGCGAGTTCCCGTATCGCGCCTGCACCGTGGAGACGATTCCCGAGGCGCCATATACAGAGAGCGACCCGCTGGCGACGCTCGCGCGCCAGGATCTGATCGCCGAACGGGCCCGGCTGGCGCCCCTCGGGATCGAGGTGTGGCTCGCGCCGCCGGTGTTCGAGCCCACCGCTCCGCTCGCGACGGTCGTGGGCACGCTGGCCACCGCGGCGCGCTTCCCGGCGGACGACAAGCTGGCGCTGCTCGCGGAGGACAATGTCGTCGAGCGCGCTCGGCGCCTGCGCGAGTGCCTGCGGCTCCTGGGACCGCTCGGACCGCCGCCCCCGCCCGCGCCCGGTCGCAATTAGACGTTCGCCCCGGTGCATCCGCCGGGCGCATCCGGCGGCCCCGAACGTGGACGCTGCTCGCGTAGCGGACTAGAGTGCGCGGCATGCGTTTTCCCGCCGAACCTTTTCGGATCAAGGTCGTCGAGCCGCTGCGCCGCGTGACGCGCGAGGAGCGCGAACGGGCGATCCGCGAGGCCGGGCTCAACATCTTCGCGGTCCCGGCGGACACCATCTACGTGGACCTCCTCACCGACAGTGGCACGTCGGCCATGAGCGACCACCAGTGGGCCGGCCTCATGCTCGGCGACGAGTCGTACGCCGGCAGCCGCAACTTCTTCCACTTCCAGGACACGGTGCGGGACATCTTCGGCTACCGGCACGTGATCCCCACCCACCAGGGGCGCGTCGCGGAGAACCTGCTGTTCTCCACCATCTTGAAGCCCGGGCAGGTGGTGCCGAGCAACATCCACTTCGACACGACGCGCGCGAACATCGAGCACCAGGGCGCGGAAGCCGCCGACCTCGTGATCGACGAGGGGCTCGACCCGTACGCGCTCCACTCGTTCAAGGGCAACCTCGACCCGGCGAAGCTCGACCGGCTCATCGGCGAGCGCGGCGCCGGGCGGGTGCCGCTCGTGATGCTCACCGTGACGAACAACTCGGGCGGCGGGCAGCCGGTCGCCATGGCAAACGTGCGTGCGGTGCGGCAGGTGTGCGAGCGGCACGGCGTGCCGCTCTTTTTCGATGCCTGCCGTTTCGCCGAGAACAGCTACTTCGTGCAGCAGCGCGAGAGCGGCTACGCGAACAAGTCCGTCGCCGAGATCGCCCGCGAGATGTTCTCGCTGGGCGACGGCTGCACGATGAGCGCCAAGAAGGACGGGCTCGTGAACATCGGCGGGTTCCTGGCGATGAACGATGCCGACTGGGCGCAGCAGATCACGAACCTGCTCATCCTGATCGAGGGCTTCCCCACCTACGGCGGCCTCGCCGGCCGCGACCTCGAGGCGATGGCGCGCGGATTGCGTGAAGTGCTGAACGAGGACTACCTGGCGTTCCGGATCGGCCAGGTGGCGCAACTGGGCGAGCTGCTCGAGCACGCGGGCGTCCCGATCGTCGTCCCGGTCGGCGGGCACGCGGTGTACATCGACGCCCGCCGCTTCCTCGCCCACGTCCCGCAATCGCAGTTCCCGGGGCAGGCGCTGGTGGTGGCGCTCTACCGCGACTACGGCATACGCGCCGTCGAGGTGGGGAGCCTGATGTTCGGCCACAAGGACGCGAACGGGCGCGACGTCTTCCCGCAGCTCGACCTCGTGCGCCTCGCCGTGCCGCGGCGCGTCTACACGACCGAGCACATGCGCTACGTGGCCGACTCGGTGATCCAGCTCCACCGCGAGCGCGACCGCCTCCGCGGGCTGCGCCTCACCTACGAAGCACCGGTCCTCCGCCACTTCACGGCCCGGCTCGAAGAGCTTACCGATTCGCCCGTGGGAAGCTCGAGGAGGTGAGGACTCGAGACCGACACGCACGCCAGTCGAGCGGCGACGGGTGGCCGTTGGTGTGCAGACGCAGCCTGGGGTGGGGTGGGTCGATCGGGGAGCTGGGCGAGAGCGAAGCGACGGGCCCCGGCGAGCCGATCGACCCACCCCGCCCCAGGCGGTGAGCCCGCGACATCAAGCGACAGAAGAGAGCCCGGGAGAATCAGCCATGAAGGTCTTCGACAAGGGGTTCACGCTCACCTGGCTCGGCCATAGCGCGTTCCATCTGGTCTCGCCGCGCGGCAAGCACGTGCTGGTGGACCCGTGGCTCGAGGGCAACCCCATGGCGCCCGTGGGCGATACGCCCATCGGCCACGTCGACGTCGTCCTGCTCTCGCATGCGCACAGCGATCACGCTGGCGATGCCGTGCGGCTCGCGAAACGGTTCCGCTGCAACGTCGTGGCCATCCACGAGTCGGCGCTGTGGCTCCAGAAGCAGGGCGTCGAGACCTGCGTCGGCATGAACAAGGGCGGCACGGTGCAGCTGCACGGGCTCAAGTTCACGATGACGAACGCCACGCACTCGAGCAGCTTCGATGGTGGGGAGGGCCGGGAATACGGCGGCGACGCCGCCGGGTTCGTCGTCACGCTCGAGAACGGCGCCACGCTCTACTTTGCCGGGGACACCGGGCCGATGATGGACATGCAGCTCATGGGCGACCTCTACCGCCCGGACGTGTCGGTGCTGCCAATCGGCGACCTCTACACGATGGGTCCGCGCGAGGCGGCGTACGCCGCGCGCCTGCTGCGCTCGCCGTACATCGTGCCGTGCCACTACGGCACGTTCGCGGCGCTCACCGGCACGCCGGAAGCGCTGCGCGTGGAGCTCGCGAAGGCGGGCGTGCAGGCGCAGGTCGTGGCGCCCAAGCCGGGCGAGAGCGTGCGCTGACCGATGCACGATGAAGTCGCCCGCCACAATCGCCGGGCGTGGGACGGGCTCGTCGAGCGCGCGAACCGCTGGACCGTGCCGGTCGACGCCGTGACGATCGCGGCCGCGCGGCGCGGCGAGTGGGAGATCGTGCTCACCCCCACGCGGCCCGTGCCACGCGCGTGGTATCCGCCGTTCGCGGGCGAGCGGGTGCTGCTGCTCGCGGGCGCGGGCGGGCAGCAGGCGCCGGTGCTGGCCGCGGCCGGCGCGCGCGTGAGCGTGGTCGACAACTCGCCGCGCCAGCTCGCGCAGGACCTGCACGTGGCCGAGCGTGAAGCGCTCGAGATCGAGACCGTGCTCGGCGACATGCGCGACCTCTCCGCGTTCGCGGACGGCACGTTCGCGCTCGTGTTCCACCCCTGCTCCAACGCGTTCGTGCCCGACGTGCGGCCGGTGTGGCGGGAGGCGTTTCGCGTCCTGCGCCCGGGCGGTGTGCTGCTCGCGGGCTTCACGAACCCGGTCGAGTACCTGTTCGACGAGGACGCGGTCGAGGGCACGCCGGCGGAGCATGGATCGGCCGAGCTGATCGTCCGCCATGCGATTCCCTACTCGGACCTCGCGCGCCTGGCGCCCGCCGAGCGCGCGCGACGCGAGGCGGCGGGGGAGCCGCTCGCGTTCGGCCACTCGCTCGAGGACCAGCTGGGCGGCCAGCTGGATGCCGGCTTCGTGATCACCGCGCTCTACGAGGACCGCTGGCCGGAGAGCCCGCTCGGCCGCTACCTCGCGACGTTCATGGCCACGCGCGCCGTGCGCCCCGCGAGCTGACGCGGTCACGCGCTGCGACCGGTGTTCCCGCGCCGGAGCGCTCAGCGCGCGCCGAGCGCCGCGAGCGTGTCGTAGAGCATGTGCACCACGATGGCGGTGGTCGTGTTGGAGCACTTCCGCACGAGCCCGAGCGTCACCCCCAGCAGCACGATCGTGAGCATGCCGAACCACGTGTACTGGACGTGCGCGGCCGCGAAGAGGAGCGACGCCCACACGAGACCCACGCGCGGCTGGAGCGCGCCGCGCACCAGGATCTCCTCGCCCACCCCGGCGGAGATCCCGAGCACGACCGCCGCGGCCACGCTCATGTCGCCGGCGATCAGCCGGACGATGTCCTGGTCGCGGAGCCACAGCGCGTGGAGCTGCGTGCGCTCGATCCACTCCATGCCCAGGTTGAGCCCGCTCACCGCCGCGAACCCCGCGACCGCCACGAAAAGATGCTGCGCCCCCATGCCGCCGAGCCCGAGCCGCTCGCGCACCGCGCGCAGATCGCGGCCGACCCACAGGCCCACGGCGGACAGCGCGAACACGACCTCGCCGAGCAACTGGGTGACGAGCGAGCCCACGTCGGCGAGCGGGCGGCCGCTCCCCTTGGCGATCCCCATGAGCTCCTCGCTCAGGAGCTGGAACGGCACGGGGACGAGCAGCAGCACGAGCGCGACGGAGGCGGTGAGCCGGTCCGTGTGCCCCGGCCGCGAGCCGGACACGAACGTGCGCGCGAGGGCGCGAGCGAACGGGGGGAACGCGCTCAGCACGCACACCGCGGTCGCGGCGATGCACCACTGCATCGCCGCGAGGTGCGGCGCGGAGCGCGGAAGCCCGCGCGCGAACACGATGAGCCCGCAGAACCCCAGCGCGCCCGCGAACGGCACCACCAGCGGCACCAGCGCGCGGAGCGCCGAGCCGAGCAGGCCGGGGAGGAGCGCCGCGTCCGTCAGGGGGTCACCCGTCCGCGCGCGGTCCCGTACGTCCCACGACTGGGCGAGCGCGAACAGTGCGGCGGCAGCGAGAAACAGCGCCGCGTCCGGACGTTCGAGCAGGAGCGCCGCGAGCGATCCCAGGCCGGCGAGCGCCGTCCAGCGCACGAGTCCGCGCCGCATGGCGCCGGCCACCGCGTCGGCCGCGACCTGCCGCGCGAGCCGCTCGGTCACGAGCGCGAGCGCCGCGTCCTCCGGGGCGACCTGCATCCCGACCTCACCCGGTGGCGGGGCGTCTTGCGTCGAGTCCATGGTCGCGCGAGCATAGGGGTTCGCTTGCGGAGGCTCCAACGATGCGGATCGAGATCAGGCTGTTCGCACAGGCGCGCGAGCGCGTCGGCAGCGGCCAGGCGCGGTTGGAACTGCCGGACGGCAGCCGCGTGTCCGACGCGCTGGCGCTGCTCGAGCGCGCCTACCCCGGGCTCGCCGAGCTGCGGCCGCACCTCGCGGTGGCGTTGGACGGCACGCTCGCGCGGACCGGCGACGCGCTGGCCGAGGGCTGCGAGCTGGCGCTCCTCCCGCCGGTGAGCGGCGGATAGCGTGGCTGTGCGAGCGCGGGGAGCCGCGGCGACGGATCGGCGCATCGTTCCGCTCACGCCGTCGCGCTGGCCGGACCTCGAGCGATTGTTCGGCGCGCGCGGAGCCTGCGGCGGGTGCTGGTGCATGTGGATGCGGCTGCCGATCGCCGAGTTCAGGCGCGGCAAGGGGGCGGGCAATCGGCGCGCGCTCCGCACGCTCGTGGCGCGCCGGCCGCCGGGGCTTCTCGCCTACGAGGCCGGCGAGCCCGTGGGCTGGGTCGCGGTCGGCCCGCGCGACGAATACCTGCGGCTCGCGAACTCGCGCGTGCTCGAGCCCGTGGCGGGCGAACGCGTCTGGGCCGCCCCGTGCTTCTTCGTCAAGACCACGCATCGCGGCCGCGGGCTCACCGCCGCGCTCATCGAGGCCGCGGCGGCTTACGCGAAGCGTCGCGGGGCGTGGAGCGTCGAGGGCTACCCGAGCGCGAACCGCGCCGAGCGCCAGCCGCCCGCGTTCGTCTACACCGGCTTCGAGTCCACGTTCCGGCGCGCGGGCTTCACCGAGATCGCCCGCCGCTCGCCGACGCGGCCGATCCTGCGCCGCGCGCTCGTGCGGCGGCCGCCCGAGCGGCCCGCACGAG
>DATDEX010000190.1:0-14185 GCA_036522895.1 Candidatus Eiseniibacteriota bacterium | reverse complement strand
GGCCTCGGGGCCATGGCCGAGCCCGTCGACGACGGCGACGCGCACGCCGTCACGGGCCTCCTCGAGCCACCACGCGTCTCCCGACTGGGCCTCGCCCGCGCGCGCGCGCGATGCCACCGCCGGTTCGATCCATTGCGCCGTCAATCCGTCCATTTTTTCACCACGACCGTGGTCCCCCGCCCGGGCTGAGTGTCGATCGAGAACTCGTCCACGAGCCGCCGAACGCCGGGCAGCCCGAGGCCGAGACGGCCCGAGGTCGAATAACCGTCCTGCAGCGCGCGCTCGATGTCGGGGATCCCCGGCCCTTCGTCGCGCGCAACCACCATGAGGCCGCGGCGCGACGAGGCGCGCAGCGGCGTGAGCGTGATCTCGCCGCGGAGCGCGTAGAGCAGGATGTTGCGCGCCAGCTCCGAGATCGCCGTCGCGACCAGCGTCGCCGGCCCGGAGGGAAACCCGAGCTGCACGGCCAGCTCGCGGCCGTGCATCCGCGCCGTGACGATGTCCGCGTCCGTTCGAACTTCGACGCGCGTCTCCTCCGATGCCGCCATCGGTCTCATCCGGGCTCCAGACTTCGGTTGCGGCGGTCGAGGTACGCGAGCCCCTCCTCGAGATCGAGCACCGTGGTGACGCCTTCGAGCGAGAGCCCCATGTGCACCATCGCGAAGGCGACGTCCGGCTGGATGCCGACGATCACCGTCTCGGCCCCGCGCAGACGAACCATCTGTGCCATCTCGCGCAGGGTATCGGTGGCGAACGAGTCGATGACGTCGATCGCGGTCGCGTCGATGATGACGCCCCGCGCACGGAACCGCCCCACCTGCTCGACGAGTGCATCGCGCAGGTTGACGATATCCGCGTCCGTGAGCGCCGACTGGATCGTGGCGATCAGGTCGCGGCCCTGCTTGAGGATGGGCACCGGCAAGGGACGTACTCCTGGAAACCGACTGCGCGGCCCTACGGTCAGACTGGCTTGTGGTCCTGGGCGGGCACCACTTTGTAGCCGAGGACGCGCTCTGCTTCCTCGATGCCTCCCTGCAGGTCTCCGACGGTGTTCATCTTTCCCAGATCCACCCCGATGTTGACGAGCGTCTGCGCGATCTCCGGCGAAAGCCCGGTGACGATGACCCGCGCGCCCAGCAGCCGCGCGGACTCGACCGTGAGCACGAGGTGGTTCGCGACGTTCGCGTCCATCGCGGCGACGCCGGTGATGTCGATCACCACGACGCGCGCCCGGTTGGCGCGGATGCCGCGCAGCAATTGCTCGGTGAGCTGCCGTGCGCGGTGCGGGTCGATCAGGCCGATCATCGGCAGGATGAGCAGGCGTTCCCGAACCTGGAGCACCGGCGTGGACAGCTCGCGGATCGCCTCCTGCTGCTCGCGAATGACGCGCTCGCGCTCCTGGACGAATCCGACGGAGACGGTGATGGCGATCGCGTTCGCGGCGGGCTCGTAGGCATCGAAGACGCGCGCGAGCACCACCGGGTCCTTGTGGTACTTCGCGAAGAGGGAGCGCGCGAGCACGTCGCGGAGCAGGAGCACGATGCCGACGACCTCGTGGGTCTCGACGCCGCGCGGGATGATGCGCTCCGAGAGGTTCTGCGCGTACGCTTGCAGCGTCTCGAGCGTCCGGGTCTCGAGGGCCTCGACATAGCTGTCGTAGACGGACGTGGCCTCGGCGAAGATTTCGTCCTTCGTCATGGCCTTGAGCAGCCGCGCCTCGGCGATCCGGCGGACCCACTCTTCACGCAGCAGGGTCCGATTCTGGGAGAGGTGGGCGACGATCTCGCGAAGCAGGGTGCCCGTGGAGTCGGCCACGGCGCGGGTATTGCCCTCGAGTTCTGCGAGTCCCATGGCGGGGTCCCTCAGTGCGGGAAAACTGAGCGACCCGGCCCCGCGATCCAGCCGCTGACCTGGACCGCCGGCGCGGCCATACCGGGCGCTCGGCAGAGGTCACGCCGCGGGGTGTACGTGACCCTCGAACGAAGTTTGTGCCGCCGGAACCGGCAATGTCAACTGGGTTCCGCATCCAGAGGAGCGACCGGCGCTGGTCGGGCTGATACAAGTTCTTGCTCGGCTTGGTCGTGGCGGGATGCGGCGAGGGGGCGCTGGGCGCGTGGTGCACCGGCGGGCGTTGCGCGGCTGCAAACGCATTCCTGAGATGTGACTCTGCGCCGCGCTAATCGGGGGCGGCACCCGGGGAATGTGATTCAGGGCAACGCTCGGGACGGCCAGTCCCTGGCCGTCCCTCCCTGACGCTCGCGGACGGCCTCCGGCCATCCTGGCCTCCGGCCTGCTCGCGACTGCCCTGAATCACATCCCCCCGGCGCCGCCCCCTCTACCGAGCCCGGCCGTATCTCAATCGTGCTCGACGCCGTCAACGTCTCCGAACAGCTCGCGCACGAGTTCCATGCCCCCCGTGCCCCCCGCGGAGTCCGCGTTGCGCTTCTCCCAGGCCTCGCGCGTCTCGCGGGTGATCGCCGGCAGCTTCTTCGCCGCGAGCGCGGCGTTCAGGGCGGGCAGCTCCTTCGCGAGCGTCGCCGCGAAGTCGGCCTCGCCCTTCCTGAGCTCCGCCTCGAGGACGCCCGCGAGCGCGATCTGGCCGTTCGTGGGGCGACCGTCGTAGCCGTTCACCTTGCCGTAGAGGTCGCCCAACTGCTCGCGCAGGTGCTCCTCGCCCGTCAGCCGGCCGCCCTCCTTCGCCGCGACGAGCGTGCCGCGGAACGTCTCGAGCCGGGTCGCGAACGCGGTGAGCTTTGCGGCCAAACCGTCCTTGCCGAGCGCCCTGGCCCGGGCGCGCGCCGTGTCGCGCACGGCCTGGATACCGTCGACCGCATAAGTGAGATCGCCGAGGCGATCGTAGAGTCGGTTCACGAGCTTCACCTGCTCGGCGCGGTCCGCCGGCGTGTGCGTGGAGCGCGGATCGGCGACGAGGGTGAACGTGGTGGTGATGGTGTCCTTGTTGCGGGTGAGCTTGGCCGTGTAGGTGCCCGCCGCGGCGCGTGGACCGACGGAGGCGAACTGGTTCGGGACCTGGTTCGCGGCCGGCGGCAGCTTGGGACCCTTCAGGCGCATCGGCCACTCGACCCGGTTGATGCCGCGGCGCCGGCCACCGCTCAGCGAGGCCAGCCGCTTTCCCGCCGCGTCGAAAACCTCGAGCTTCAGGTCGCCGATCAGGTGGCGCTTCTTCAAGTAGTACGTCACGACCGCGGCCTCGGGCAGCTCGTCGCCGGCCCAGTCGGCGCTGCCGGAGAAGCGCTGCTCCTGGCGCGGAATCACGAGCACGTCGGGGCGGGTGGCGAGGAAGGCGGCGTCCGAGGCGAGCTTGTCGCGCGTGAGCGAGCGCAGCGGCGAGAGGTCGTCGATCACGTAGATGCCGCGACCGTGCGTCGCCACGAGCAGGTCACCCTCGCGCGGCTGGATGGCGAGATCGCGCACCGCCACGTTCGGGATGCCGGCCCTGATCTGCGCCCACTGCTTGCCGCCATCGAGCGAGCCGTACAGGCCCCACTCCGTGCCCGCGAACAGCAGGTCCGGGTTCACCGGGTCCTGCCGCACGACGTGTGCGTAGCCCTGCATCTCGGGCGTGGCGAGCGCGGTCCAGCTGTGCCCGTAATCGCGCGTCACGAACACGTGCGGCGTGAAGTCGCCGAGCATGTGGCCGTCCGCGGTCACGAAACACGTGCCCGCGTCGCCCGGCGACGGCGCCACGTACGAGATCCACGTGCACGGCACGAGCCCGGGCAGGCCGCGCGTCACGTTCGTCCACGTCTTGCCGCCATCACGCGTGACCTGGAGGTTCCCGTCGTCGGTGCCCACCCACACCACGTTCGGATCGCGGGGGGACTCGCCAATGGCGTACACCGTGCAGTGGTTCTCGGCGCCCGAGTTGTCCACGGACAGGCCGCCGGACTTGTCCTGCTGCAGCTTCGCCGGGTCGTTCGTGGTGAGGTCGGGCGAGATCTTCTCCCACGTGTCGCCCTTGTCGCGCGTCCGGTACAGGAACTGCGCGCCCATGTAGAGCGCGCCGCTCGGCCCCACGTGCAGCGGCGCATTCCAGTTGAAGCGCAGCTTCGGCTCGCCCGGGCCGCGCAGTGGCTGGATGTCCTTGGTCTCGCCCGTCGAGAGCCGCACGCGCGAGAGGTGCCCGCCCTGGTACTCGCAGTAGACGACGTCCTCGTCCCTTGAGTCGGGAAACGCCCAGAATCCGTCGCCGCCGAGCAAGCTCTCCCACAAGCGATTCGGCACTCCGCCCGCGCGCGTGCTGGGCGCGGTCCACGTGCCGTTGTCCTGGAGCCCGCCGTACACGCCGTAGGGAACGTGCATGTCGAAGCTCACGTGATAGAACTGCCCGACCGGCAGGTTCTGGCACGGGCGCCAGGTGTTGCCGCGGTCGAGTGACAGGTACACGCCGCCGTCGGTCCCGATGACGATGAACTCGTTGTTCCGGGGATCCACCCACACGGCGTGCAGGTCGCTGTGGTACGGCGCGCTGCCGCGACCGCCGCCCGCGCGGGTGAACGTCGTGCCGCTGTCCTCGCTCGCGGAAAGCGTCAGGCCCCCCTTGTACACGCGCTCGGGCAACTTCGGGTCGGCAACGACGTTGGCGAAGTAGAACGGCCGCCAGGTGACGTCGTTGCTCGAGTCGTTGCCCTTCACCCAGTGCTCGCCGGAGTCGTTGCTCCGATAGAGCGCGTTGGACTTGGCCTCGACGACGGCGTACACGCGGCTCGCGCGCGCCGGCGAGACGGCGATGCCGATGCGGCCGAGCTCGCCGGCCGGCAGTCCGGCCGTGAGCCGCCGCCAGGTCTGGCCGCAATCGACGCTCTTGTAGAGCCCCGAGCCCGGGCCCCCCGACGTGAACGTCCACGCCTGCCGCCGCACGCTCCACATGGCCGCGTAGACGATCTCCGGATTCTGCGGGTCCATGGCGACGTCGGCGCCGCCCGTGCGCGCGTCCACGTAGAGCGTCTTCGTCCACGTCCTGCCGCCGTCGGTGGTGCGATAGATGCCGCGCTCCGGGCTGTCGTTGAAGAGCGGCCCCGTTGCGGCCACGAGCACGGTGTCGGGACGGCTGGGGTGGATCACGATCCGGGCGATGCGCTCGGTCTTCTCGAGCCCCATGCGCTTCCACGTGTCGCCGCCGTCGGTGGTCTTGTAGACGCCGTCGCCGTAGCCGACGCTGTTGCGCGCCCAGCTCTCACCCGTGCCCACCCAGACCAGGTTCGGATCGTTCGCCGAGACGCGGAGCGCGCCGATGCTCATGGCGTACTTGTCGAACACCGGGCTCCAGGTCGTGCCCGTGTCCTTCGAACGCCATACCCCGCCGCCGGCGGTGCCGACCCACAACGTGATGCGCTCGCCCGGGACCCCGTCGATACAGGAGATGCGGCCGCTCATCACCCCCGGGCCCAGGGCGCGGGCGCGCAGACCCTCGAACGTGTCGGAGTCGAGCTTCCAGGCGTCGGGATTCTGTGCGGGACTCGACACGGTGCTCGTCGTCAGGCTCGACGCGGGGCTCGCGCCCTGGGTGCGGGCCGGGCCCGGCAGGCCAGCGGCCAGCACGAGCGCGAGGGCGAGCGAGGCGACAGGGCGCGCCGCGGGGCGCGGGCGGGGGCACGTCGGCATGGCAGGGACCTCGTGAGCGCGGAGGGTGAACGCCGAGCGGCGCGGCCCACGCACCTGGCTTCGTGCGGGACCGCGCCGCGAAACCGAAGCGGTCTACTGGTCCTTCTTCTTCTTGCTCTTCGCCGCGGCCTTCGCGTCCGGCTTCTTCGCGGCGTCGGCCTTCTTGCCGGCATCGGCCTTGGCGTCGGTGACGGCCTTGTCGCCGGCCTTCTCGTCCCCCGCCGCGGTCGCGTCCGCCTTGGGCGCGCTCTTCGTCGAGTCCGAGGTCGTCGCCGCGGCCGTGGCCGAGGGGAGCGCGAACCGGCTGTCGTCGATCGGCACGTTCAGCTCGATCTTCGAGATCGTCATCTTCTGCCGCTGCGGCATGCCCTTCACGCCCTGCTCCGTGGCGAATGGCAGCATGTAGCCCTGCACGTCCTTGTAGTCGGAGAACGTGTACTCGCCCTCCATCTCGGTGCCGCGGCGCTTGACCGTGCCCTCCTCCTTCACGAGCAGGTACGTCTCGGCGTCGAGGTAGTGGTACTCGACCTTGCCGCTCTTCTTCGTGAGCTTGAGCTTGTAGGCGTCGGCGCCGTCCACCGACTCCTTGCCCACCAGCTCCACGGTGTGACCCTTCGCCTTCCAGTCGACGAGCCCGCCGTCGAAGTCGGCGTCGTCCAGCTCGTTCTTGTTGTCCTCGTCCGAGCTGACCTCGGGGTCCTTCTTCCCCATGAACGGCATGAACGACCAGGCCTTCTCGCCGTCGAACGCCTGGATGCCGGTCATGCCCTGCACCGTGAACTCGACGCGGCGCTTACCGGGACGCTTGCGCTCCACGACAATGGGCGCTTCCGTGCCCTGACCCATCGACATCGAGCCCGTGATGCGCATGGTGTTCAAGGCCTTGAGCTTCTCGAGTCCGCCCATCGCGTCGTAGTGCTTGGCGAGGATCTCGTCCACCGTCTGCGCCTGCACGACAGGAGCGAGCAGCAGACCGAGGGCGAGCAACAACAGTGTCTTGCGGAACATGTCGGGTGGACCTCCGTGGGACGGATGGGAACGGCGCCCGGGACGTTGTACGCGCGAACGGCGCCGGTGGCAGGCATGGCGCTTCGAAACCGGTCACGTCCGCGCGCGTTGCGCGGCGTGCCCGCTTCACCGGGGAGCAACGCGGGAGACTACTGCCGCCAGCTTACGGCAGCGGCCACGGGGCCCACCAGCGCGGCGCGCGGGACTACCGGCGCGGTGGCATTGCGCTACAGTGGCCGGCGCCATGAGCCCGCCCGACTTCCATCTGCCCGACCTAAGATTCGTGTCCACCGAGGCGGTGTTCCCGCACGAGTATCACGACCTCCAGCGCACCGGGCCGCTGGTCCGGCGCCTGCGCGAGAGCGGGTCGCTCAAGAATCCGCCGATCGTGACCCAGGTGGGCGACGGCATGCGCGTCGAGCCGCGCTTCGTGGTGCTCGACGGCGCCAATCGCAGCACCGCCGCGCGTGCCGCGGGCTGGCCGCACCTGATCGTCCAGGTGGTGCGCTACGAATCGCCCGCGGTGGAGCTCCACACCTGGTTCCACGCCCTCACCGCGGACGCGCGCGAGGTGCTCGAGACCGGGCTCGCCACGCTCGCCGGCGTGGAGCTCACGCACCACGATCGCGTGCACGCGCGCGCGCTGCTCGCGCGGCGCGAGGCGCTCGCGTGCATCGTGTTGAACGACGGCGACGTGCTGGTGGTGCGCGGCGGCCACACGCTGCACGAGCGGAACGAGTTGCTCAACGCGCTCGTCCACCTCTACCAGGATCGCGTCCCCTACACGCGCGTGACGAGCGATTCCCTCACCGCGGCGCGCCGGGAGCACCCCGAGATCCAGGCGCTCGTCATCTTTCCGCGCTTCGACCCGGCCGAGGTCATCGACCTGGCGAGCGCCGGCGAGTACCTGCCCGCGGGCGTGACGCGCCACCTGATCCGCTGGCGGGCGCTGCGCACGAACATCCCGGTGGCGCTGTGCGAAGACCCGCACCGCTCGCTCGAGGAGAAGAACGAATGGCTGCGGGCGTGGACGGCGGAGCGGCTCGCGAAGCGCGAGGTGCGCTTCTACGAGGAGCCCACGGTGCTCTACGACGAATGACACGGACGCGCCGGGGCCGCTCGCAGGCCGCACGCGGCGGAGGCGATGCATGAAGGCCGTGTACTTCGATCGCTTCGGCGGTCCCGACGTCCTCGTGCACGGCGAGCGGCCCGAGCCGGTGGCCGGCCCGGGCGAGGCGCTGGTGCGCGTGCGCGCATGCGGCGTCAACCACCTCGATCTCTGGGTGCGTGCCGGGCTGCCCGGGCTCGATCCCGAGATGCCGCACATCCTCGGCAACGACGTCGCGGGCGAAATCGTGGCGGTGGGCGCGGGGGTCACGCACGTCGTGCCGGGAGCGCGCACGCTCGTCAACCCCACGCTCTCCTGCGGCACCTGTGAGGCGTGCGCGACCGGCGACGACAACCTTTGCCGCTTCTACGATGTGCTCGGCCGGAAGCGAAACGGCGGTTACGCGGAGTTCGTGGCGGTGCCCGCGGTCAATTGCCTCCCCTTCTCCGCGAACCTGTCGTGGGAGGAGGCCGCGGCGGTGCCCCTCGTGTTCCTCACCGCGTGGCACATGCTGGTGACGCGCGCACGCGTCCGCCCCGGCGAGGACGTGCTCGTGCTCGGAGCCGGCAGCGGGGTGGGGAGCGCCGCGGTGCAGATCGCGCGCCTCCACGGTGCGCGGGTCATCGCCACCGCGGGCACCGCCGCCAAGCTCGAGCGCGCGCGCGCGCTGGGCGCCCAGGAGACCATCGATCACGCGCGCGAGGACGTCGCGCGGCGCGCGCGCGAGCTCACGGGCAGGAAGGGCGTCGACGTGGTCGTCGAGCACGTGGGCGGCCGCGTGTTCGAGGCCGGCGTCGCGGCACTCGCGCGCAACGGGCGGCTCGTGACCTGCGGCGCCACGACCGGCGGGAAGGCCACGCTCGACTTGAACCTGCTCTTCGGCCGCCACCTGACGCTCCTCGGCTCCTGGATGGGCCGGCGCTCCGACTTGAACGACGCGCTCCGGCACGTGGCGAGCGGCGCGCTCCGGCCGGTCGTGGATTCCGTGCTCCCGCTCGCCGAGGCGCGACGCGCGCACGAGCGGATCGAGGCGCGCGAGCATTTCGGAAAGGTGGTGCTGGTGCCATGACGCGTCACCGCCGCAGCGCGTTTCGCTACGAGCACATGCACGAGCCGCTCGCGCCCCCGGAGGTGTTCCGGAAACGCGTGATCGCGAGCGGCGGCGTGACCGCCGCGCTCCTCGCGGCGTCGCTGCTGCTGGGCATGGCGGGCTACCACTGGCTCGTGGGGATCCCGCGCTGGGTCGACTGCCTCTACAGCGCGTCGATGATCATGGGCGGCATGGGCCCGGTGGGACCCGACCCGACCACGGACACGGGCAAGGTGTTCGCGTCGGCGTACGCGATCTATTCCGGCGTCATGCTCCTCGCGAGCGTCGGGCTCTTGCTCTCGCCGGGGATCCACCGGCTCCTGCACCGATTCCACGTCGACGCGGAGGAGTAGGCGCCGCGACGCGCAGCGGTGCCCGGGTACCGCAACGGGGCGGGCACGAGCAGGGTCGATCCGGCCGAGCGCGAGCCCCCCCAAAAAACCGACCGGCCGAACGCCTGGGGCGTCCGGCCGGGGTGCGAGCATCCTTGCTCGCCGCTGTCACAGAGGAACGTCATTGATCCTCGTGAGCCTGGCCTCCATCCATGTAGGCCAGATGCGCCTCGAGGATGTGCACGCCGATGATCTGGGCGAGCGTCTCCTCGGAGATGTGAACGAGCGGCATCGGGAGCGAGCGATCGTGCCCGGCCCGGCCCACCGTGATCGCCGCCACGTCGCCTTCCTTCCAGTCGTGCTTCCAGCCGGCCTTCCCCGCGAACCACTGCGCCGGGTCGACGCCGCCGAGCTTGCGGAGCGTGTCGCCCGGCTTGACCCCGGCGCGGTCCGCCGGGCCGCCGGGGACGACCGAGTGCACGACGCGCACGCCGGTGAGCGAGTCGACCTCGATCTCGACCCCGAGCCACGGGCGCTCGCGCATGGCGCCGAAGCGCTGGATGCAGACGTCGAGCGGCAGCGGGCAGCGCGGCTGGCCCGCGGACGCGGGCCTGGGCGCGGCGAGCAGGATCAGCGCGAGGAAGCACCATCTCCAATGCCGCATGTTCGTCTCCTCCGGATCCTTGGAAAGGACGTGACCCGCGGAGGTATCGGCGCGGCCCGGCGCGAGCTTGAGGGTGGCGGACGGGCGCGGGCCCGGGCCTGCCCGGGCGCGGGAACCCCGCCCGGCGCGGAGGCCGCTGTTATGCTGCGCCGCCATGAGCGCCCCCGAGCCCGTCCCGCCCGCTCCCGCGCCGAGCCAGCCGTCGTGGTTCGACCGCGAGGATGCCCCGCTCACGCCCGAGCTCCACACCTGCATCCATTGCGGGCTCTGCCTCACCGCCTGCCCGACCTACCGCACGCTCAAGATCGAGCCCGATTCACCGCGCGGGCGGCTCTACCTCATGCGCGGCCTCGCCGAGGGACGCATCTCGCCGAGCGACCCGCTCGTGGGCCACCTCGACCGCTGCCTCGACTGCCGCGCGTGCGAAACGGTGTGCCCGGCGGGCGTGCCCTACTCGCGGCTCCTCGAGGCGACGCGCGGCCAGCTCGCGCGCCGCTGGCGTCGCGCCTCGCCGCTCCGCACGCTCGGTCACTGGGTGCTCCGGAGCGTGCTGCCACACGCGGGTCGCGTCGAGCTCGCCGCCGACCTGCTCCGGATCGGACAGGCGCCACCGCTCGCGGCGTTGCTCGCGACGACATTCGCACAGCGGCTGCTCCCGCGCTTCGCGAGGCAGGGTCTCGCGATGACGCCGCGGCTCCTGCCGCGCGGCGCACGCGCGCTCGAGCGTGTGGCGGCGCGGCTCCCGGAGGGGGCGCGCATGGAGCGGCGCGCCGACGCGCTCGTGTTCCATCCCGCCGGCAAACCCAAAGGTCACGTCGCGTTCCACACCTCGTGCGTCATGCCGGCGATGTTCCCGGAGACGAACCAGGAGAGCGTGCGGCTCATGGTCGTCGCGGGCGTGCGGGTGACCGTGCCGCGGGCGCAAACGTGCTGCGGGGCGCTCCAAGCGCACGCGGGTCTCCGGCGCGAGGCGAAGGCGCTCGGCGCGGCGAACGCGCGCGCGTTCGCGGGCGAGGTCGACTTCGTGGTGTCGAACTCGGCCGGCTGCGGCGCGGCGCTCCGCGAGACGGGGCACCTGCTCCACGATGCGTCCGCGGCCGAGGCGGCCGAGGCGCTCTCGACCCGCACGCGCGACGTGGCCGAGGTGCTCGCGCACTACAACCTTCCGGCGACCGCGGTTCCGCTCCACTCGGCACGTGACGCCGCGCGACCGCTGCGCGTGACCTACCACGACGCCTGCCACCTCGCCCACGCGCAGCGCGTGCGCGAGGCGCCGCGGCGGCTGCTCAAGGCGCTCCCCGGCGTAGAGCTGGTGACGCTCCCCAACGCCGACTGGTGCTGCGGCAGCGCGGGCGTCTACAACCTCACCCACCCGGAGATGGCGAACGCGCAACTCGAGGGCAAGCTCGACGCGGTGGCGAGCGTGGCGCCGGAGGTCGTGGTGGCGTCGAACCCGGGCTGCCTGCTCCACATGCGGCGCGGCGCCGCCGCACGCGGGCTCGCGCCCCGCTTCGTCCACCTGGTGGAACTTCTGGGCGAGGCGTTCCCCGCGCCGGGGCGTCCGGGCGCGTGACGCCGCCGAAGCTCTCGCGCCGCGCCGTGGCGGCGGAGTTCCTGCGCCGGCAGTGGCTCGACCGCCCGCGCGGCCGCCGGCTCACCGAGCGAACGCTCCCCGAGTTCGTCTCGAGCGTCTGCGGCCTCCAGATCGACTCGGTCAACGTGCTCGATCGCGCCCACCATCTCACGCTCTGGAGCCGGTTCGGCGAGTACGACCGCGCGAAGCTCGAGCGACTCACCTACCGGAAGCGCGTGCTGTTCGAGTACCTGACGCACGTCGCCTGCTTCGTCGCCACGCGCGACCTGCCGCTCCACAAGGCGATCATGGACGACACCCCGGCGCGATTCGACTACCGCCACCGCGGCTGGCGCACGAAGCGGCGCGAGGTCATCGAGGCGGTGGAGCGGGCGATTGCCGAGCGCGGGCCGCTCGGGAACGCCGACTTCGAGCGCCCGAAGCACATGGGCAAGTCCGCCGGCTGGTGGAGCTGGAAGCCGGCGACGCACGCGCTCGATTTCCTGTGGAAGGCCGGCCGTATCGGCGTCCACTCGCGCGTCAACTTCCACAAGCGCTACGCGAGCATGTCGCGCGTGCTGCCCGCGCACGCGGACACGCCGGCGCTGCCGCTCGAGCGGGCGATGCGCGAGCGGCTGCTGCGCTCGCTCGCCGCGATGGGCGCCGCGAGCGGAGACGACCTGGCGAGGTACTGGACCTGGCCGCAATGGAAGGCCCCCGCTCAGCGCGCGACGTTGAAGGCGCTGGTGGGCGAAGGCCTGGTCTCGGAGGTGACGGTCGAAGGTGACGGCCGGCCCTGGTACGCGCGCACCGAGGACGTGCCGGGGCTCGAGCGCGCCCACCGCCGCCGTGCGCCGTCGAACGGCACGACGCTCCTCTGCCCGTTCGATTCGTTCCTCTGGCACCGCGAGCGCGTCCATCGCCTGTGGGGCTACTTCTACAGGATCGAGATCTACGTTCCGGGCCACAAGCGCGAGCACGGCTATTACAGCCTGCCGCTCCTCCACGACGGCCAGTTGATCGGCCGCGTCGACCTGAAGACGCACCGCGAGGCGGACGTCCTCGAGGCGCGGCACGCGCACTTCGAGCCCTGGTTCGCCGCGGGCAAGCCCGCGCCGGGAGTCCGCTGGAGCGATCTCGATCGCGACGCCGCGCTCGCGGGGCTCGCGGGCGCGCTCCACTCGCTCGCCCGGCATGTCGGCGTCGCGGGCGTGAAGCTCGAGCGAGTGACGCCGGGGCGCTTCAAAGTGCCGTTGCGTCGGACTTTGATGGGGTGATGGTGCGGCTGCGCCGCGGGGTGAGCGGGGGATTCGGCTGAAGGGGAACGCTCGGTCCAGCCATCCATGGCTGGACCTCCCTGACGCGCGTTTAACGGCCTCCGCCATTCCATGGCTCCGGCCTACGCGCGACTCCCCTCCATCCGATCCCCCCGCTCACCCCGCTGCGACATCCCCGGGCCCAAACTTCCTCCAGCCCGCGGGACTCCTATAGAGCCGAGGGCCTCCCGCACCCCCGACGCATCGCGAAACCGATCGACGCTGGCAGACCGGTGCAACGTCGTGATACTTCATACCGCATGGACAAGGCTCTCAAGTACGCGCTCGTCACGGTCGGTGCACTCGTCGGGGCCGGCGTTCTCGCCGTGCTGCTCGGGCTGATGCTCCCGCGACGGCATGTCGCCGTCACGACCGCCGTGCTCGATCGTCCCGTCGGAGAGGTGTGGCTCGCGATCTCGGACATGGAGTCGCAGGCCGCGTGGCGCTCGGACTTGAAGGGCGTCAAGCGGCTGCCCGATCACGCCGGGCATCCCGTGTGGATGCAGAAGACCGACATGGGCGACTGGCCGCTCGAGGTGACCGAGGTCTCGCCGCCCGTGTGGCTCGTGGCCGCCGTCGCCGACAGCTCGCAGGGATTCGGCGGGACGTGGACGTACGAGCTCCTGGCGCTCCGGGCCGGCACGCGCGTCACGATCACGGAGCGCGGCTTCATCGACTCGCCGTTCTATCGGTTCCTCGCCTGGTTCGTGTTCGGGCTCCACGCGTCGCAGGAGACGTTCCTGCGCGATCTCGGGCGACATTTCGGCGAGTCCGTCAAGCCGATGAAGCAGGTCTGACCCTGGGACGCGAGGCGGTGTGCCAGGCGCAACTCGGCGCGATGTCGGGCGAGGGCAAGGCGCTGCTCGAGACCGACGCGCTCGTCTTTCGCGGCGCGTTCCGCGTGAAGGTGCCCCTGCGCGAGATCACCACGCTCCAGGCGAAGGCCGGGGCGCTCACGCTCCGCTGGCCGGGGGGCAAGCTCACGCTGTCGCTCGGCAAGGCCGCGGAGAAGTGGGCGGAGGCGATCACCAATCCCAGGAGCGTCATGGAGAAGCTCGGCGTTGAGCCGGGGCTCAAGGTGGTGATCGTGGGCCGGTTCGAGACGTCGTTCCGCACCGAGGTGATGGATGCGCTCGGGGTGAAGCCCGGCGTCCGTCCCGTGCCGGGGTGCGACCTCGTGTTCGTGCTGCTCACCCACGAGGGCGATGAGTCGCGCCTCGAAGCGCTCGTCCCCGCGATCGCTCCCGACGGCGGCATCTGGGCGGTCTACCCGCGCGGCCGGAAGGACCTGTCGGAGGACACGGTCCGTGCGGCCGCCCGCGCGGCGGGGCTCGTGGACATCAAGGTGTTCCGCGTCTCCGAGAAGCACGGCGCGTTGAAGCTCGTGATCCCGGTGAATCGCCGTCCGGCGCGGGGCCGCGCCGGACGCTAGCCGCCCCGGCTCGTCGGCGGGCGCGTCGCCGGCGCGG
>DATDEX010000189.1:0-2372 GCA_036522895.1 Candidatus Eiseniibacteriota bacterium | reverse complement strand
CGTCGCGCCCCGGCGACCGGCCAGGCGGCCGGCCGTCGGCCGTGCGCGGACCCTAGGGAAGCCCGCTCACGTGGTGCGACCGCAGCTGCTTCGCCTTTTCGGCCGCCGCCGCCATGTTGTCGGTGGCGAGCCGGCGCACCTCCGCCGCGTCGTCCGGCGAGATGCTCTTGTCCTTGAGCAGCGTCGGCTCCAGCGCCGTGAACGCGAGCAGCTCGACGAGGTCCTGGCCGCGCTCCACGCGGAGCGCCTTGCCGCTCGGGTCGAGCCCGATGAACGCCGCCCCCGGCATCGTGGTGAGCGCGTTGGCTGCGGAGTCGGAGAACACGCTCTGCGCGCGCAGCACCTCGATGTCGGCCACGACCCGCATGGCCTCGACGTCGCCCTGGTCGGCGAGCGTGCCGAGCGGCTGCTTGAGCGCCGCCTGATGGAGCCGGAGCGCGCGCGCCGAGCCGGACTCGCAGCCCGTGACGAGGGGGAGCAAGAGCAGCAGGCCGAGCGCGATCCCGGGCCAGGCGAGCGGGTTTCCAGTGCGGCGGCGACGGTGTCGTTGCATGTGTGGCGGGCTCCTTCCGGCGCGAGAACCTAGCATAGCTCTCGCATCGGAGGCGCCACGCCGCCCTGGCCGGGGTACCCGGCCGAGTCGCCCGCGGGATGCGGGCCCGGGTTCGACCGCGCCGCCGGGGCCGCCTACCGATCGGCGGGCGGGTTCGGCCCGCCGGGGGGGGCGATGGGGCGGATCAGGAACGAGCTCAGGAGCAGCGCGACGCCGACGGCAGCGGGGATCAAGCCCACCATCCACACGTTGTGGTCGTCGCCATCGTGGCCGCCCGTCACGCCGTTCAGGAAGATCGAGATCGCGATGCCCACGAAGAGCGTCACGATACCGCCGATCAAGAGGCCCTGGCGGCGGTGCTCCGAGGCCACGTGGGGGTCGGTGTAGATCCCGTGGTCGTCGTAGAGGAGCGGCCGCTGCAGGCTGGCGATCTTGTCCGGATCGAGCCCGCGCTCGATCGCCGCGATGCGCTCGCGCTGGACCATTTCGAAGGCGCGCTGGCGCTGCATCATGCGCACGATGCCGGCGGTGATACCGCCGACGATGGCGACGATGGGGATGCTCAGGGCCATCAGGGGAACGAGATCGCCGGCGTTGAAGTCGAACATGGTCGGCCTCCTGGGGTCGGGGTGGAGTGGTTCGCGTCGTACGCAGCCTATGACCGGGGGAGGGCGGGCCCGGGTTTCAGCGATTCCGCGCCGACGGGGGTGCGCAGGGCTCGCGCCGTGCCGGGTCCGGTCGCTCGCGCCGGGCGGCGGCGCCCCGAACGCGCCGGCGCGCCCGGGGTGCTCGGAAGATTGCGGTGGGGCCCCGATTCGCGGGTTAACGCGCCCTGCTGGCCTTCTGCCACAACGACTTACGCCCCCAATCGGGGGCGGCAACAATCTTCCGAGCACAACCTCTATGTTGGCGGGATGAAACCCGAGCCGCCCCCCGGGCCGTCCAATCCCGCGATGACCCGCCCGCCCGGACCGCATCCGGAGGCCGCGAGGATGGCGGACGAGCGGCGTCTCATCGCCCGGGCGCAGTCGGGCGACGCGGCCGCGTTCCGCGGTCTCGTCGAGCGGCACCAGGCTCGCGCCTACGCGCTCGCGCTTCGCATCCTGCGCTCCAGCCCCGATGCCGAGGAGGTGGCGCAGGACGCGCTCGTGCGCGCGTGGACGTCCCTGCCGGCGTTCCGGGGGGAATCGAGTTTCGCGACGTGGTTGTACCGGATCGTGGCGCGGCGCGCCTTCGATCGGGCGCAGATCTTGAAGCACCGGCGCGCGCGCGAGCGGGCGGACGAGAAGTTGCCCGAGCACGCCGCGCCCGAGCCGGCGGACGACGACGCGCTGCGCGCGGCGCTGCTCCAGCGGCTGGTGGCGGGTCTCAGCCCGGCGCAGCGCGCGGCGGTGACGCTGTTCTACTACGAAGGGCGATCGGTGGAGCAGGTGGCGAGCATGCTGGGGATGCCGGAGAACACGGTGAAGACGCACCTGCTGCGCGGGCGCGCCGCGCTGCGCACGGCATGGACGCACGAGATGGGAGACGAGGGGTGAACTGCCTCGCGTTCGAGCGACTCCTGGACGAGGGCGAGCCCGACCGCCTGCCCGCGGCCGCGCGGGCACATGCGAACGAGTGCACCCGCTGCGCCCGCTCGCTCGCCCGTGCCCGCTCGCTCGAGCGCGCGCTGGAGCGCCACTTCGCGAGCGCCCTCGCCCCCGGCGAGACGGTGCCGGCGGCGTTCGCCGATCGCGTCATGGCGCGGGTGGAGGCCGGAGAAGCTCGCGGCGTGCGCTGGCTCACGCTCCCCGATCCCCTGCCGTGGTGGGTGCGCGTG
>DATDEX010000188.1:0-16059 GCA_036522895.1 Candidatus Eiseniibacteriota bacterium | reverse complement strand
CGCACGGCGGGTTCGGCGCGCCCGGCGGCGGGCCACGCCCGAGCTTTGGCGGCGGCCCCGGCGGGCCGGGCCGGGGGAGACGCGATCGCAAGAAGAAGAAGCAGGTCGACGAGAAGCTCGCCGCCGAGAGCGTCCGCAAGACCCTGGCGAGCCTCGACACCACGCAGGGCCGCCGCAAGCATCGCCGGCACGAGGACGAGACCGGGGCGCCGACCGAGGAGAGCAAGGTCCTGCGCATGCCGGAGTTCATCACCGTCTCCGAGCTCGCGAACATGATGCAGGTGCGGCCCCAGGAGGTCATCACCGCCTGCATGCGCATGGGCCTCATGGCCACGATCAACAAGCGGCTCGACAAGGACTCCATCGCGGCGGTCGCCGACGAGTTCGGCTTCGAGGTCGAGTTCGTGGCGGAGTTCGAGGAGGAAGTCGCGGAGGCGGTCGAGGTCGTTCCGGCCGAGAAGCTCAAACACCGCGCGCCGGTCGTCACGGTGATGGGACACGTCGATCACGGCAAGACGTCGCTGCTCGACTACGTGCGCTCCACGAACGTCGTGGCCGGCGAGTCGGGAGGCATCACCCAGCACATCGGCGCGTACGAAGTGACGCTACCGGCCGGGCAGAAGATCACGTTCCTCGACACGCCGGGCCACGAGGCGTTCACCGCCATGCGTGCCCGCGGCGCCCAGGTGACGGACATCGTCGTGCTCGTGGTCGCGGCCGACGATCGCGTCATGCCGCAGACGATCGAGGCCATCGACCACGCCAAGGCCGCGAACGTGCCGATCGTGGTCGCGATCAACAAGGTGGATCTGCCGGCGGCCGACCCGAACCGCATCAAGACCGAGCTCGCCGGACACGGCGTGGTGGTCGAGCAGTTCGGCGGCAAGTACGTGAGCGTCGAGATCTCCGCCAAGAAGGGCACGAACATCGACAAGCTGCTCGAGATGATCCTGCTCACCTCCGAATTGCTGGAGCTCAAGGCCGACCCCGATCGCCGCGCCAAGGGCGTCGTGCTCGAGGCTCGGGTGGAGCAGGGCCGCGGCGTCGTGGCCTCGGTGCTCGTGCAGGGCGGCACGCTGCGCGTCGGCGATCCGTTCGTGGCCGGCTCCGTCTACGGCCGCGTGCGCGCCATGTACGACGAACGGCGCAAGATCGTGAAGGACGCGCCGCCGTCCACGCCCGTCGAGGTCGTGGGCTGGAGCGGCACGCCGTCCGCGGGCGACCTGTTCGTGTCGCCGGAGGACGAGCGCGAGGCGAAGGAGGTGGCGTTCAAGCGCGCCGCACTCCACCGCGAGCACGAGTTCCGGTCCAACAAGGCCATCTCGCTCACGACGTTCCACGACTCGCTCGGCAAGGGCGGGCCCACGGAGCTCAAGATGCTCATCAAGGGCGACGTGGACGGCTCGGTCGAGGCGCTGAGCGAATCGCTCCAGAAGCTCTCGACGGGCGAGGTGGCGGTGCGCGTCATCCGCTCGGCGGTCGGGCTCATCACCGAGTCGGACGTGCTCCTCGCCGCGGCCTCGGACGCGATCATCATCGGCTTCCACGTCCGGCCCGACGTGCGCGCGCGCGAGATGGCGGAGCGCGAGAAGGTCGAGATCCGTCTCTACGACATCATCTACAAGGCCCAGGAAGACGTGAAGCTCGCGCTCGAAGGCATGCTCAAGCCGGAGCTCAAGGAAGTGGTGCTCGGCACGGCCGAGGTCCGCCAGGTGTTCAAGCTGTCGAAGGGCGTCGTGGTGGCCGGCTGCATGGTGTCGACGGGCAAGATCACGCGCTCGGAGAAGATCCGGCTCGTGCGCGGGGACCAGACGGTGTGGACCGGGCGGGTCGAGGCGCTCAAGCGGTTCAAGGACGATGTGCGGGAAGTCGAGAAGGGCTTCGAATGTGGAATCACTCTCGATGGCTTCAGCGAGTTGCAGCAGGGCGATCGGCTGGAATCGTTCAAGATTGAAGAGTTGGCTAGGACGCTGTAGCAGCCTTTGGAAGACAAAGGTCGCCGGCCGAGGGGGGTGGGCGTCTCGTCGAGCTGGACGCTCGTCGGCCCCTTCCTGCGGCCTCCTCGCTCGGCGTTCGGCTTGCTCCGCCATCCATGGCTCCCGCAAGCCTCTCGACGCCAGCACGACGAGACGCCCACCCCCCTCGGCCGGCACATTTTCATTCGAGGCTCGGGGAGCGATCCGTGGTTCACCTTCGATGAGGGCTTTCGCAGCGTCGCTGCGCGGCGGCTGCGGCGCGGGGGGCGTTCCCACTTCTCCGCGAGAGGGAGAATCAGGATGGTCGTTGGGATCGTTCGGTTTGAGTTGCATTTGCCGGGGGCGCAGTCGTTGAAGGACAAGCGGCAGGTCGTGCGGTCGATCAAGGAGCGGATTCGCGAGCGGGTGCGCGCTTCCGTCGCGGAGGTCGAGTACCAGGATCTCTGGCAGCGCGCCGCGATCGGGTTCGCGGTGGTCGCGGCGGACGGGGCGCACGTGCACGAGCTGCTGAACAGCGCGCGCCACATCGTGGAAGGGTACCTGCAGGCACAGGTGCTCGACTGGCAGGAGACGCTCCAGTGAGGATCCGCCCCGAGAAGGTCGCGCACCTCATGCGTCGCGAGGTCGCGGGGATCCTGCAGCAGAAGCTCCGCGACCCGCGCGCGTCGGCCATGGTGAGCGTCACCGACGTCGAAGTGACGCAGGACCTGTCGTTCGCGAAGATCTACGTGAGCGTCATGGGCAAGCCCGACGAGGTCGCGGCGACGCTCCAGGCGCTCGCGCATGCCGCCGGGTTCGTGCGCCACGAGCTCGGACCGTGCCTGGGGCTGCGCGAGGTGCCGGAGATCCGCTTCGTCCACGACGAGTCGCTCGACCGCGGGGCCCGCGTCGAGGAGCTGCTCAAGCGCATCAAGGACGGCAAGCCGGTGGAGGACGAGGAGCTCGAATGAGCGGGAGTGGGCCGCTCCCGCCCGGCCGCGAAGGCACGGCGGCGGGCTGGGCCGGGCTGCTGCCGGTCGACAAGCCGGCCGGCGTGAGCTCGCACGACGTCGTGGCGCTCGCCCGGCGCCGGCTGGGGCTCAAGGCCATCGGGCACCTCGGCACGCTCGACCCCGGCGCCACTGGTCTGCTCGTGCTCGTCGTGGGGGCCGCGACGCGCTGCGCGGTCGTCTGGCAGGGCGGCGAGAAAACCTACGCGGGGACGGCGCGCTTCGGCGTCGTCACGGACAGCCAGGACACGACCGGTCGCGTGCTCGCGACATCCGACGCGCGCCCCTCCGAGGCCGCCGTGCGCGCCGCGGCCGAATCCCTCACCGGCGACCTCGCGCAGGTGCCGCCGATGGTCTCCGCGCTCAAGCTCCGGGGCGAGCGCCTGTACGCGATCGCGCGGCGTGGCGAGACGGTCGAGCGCGAGGCGCGCCCGGTGCGCGTGGCGGCGTGGCGCTGGCTAGCCTTCACGCGCGACGAGGCGCGCTTCGAGGTGGACTGTTCGGGCGGCACCTACGTCCGCACGCTGGTCCACGACCTGGGCGAGCGTCTCGGGTGCGGGGCCGCGCTCGCGGCGCTCGAGCGGCGGCGGAGCGAGCCGTTCACGCTGGCGCGCGCGTGCGGGTGGCGCGACCTCGAATCCCTGCCGGCCGACGATCTGCTCGCGCGCTGGGGGGTGCCGCTCGATCGCGCGCTCGAGACGCTGCCCGCGGTGCGACTGGAGCTCGCACAGGCGGAAGCCATGGGCCTCGGGCAGTCGCCGCGCGTCGAACCCGGCGCGGTCCCGGTCGGCCAGGGCGCGAGGAGCGTCGTCTTCCGCGCCGCGGACGGGCGGGCCCTGGCGCTCGGCGAGCTCGTGCGCGAGGGCGACGGCGTCCACGCGCGCCCCGCGGTCGTGTTTCCCTGGGCCGTGCGCTCGCGCGGGGGCGCATGAGCTCCGCGACGATCGGCGGGTGGGTGGGGGCAGCGCCATGACGATCGACCGGGCGCGCGCCACGGGCAAGCGCGGCGCGGTCGCGGTGGGCGTCTTCGACGGCCTTCACCTCGGCCACCGCGCCCTGCTCGAGCGCACGCGCGAGCGCGCCGCGGGAGGGCGTTCCATCGCGGTGAGCTTCGAGCCTCACCCGGACATCGTGCTCGCCCGCGAGTTCCGGCCGCTCCCGCCACTCACGCCGCTCCCCGAGAAGCAGGCGCGCATCGCCGCGCTCGGCGTGGAGCTCCACGTGCTGCCGTTTACGCGCGAGCTCGCGGCGCTCGAGCCGGAGGTGTTCGTGGCGCGGCACATCGTCGAGCCGTTCGCGCCGGCGTGGCTCGTCGTCGGGCAGGACTTCGCGCTCGGCCGCGGGCGCTCGGGGAACGTGACCCGGCTGCGCGAGCTCGGCCGGGCGTCCGGCTTCGAGGTCGACGCGCTCCCGCTCCACGAGGCCGCGGGCGCGCCGGTGACGAGCAGCCGCATCCGCGCGCTCCTCGCCGAGGGCCAGGTCGCCACCGCGGGCGAGCTCCTCGGCCGCCCGTACGCGTTCACGGGGCTCGTCGTGGGCGGCGATCGCGTCGGCCGCACGCTCGGGTTCCCGACCGCGAACCTGCGGCTCCACGACGAGCAGCAGATTCCGGCGCACGGGATCTACGCGGTGTGGGCGCGCATCGCGGGCGAGGCGCTCTGGCGCATGGGCGCGATGAGCGTCGGCGTGCGGCCGACGTTCGGCGGGGGCCTGCGCACGCTCGAGGTATTCCTGCTCGACTGGAGCGGGGATCTCTACGGCACGGACCTCACGGTGGCATTCGCGGACTGGCTCCGGCCCGAGCGCTCGTTCGCGGACGGCCAGGCGCTGGCGGCCGCGATGGCCGCCGACGTGGAGCTCGTCCGGCAGCGACTTTCCGCGCTCGGGCCGCCGCCCGTGTGAATCTTCGCCCGCGGGGGCCGCGCGGGCTCCATGACGCGCGTGTAAGAATACGCATGGCAATATCTTGGACCATTCTTCACCGCTCCGGTCCCCGACTGGAGGCCACCCTCGGTCGGTGTTATATTCTCCCGTCGCCCTGAACCCTCAGGGTTCCTCGCAGTTCGCGCCGCCCGTGGAGACCTGACACTCGCGGGCGGGGCCGGGCACTCACCCCGATCAGGAGCCGTCCCTTGACGCTGACCAAGGAACAGAAGCTGGGCATCATCGAGAAGTTCAAGACCCACGAAGGAGATTCCGGGTCACCGGAGGTGCAGATCGCCCTCCTCACCGAAAAGATCAACTACCTCACCGAGCACTTCAAGGTTCACAAGCGCGACCATGCTTCGCGGCGGGGTCTCCTGCGCATGGTCGGTCAGCGCCGCCGCCTGCTCGACTACTTGAAGGCCACGAAGGTCGAGCGGTATCGAAAAGTCGTGAAGGATCTGGGACTTCGTCGCTAGGAAATCCTGGCGACATGAGACGCGGCCCCACTCGGGGCCGCGTTCTCTTAGGACGGGGAGGGCCCCCGTCCGACCCACGGGGCGTCGCACGCTCGGCTGGGTGGACAGCGACCGGGAAGGCCCCGGTTGCATGCGAGAGAACAGGAAGAGGAATGGCTGAACACAAAGTAACGGTGGACATGGGCGGCAAGGAGCTCACGATCAGCACCGGCAAGTGGGCCAAGCTCGCGGGCGGCTCCGCCGTCGTGCAGCTCGGCGGCACGATCGTGCTGGTGGCATCGAGTGCCGCGAAGACCGCGAAGCCGGGGCTCGATTTCGTGCCGCTGACCTGCGACTACCGCGAGCGCACGTACGCCGCGGGCAAGATCCCCGGCGGCTTCTTCAAGCGCGAGGGCCGCCCCACGGAGAAGGAGACGCTGTCGAGCCGGCAGATCGACCGTCCGATCCGTCCGCTGCTCCACAAGCAGTGGACGTACGAGACCCAGGTCATGGCGACCGTCGTGTCCTCGGACCAGGAGCACGATGCCGACGTGCTGGCGCTGATCGGCGGTTCCACGTCGCTGATGCTGTCCGACATTCCGTTCCCCGAGCCCGTCGCCGCGGTGCGCGTGGGCCGCGTGGACGGCCAGTGGGTCGTGATGCCGACGTTCGCTCAGCTCGACGAGTCCGATCTCGACGTCGTCGTGGCCGGCACGGCGAACGACATCATCATGGTCGAGGGCGGCAGCCGCGAGGTGACCGAGGCGGACATGATCGCCGCGCTCGACTTCGCGATGCAGAACATCCGCCGCATCGTCGCCGTGCAGAACGAGCTCGCGAAGGTGGCCGGCAAGCCCAAGCGCCCGGTCGTCGAGGCCGTGGACGTGAGCGAGCTCGAGGGCGAGCTGCGCTCGCGCTACACGAGCCGCCTGCGCGACGCGATCCGCATCCCCGGCAAGGACGCGCGGCAGGAGGAGCTCGACATCATCACCAAGGACGCCGTGGCGGCGCTGGCCGAGAAGTACGGCGACAAGGCCGTGTTCATCGGCAAGATCCTGCACGACGTCGAGCGCGACGAGCTGCGCGAGATGATCCTGCGGGACGGGGTGCGCTCCGACGGCCGCAAGGGCGACCAGATCCGGCCGATCACGATCGAGGTCGGCGTGCTCCCGCGGACGCACGGCTCGTGCCTGTTCACGCGCGGCGAAACGCAGGCGCTCGTGGTCACGACGCTCGGCACCAAGTCCGACGAGCAGCGCGTCGAGGAGCTCGAGGGCCAGTCGTGGAAGTCGTACATGCTGCACTACAACTTCCCGCCGTTCTCGGTGGGCGAGACGCGGCCGATCCGCGGACCGGGCCGGCGCGAGATCGGGCACGGAGCGCTCGCCGAGCGCGCCGTCGAGCCGGTGATTCCGGCCGACACGAGCTTCCCGTACACGATCCGCATCGTCTCGGACATCCTCGAGTCGAACGGCTCGTCGTCGATGGCCTCGGTGTGCGGTGCGTCGATGTCGCTCATGGACGCCGGCGTGCCGGTGAAGGCGCCGGTCGCGGGCGTCGCGATGGGGCTCATCAAGGAGGGCGACCGCGTCGCCGTGCTCACCGACATCCTCGGCGTCGAGGACCATCTCGGCGACATGGACTTCAAGGTGACCGGCACGACGGACGGCATCACGGCCTTCCAGATGGACACGAAGATCGGCGGGATCTCGTTCGAGATCATGAAGAACGCGCTCGAGCAGGCGCGCATCGGCCGCCTGTTCATCCTCGGCAAGATGAAGGACTGCCTCGCCGCCCCGCGCGGCGAGATGTCGCCGTTCGCGCCCCGCATCACGATCATCCACATCCACCCCGACAAGATCCGCGAAGTCATCGGCCCGGGCGGCAAGATCATCAAGAAGATCACCGAGGAGACCGGCTGCCAGATCGACATCGAGGATACGGGTGAGATCCGGATCGCCGCCGTCAACATGGAAGGCAGCAAGCGCGCCGAGGAGATCATCCGCAACATCACCGAGGACCCGGAGATCGGGCGGACCTACCAGGGCAAGGTGCGCAGCATCGTGAACTTCGGCGCGTTCGTGGAGATCGTGCCCGGTCGCGACGGCCTGCTGCACGTTTCCGAGATCGACTGGGGCCGCACCGAAAAGGTCGAGGATGTGCTTAACGTCGGCGACCTGGTGATGGTCAAGGTCGTCGACGTGGACCGGGACGGCAAGATTCGCCTGTCGCGCCGTGCCCTGCTCCCGCAGCCGGAAGGCTACGTGGGCGCGGGGGCCGGAAGTGGCGGCGGGGGCGGCCGTGACCGTGACCGGGATCGTGGGGGTCGCGACCGCGATCGCGGGCCCCGGCGCCGGTAGCCGCAGATGATGCGCAGCGGCGGGCGGTCCTCGCGGGCCGCCCGCCGTTGGCTTCTCCGTTTGCCCCGGCGTCGCCCGCGTGGCAGCTTCCGGGGTCCCCTGCGCCATCATGGCCGTCCGTCCCCGCCGTGAGCCCGTCCCCGGACCCCCCTGACATCGACCCGGCCGTCGCGAAGGATCCCGAGATGAGTGCAGCCGTCGAGAAGACCGTGCTCCCGGACGGGCTCACCGTGCTGTCGCAGACGCTGCGCGACCGGCGCACGCTGTCGCTCGGCGCGTGGCTGCGCACCGGCTCGCGCGACGAGCCCCGCGAGCAGCTCGGCATCACGCACTTCATCGAGCACATGATGTTCAAGGGCACCACGACGCGCGACGCGCGGGCGATCGCCGCGAGCCTCGAATCGCTCGGCGGCCACCTGGACGCGTTCACGTCGCGCGAACAGGTCTGCTACACGGCGCGGGTGCTCTCCGAGCACCTGTCGCAGGCGGTCGACGTGGTGTCCGACATCGTCTGCCGCTCGCGCTTCGACGAGGCGGAGATCGAGCGCGAGCGCTCGGTCGTGCGCGAGGAGATCCTGTCGTACGAGGACAGCCCCGAGGCCATGGTCACGGACCAGCTCTCCGCGCAGCTCTGGGGCGACCACGCGCTCGGCCGGCCGATCCTCGGCACCGTGGACACCGTGGCCACGTTCACGCGCGCGGCGCTGGTGCGCGAGTTCGAGCGGCGCTTCCGCGCGGGCGAGATCGTCGTGGTCGCCGTGGGCGGGCTCGAGCACGAGGCGCTCGTGGCCGAGGTCGCGCGCGGTTTCCGGCTGCCGCCGGGCCAGCCGCCGGCCCGCGACGGGCTGCCGCTCCCGCACGTCCCGAGCGTGCGCCACGAGGACAGCGACCTCCAGCAGATGTACCTCTCGCTCGGCACGCGCGGTCTCGCGTCGCGCGACCCCGGGCGCTACGCGCTGCGCGTCGCGGAGACGCTGCTCGGCGGCGGCATGAGCTCGCGGCTCTTCCAGCGCATCCGCGAGGACGCGGGGCTCGCCTACTTCGTCTCGAGCTCGCTCGACTTCCTGCGCGACGGCGGGGCGGTGGGCATCGACCTCGGCGTCTCGCCGGAGAAGACCCGCCAGGCGCTGGCCCTGCTCCGGGACGAGCTCGACCAGCTCCTCGCGGACGGGCCCTCGGCGGACGAGGTCGAGGGGGCGAAGATGCAGCTCAAGGGCTCGATCCTGATGGCTGAGGAGAGCCTCTCGAGCCGCATGTACCACGTGGCGCGCCAGGAGCTCCAGCTCGGCCGGCACACGACCACGGAGCGCCAGCTCGAGCAGGTGCGGAGCGTCACCCGCGGCCAGGTGATCGAGTCGCTGCGCACGCTGATCCGCCCCGAGCGGTTCTCGCTCGCGGTGCGCGGTCCGGCGGAGGACGCGCCCCTCTCGGCGGCGGACTGGCCGGTCGCCCCCGCCGACCCGGCGGCGGTCGCCTAGGCCGTGTCTGAGAATGCCCGATTGCTGCGTTGCGAGCCCGGCTCCTCGCTCCAACGTGGCCTGAAGGCCACGATTCCGCTCGTCACTCGGGCTCGACGCCTTGCACTCGGGCATTCTCAGACACAGCCTGGGTCTGGTCCAGCCTCGTGCGGCCCGCGGGTGGGGAGGCAGCTACCCGACCGGCTCGTGTCCTACCAGTGGAGTCCCGCGCGCACCATGCGCTCGCCCGCCTCGCGGCAGCGCGATTCGTCGACACAGAGCGCGATCCGCACGTAGCCCTCGCCGGCCTGGCCGAAGCCCGAGCCGGGGCCCACGAGGACGCCGGTCGCCTCGAGCAGCTCCGCGGTGAAGTCGAGCGAGCGCGTGAACCGGCGCGGGATCGGCAGCCACAGGTAGAGCGTGGCGCGTGGCAGCTCGATCGGGTAGCCGAGCGGCGCGATCGCCTGCAGGAACGCCTCGCCGCGCCGCCGGTAGAGCTTCGCGGCGTCGGCGCAGTAGTCCTGCGGGCCGTTCAGCACCGCGAGCCCGGCCCGCTGGATGGCCATGAACACGCCGAAGTCCATGTTCGACTTGATGCGCGCGAGGTTCGCGACGATGTCGGCGTTTCCGGCCGCGAAGCCGAGCCGCCAGCCCTGCATGGAGTAGCTCTTCGAAAACGAGTGGAACTCGAGCGTCCGCTCCCGGTCGCGGTCGTGCTGCAGGAACGAGCGCGCCCGGTACGACGGGTCGTGCGACAGATCGCAATACGCGATGTCGCTCACTACGAACAGGTCGTGGCGGCGCGCGAACTCCAGCACCTGGTCGTAGACCTCGGCGGTCTCGGTGCCGCCGGTGGGGTTGTTCGGGAAGTTCAGGAACAGCACCTTCGCCCGCCGGGCCTCGGCCTCGGGGATCGCCGAGAGGTCGGGGCGGAACTGGTGTGCCGCGGTGAGCGGCACCTCGACGACACGCACCTGCGCCAGCGCCGCGATGCCCAGGTAGGCGGGATAACACGGCGTGCAGAGCAGGATCGTGTCGCCCGGGTTCAGGTGGGCGAGGAAGAACTTGGCGATGCCCTCCTTGGAGCCCACCAGCGCGATCGCCTCGCGCTCGGGGTCGACGCTCACGCCGAAGCGCCGCCCGTACCAGCCCGCGACCGCGGCGCGGAACTCGGGCAGGCCGTTGAACGACGGGTAGCGATGGTTCTGCACCCGCGGGTCCACGAGCGCCGCCTGGAGCGTCTCGATCGCGAGCTGGGGCGGGCGGATGTCGGGGTTTCCCACCCCGAAGTCCACGACGTCCACTCCCTGGCGCAGCTTTTCGTCGCGATCCTGGAACACCTTGGCGAGCGTGTAAGGGGGCACGTTCTGGAGGCGCTCCGACGCTGCAAGGCGAGGTTTGACAGGCGATTGGCTCGACGACATAGTCACTCCCTCGATGGCGGCGCTCAAGCCGGCACTGGACTTGCGTTGTTCGTGTGCGTGACGAACCGCACCGGACATACTAGAGGGGTCTGCCGCATGGGGCCAGTCGCCTCAAGAGCCAGGTGCCGGTCGATCCCGCTCGCCGTCCTCGGCATCCTGGGGATGCTGGCGCTCCCGGCGACCGGCCGCGGCGACGAGCCCGAGCTGCCCGACAGCTCGAGCTTCACGCGCTCGAGCGAGGTCCGCGACACGATCCCGGCCGTGGCCGAGCCGTTTCGAGCCGGCGAGTCGCTCCGCTTCTCGGTCCAGTATGGCTTCATCCACGCCGGCACGGCCTGGCTCGAGGTCCCGGAGGTGGCGGAGGACGCGAATGGACGCCGCGCCTGGCGGCTCGTCGCCCGGGCCGAGTCGAATGGCTTCTTCGACCGCGTGTACAAGGTCCGCAACCGCATCGAGTCGCTGTGGGACCAGGACGCCCACTTCAGCTGGCGCTACTTCGAGGACCGCCACGAGGGGCATTTCACCGCGAACGACACCATGTGGTACGAGCCGGACTCCTCGCGCATGCGTTACAAGAACGGCCAGACTTTCGCCGTGCCCGGCCCGGTGCAGGACGCGCTCTCGTCGTTCTACCTGACGCGGTTCGAGGCCCTGCCGATCGGCGGCCGCGTCACGTTCGACTATCATGCCAGCCGCAAGACCGCGCTCATGGAGGTGCTCGTGCTCGGCCGCGAGCGCGTGCGAACCCCGGCGGGCACGTTCAACTGCGTCGTCGTCGAGCCGCTGCTCAAGGCGGGGGGCATCTTCAAGAACAAGGGCCGGCTCGTGATCTGGCTCACGGACGACGCGCGCCGCATGCCGGTGCTCATGAAGAGCAAGGTCGCGATCGGCTCGGTGAAAGTGGTGCTGCAGGAAGTGAAGACGGGAGTGTGATGGGACGTCATCGCGAAGCCGACCTGTCGAAGCTCACGCGGCTGCCCGCCGGCGACCGCCCGACGAAGGTGTCGGTGGCCGAGTTCGCGCGGCCGCTCGAGCCGCGGGCGGCGGCGGCGCTGCTCGCCGCGCTCCCGGACCAGCTCGCGGCGCGCGAGCTGCGCGAGGTCGTGGCACGCACCGCGGCCGCGAAACGCGCCGGCCGCCCGGTCGTGCTCATGCTCGGCGGCCACGTGATCAAGGTGGGCGTCTCGCCGTGCTTCATCGAGCTCGTCGAGCGCGGCGTCATCACGCACGTGGCCATGAACGGCGCCGCGGCCATCCACGACGTGGAGATCGCGCGCATGGGGCGCACCTCGGAGGACGTCGAGGCGCACCTCCACGCGGGCACGTTCGGGATGGTGGACGAGACGGGTGCGTTCATGAACCGGGTCGCCTCCGAGGCGGCGCGGCTCGATGAGGGGCTGGGCGAGGCCTGGGGGCGCGCGCTCGAGGCGGAGGGGGCGCCCCACCGCGACGTCAGCCTGCTGGCCCGGGCGTTCCGGAAGGGGATCCCGGCCACGGTCCACGTCGCGCTCGGCACGGACACCATCCACTACGACCCCGCCTGCGACGGCGGGGCGCTCGGGAGCGGCAGCCTGCGTGACTTCCGCATCCTCGCCGGAACGCTTTCCGAGGCGCGGGGAGCGGTCGTCCTGAACGTCGGCTCGGCCGTCCTGATGCCCGAAGTGTTCCTCAAGGCCCTCACCGTCGCACGAAACCTGGGCGCCGACCTGTCCGGGCTGACCACCGTCAACATGGACCAGCTCCAGCACTACCGGCCCCGTCTGAACGTGGTCGAGCGCCCGACCCGGGCCCCCGGGGCGAGGGGTTATTCTCTCACCGGTCATCACGAGATCCTGGCCCCGATCTACTGCGCCGCCGTGCTTGCTGAATTGCCTTGAGTGCAGAATGCAGGCTGCCGATACCCGCACCGCGTCACGGGATTTCCGACTCCGTTGACTTGGCGTGAACCAGCCCCCATAATCGGGTTCCCTGGTCACCGCCCACGATGCGGAGACCGACTTACGCAGGCGGAGGATCTCCCGAGACGCGCGTTGCTACTCCATCGCGACATGACCATCCAGCACGGCCCTGTCGTCGAAGTGTGAGCCGGGCTTCCACCCGGGCCTCGTGAGCGTCTGATCCGCCTCGTGCCGCCGTTCCCAGGCACTGCGTTCGGAGCACGTGTCCCGGTGAGCCCAAACCCGGGAGATCGTGTGAAGCCTGGTCCGCTCCTCCTGCTCGCCGTGCTGTGCCTGGGCCTGCCGGCCGGCGCCGCCGCGAATACGGTGCTGACACCCTCCGATTCCACTGCGATGGATTGGAGCCGCGTGCCCGAGTACCGCATCGTGCCTGGCGACAAGCTCGAGCTCGACTTCGGCCATCGCCCGGACGGCCCCTCCGACCTGCGCGAGGCGCGCGTGCGCCCGGACGGCCGCATCTCGGTCTTCCCGGCCGGCGACGTGATCGCCGCGGGCCTCACCCCGATGGAGCTGCAGAGGAACATCATCGCGCTCCTGTCGGCCGACCTGAAGCTCCCGCGCGTCGTCGTCAACGTCGTCGAGGTCGCGGGCAACGTCGTGCACGTCATGGGCCGAGTCGACAAGCCGGGCAGCTACCCCGCCGGGCCGTTCGTCACCGTGATGCAGGCGATCACCGCCGCCGGCGGCCTCAAGGAGGACGCGGCGCGCAACAGCGTGCTGCTGTTCCATCGCGACGGGGCGCGCACCGTGGCGATCTCCCGCATCCGGCTCGACCGCCTCATGAAGGGCGACGATCTCGCGGACGCGGTCGTGGGACGCTTCGACATCGTCTTCGTGCCGCGTTCGACGATCGGCAATCTCAGCGTGTTCACCCAGCAGCTCCTCTCACCCGCGGGGAGCCTGCTCTCGAGCTCGCTGGTCGGATGGGAGTTGTTCAACCTCGACCGCGTCTTCGTGACGCGCGTCATCCGGGAATGATGAGGGTTTCGACATGAACCAGCCCCCACCGGGGTCCCCGCCCACGATGGCCCGCCAGGCGACGGCGCGCGAGTTCCTCGCCGTGCTGTTTCGCCGCAAGTGGATCATCCTGGGCCTCTTCCTCATCACGACCGCGACCGTCGTCACGGTGGCCCTCACGACGCCCACGTTCTTCGTCTCCTCGGGCCGCATCCTCGTCAAGCGGGGCGAGCGGCAGAGCGTCCTGCACCCCGACCGCCAGATCTTCAACGACTGGGAGCAGGAGCTGGGCAGCGAGGTGCAGATCATCAAGAGCGTCCCGGTCATCAAGCGCGCCCGTGAGCTCCTGCTCGAAGAGGGGAAGAGGACGAATCAGCTCGTGACCCTGAACCCGGCGAGCATCGACGTCGAGGTGATGGGCAAGAGCAACGTGATCGCCGTGGGCTACTCCGCGCTCGACCCGACGGCCGCGCAGACGGCGTGCCGGTCGGTCATCGAGGCCTACGTGGAGTACCGGCGCACCAAGCTCACCGGCGAGCCGCAGCATTTCTTCGAGAAGGAGATCTCCGAGATCGAGGGGCGCATCGCCGCGCGCATGGAGGAGCGCCGCCGCTACACCGAGGCGACCGGCGTCGCGATCCCGTTGGCGCAGACGCAGAGCTGGCTCGCTCAGCTCGGTTCGCTCGAGTCGCGCCGGAGCGACCTCTCCACCGATCTCGCGGCGGCGCAGAGCGTCGAGCAGTCCATGCGGAAGTTCCAGGCCGACCCCGATGTCGACCTGCCCACCTTCGACGGCGCGTCCCAGTACACGAACGAGACCGCGCTCGTGACGCTCAAGAATCGCGTGGTCGAGCAGCAGGCGAGGATCGCGCAACTCACCGAGACGCTGCGGGACGACGCCCCGGAGGTGGTCGGCGCGCGCCAGACGCTGGAGACGCTCGAGGGGCTGCTGCACAAGGAAGTCGATGCCCGCGTGCAGCTGGCCGGATCGCGCGTCAAGCAGCTCCAGGCCAAGCTCGCCGTGCTCGATCAGGAGATCGCGGGCATCCACCAGCAGTTGGTGTCCGCGCCGGACGATCTGAAGAAGATGGACGAGATCGACAACGACATCAACGTGCTCCGGGCTCGCTTGAAGGGTCTCACCGACTCACGCGATCAGGCGATCATCACCGCGACGACGACCGCGGACGTGAACGTCGTGCTGCTCGCACCGGCGGGCGTGGCGATTCCCGCGAACCAGCTCGACCTCGTGCGCCTGCTGCTCGCGCCCGTGTTCAGCCTGCTCGTGGGCATCGCGATCGCCTTCTTCGTCGACGGCCTGGACCTCACCGTGCGCACCGCGAACCAGGCCGAGGAGTACCTCGATCTTCCCGTGCTGGCGTCGCTCTCCGAGCGCCGCCGCCGGGGCTAGCCACCAGGGAGACGGACGATGACCCGCATCTACGACGCGCTCAAGAAGGCCGAGTCCAACCGCCAGCGGCTGGGCCTCGGGCCTGCGTCGCTCGGTGGCATGCCGGGCCACGACCCGGGTGCCGGCTGGGGGCACGCGCAGGCGGAGCCCACACTGACCCCGCTCCCGCTCATCGGCGGGGTGGAGCTGACCGAGGATTCGATCCGGGAGACCACGGGGCTGCGCGTGAACCTCGAGAGCGTGCTGCCCGACCGCAACGTGCGCTCGGTGATGTTCTCGAGCGCGCAGTCGGGCGAGGGCACCACCACGGTGGCGCTCCAGTTCGCCCAGACGCTCGCGCACAGCGGCGCGCGGGTCCTGTTCGTGGACGCGAACGCCCGGCGGCCGGCGTGCTTCGCGGAGGACTCGCATCGCTTCGCGGTGCTCGACCCCCGCGTCGGCTCGATGGCCATGGCGGGCGTCATGACGCCCAACCTGGGCGCGATCCCCGCCACCGAGGAGGGGAGCCGCAACGGGCTCATCTCGACGGCCGCGATCCGGTCCGTGCTCGATGCGGCCCTCGGCGCGTTCGACTGGGTCGTGGTCGATGGCCCGGCGGTCGTCGATTCGCCGGACGCCGCTTCGCTCGCCGCGCAGGTCGATGGCGTGGTCATGGTGGTCCACGCGGGCCGGGCCAAGCGCCCGGTCGTCGCGCGCGCGGTGGAGATGCTGCGCAAGTCGGGTGGGCGCGTGCTGGGCACGGTGCTCAACCGCCGCATCCACGAGATCCCGGGGTTCATCTACCGCCGCATCTGAGGGCCCCATTCTTCGTATGTGCCGCGAACGCGAGGCCAACCCCCGATCGCCCTGGCCGGCGCGCGTCGCACCCCGGTACGACCGCGGGTGCGCGTGAATGCTTCCGCGCGCGCGCGCCCGGCGCCCTCCGAGCCCGTGAACCGGTCCGCACCGGGCACGGGCTCCGGCCTTTCCGCCACCCTGATTCCCGCGATCGAGCGGGCGCGCGAATGGGCGGGCGACGGGCTGCGCGCACTGCTCCTCGCCGGGAGCCACGCCACGGGTGAGGCGGTGTGGGTGGACGTCGACGGCCACCCCGTGTCGCTCTCCGACCTGGACCTCTACGCGGTGATGCGCGACGAGCCCGCCTGC
>DATDEX010000187.1:0-14448 GCA_036522895.1 Candidatus Eiseniibacteriota bacterium | reverse complement strand
CCCGCGGGTGGGGCGACGGGTCCCGCGCCGGCGAGACCGGCACCGGCGACGCCGGCCCCGGCCAAGCCGGCGCCCGCGGCCGGTACGAAACACTGAGCTTCGTCGTCTCGATCTTCGGTGCCCGGGTGGTGGAATTGGCAGACACGTACGCTTGAGGTGCGTATGGGGAAACCCGTGCGAGTTCAAATCTCGCCTCGGGCACCAACCTTGACCCGCGTTTGCAGACACTTGCGAGCGCGGGTTTCGTTTTGTTCGCGGGGTTGTCCGTGTCGCACGCTATCCCGGGTCGAGCACTCCACCAACGATCTCTCCGGAGAACCCTGGTCGATTCACCAGGTGTCGTCCAGCGTCCCCGCGTACCGCCGGCGACCACTCTAGCCGAGCCGCTTCGGGCTCTGGCGGGTCGGCCAGGAGTAGAACTGGTCCATTTTGGTATTATCCATATGTCCCCCAAAATGTCCCCCAAATCCCCGTGCCCCCCACGGGTGCGCATGTGCGTACGGGCAGATTCCCGTGTCAGAGCTCCGTCAAAGTCACTACACTCGCACGGCGCCATCGGACGACGCGCCGCGTGAGCTTCGACCGTTGGCCGCACGGGCGGGATGCCCCGAGCATTGAACTGTTGCGCACCCGTCTCGCCCGAGTTACCGGAGGAAGCATGAAACTGGTGTCGAAGGCTCTAGCAGCCGTCACGCTCGCAGCCTTGCTGCCCATGGCCCCCCCTGTGGAAGCGGCTCAGCCTCCCGCGCTCTTGGCATCCTGGAGCACCGGGGACATTCCGACAGGCCTCGCGATAGGGCCCGACGGCAAGGTATATGTAGGGGGGCAAGACGGGGGCTCTGCGCTCGTTCGAGTATTCCTCCAAGATGGAACTCCGACGGGGCTGATTGGCGCGGGCAACGGGCAGGAGGCCTACGGCCTCGCATTCCTCAGTGATGGCAGACTGCTCGTCGCCGAATATTATCGTCACGTTGTGGACCAGTTCGCTCCGGATGGCACAAATCTGGGTTCGTGGGCGGTCCCGGGGAGCAATGATCTGTTCCTCGCGGTCGACGGTACGGACAATGTCTTCCTGACGGACGACAACGGCGACATGGTCCGACATTTCACGAGTGGCGGAGCCCTGATCGCCCAGTGGCCTTCGCCTCACCCGGCGGGGATCTATTGCCTCAACGGCCTCGTCTACGTGGCGGGGATGTTCAATGGGCTCATGAGCGTCTACGACGCGGAAGGCACCCCGCAAGGTTCATTCCCGACGGGATGCACGTTCGCGGAACAGTTGGGCACGGACGGGCTTGGCAATCTTCTCTTGGAGGATCATGGACTGGGCCAACTGAAGTGTTTTCAGCCCGACGGCACGCTGCTCTGGATACTCGGCCCAAGCGTTCCCGCGTACGGCCCGGGCACGTGCAATTTCTTCTCCGTGGCGCTGGGAAATGGGGGCGCAATCCTCGCCGGCGATTACACCAACCGAAGGGTTCTGGTGCTGGGCAGTCAAACCACTCCAACAGCTGCGCGTTCATGGAGCTGGCTGAAGGCGAGATACCGCTGAGAATGTCCGCGGGCTGACCGGGTCCCAGTCCGTGCGAAGGGGGCCTGTGTCTCCCTTCGAGGCCGCCCCCGTCCCGTCTCCTGCCCCCCTGGACAAGCTTCGCCGTGGCTTGTCCGTGGATTCTTCCGGGTCCTGAGTGAGCGGGGTGCACGCGATGCACTCCGGTAGCCCTCAGCGACGTGCTAACGTGCAGCCATGGCGCACAACGTGCACCGCGTTCACGTTCATCTGGATTTCCAATCACGCCTCGGGCATCAACCTTGACCCGCGTTTGCAGACACTTGCGAGCGCGGGTCGCTCGTTATGATGAATGACGCGAGCCGCGGAACCGCGGGCCCGGCGGGTGCAGCGCGCGGGGCCGCGGCGGCCATCGACCGCACCCCGATTCCGCCCATCACATGGGTCGTGGGCGTCGCCGCAGTCGCGATCATGCTGGTGTCGCTGCGCTGGGTCAGCCTGCACGACACGCCGATCCTCATGTACGTCGGCTTCGCGATGGACAAGCTGGGCAAGTACCCGTATCGCGATCTGTTCGACATGCAGCCGCCCGGAACGCACCTGCTCCACGCGGCGGTCTACCACCTGGTCGGCCACTCCGAGCTGGGCCTGCGACTGCTCGACGTCGCCGTCATCCTGGCGATCCAGGCCGGGCTCGTCGTGCTGCTGTGGCCGTTCGGCTGGATCGTCGGCGCGACGGCCGCCGCCGCGTACGCGCTGCAGGTCCTGGGCTACGGCCCGAAGGAAGCTTTCCAGCGCGAGCACCTGGCCATGCTCCCCCTCGTCGCATCGCTCGTGATCGCGTTCCGGGTGCGCGCAAACCTCGTCGCCCGCGCACTGGTGATCGGCCTCCTGCACGGCATCATGTCCAGCATCAAGCCGACGCTCGTCGTGTCGCTGCCGATCGTCCTGGCCGGAATGTTCATGGACGAGGCCATGCCCCGGGCGGCGGGCGGGGAGCGGGGCCGGCCCCGAACCGGAGGGTTGGCGTTCGTGCTCGGCGGAATCGCGGCCCTCGCGGGGGTGGCGGTGGTGTGGCAGCAGATCTTCCATGCGCTCGCCGCCCATGGGGCCATGGCCGGCTTCCGGGAGGTGGCGCGCGACTACTGGCCGCTCTATTCGCAGCTGCGGTGGGATGCGAGTGTGCGCACGCACGCGTTCGAGCTGCGGAGGTTCACGGGGCTGGTCGCGGGCTTGCGCTTCTATCGCATGCTGCCGCTGGCGCTGCTCGGCGCATGGAGCGTCACCCGCTGGATCCCGCGCGACCGGCGTGCGGTGCTCGTCGGCACGGTCTTCGCGCTCGGCGTGGGTGAGCTTTTCTACGCGTTCCTGAACGGAAAGTACTGGAGCTATCACTACACGCCGCTCGCCCTCGCCGGTGCCCCGTTCGTCGGACTCCTCGCGGCCCGGGCCGAGCCCTTCGCGTCCGGCCGGCGGCGAACGGCATGGCGTGTGACCATCCCCCTGCTCGCGCTCGCCTGCATCCGGGTCCCCGAGGGCACGCGCGACGTGCTGGCGGGTCGGCCCTACCCGGTGCCCCCGGACATTCTCCGCGCCGCCGCGGATCTGCGTGAGCGCCTGCGCCCGGGCGACACCGTCCAGCCACTCGACGCCACCGCCGGCGCGCTGCACGCCATGTTCCTCGCGCACGCCGACATCGCGACACCGTTCCTTCACGATTTCCCGTTCTATCACCACCCCGCGAGCGCGATGACCCGGCGGTTGCGGGCGCGGTTCCTGGCCAGCATGGCTCAGGCCCGCCCGCGCTTCATCGTGGAGGCGACGCCATCGATCTGGAGGCCGAGGGGGCCGGAGACGGCGGAGTTCCCGGAGCTCACGATGCTCGTCGAATCGGACTATCACCCGCTCTGGCGGGGCGAGCGACTCACCCTGTACGAGCGAAACGGACCGTGACCGCGGCGTTCGTGGCGGTGCCGGTTTGGTCCGCTAGTCGAGAATCTCCTTCACGTAGTCTTCCATCGTCTCGCCGTCGATATAACCCACGACGCGGCGCACGATATCGCCCTTGCGATTGATGAAGAACGTGGTCGGGATCGAGCGGATGGGCCCGTAGGCGTCGAGCACCTCGTCGTTCGCCATCGCGAGAGTGAACTTGACGCCCAGCTTGTCCGCGAACTTGCGCACGTTCTGGGGTCCGCCGTCGTCGACCGACAGCCCGATCACCGTGAGCCCCCGCTTCTCGTATCGCGACTGCATGCTCGAGAGATGCGGCATGCTCGCGCGGCACGGCCCGCACCACGTGGCCCAGAAGTCCACGATCACGGGCTTGTTTCGCAGCTCGGCGGAGCGGAGCGCCTTGCCTTCGAGCGTCTTGACGTTGAACGAAGGCGCCTGGCGGGCCGCGGCTGCGACGGGCGCGAGGGAGAGAATCGCGAGCGCGGCGGCGGTCATGCGGAGCGAGGTAGCGGGAGAGATCATGGCACTCCTCGTGGGGTCGGCCAGCAATGCCGGTCATCGGCGCGGCGTGCAGAAACTGTAACCGCAAAGCATTCGCGCGTGACGCATGCAGCCGGGATTTGTCACCCTTTTGACCCGCGTCCCACGCGGTCCGGAGGCATGTCGCGAAGGCGTCGCGATCCGGCGAGGCAGGGACTCGGCTCGGGGCTCGCGCCGCGCCCGGTCCGGTTTGGGACAGGCCTGCCCCTGTGCTAGCGTGCCCCTGCTCTCCCGGCGAAAACGCCCGCACCCATCGTGGGCCGGCGCGACTTCACAAGGAAGGTGAAGCCGATGGTAATCGCCCCTGTGGCCAGCTTGTTGACGTCCTCGATCCTCAGGCAGATGGGCGGTGGCGGCACCGCGTCCATTCCCGGCCTCATCGCGCAGGCCAGCCCGTTCTCCAAGGCGGTGCTGGGGCTGCTCGTCGGGATGTCCGTGTACTCGTGGGCGGTCATGTGGGACCGGCTGCGGCTCTACGGCCGCGTGCGCCACCAGGACGACCATTTCCTGCGGGCGTTTCGCGGCACCGCGAACGCCGCCGACGTGAAGGTCGCGGCGATGCAGCATCCGTATTCGGTGCTCGCCAAGGCGGCGCTGGCGGGGCAGAAGGCGAGCGAGCAGCACCCCGCGGAGGCGGTCGGCCCCGCGGCGCGGTTCGAGCTCGTCCAGCGCGCCATGGACCGCGCGGCCGACGAGGCGGTGAACCAGCTCGAGCGCCACATCGGGTTCCTCGCCACCACGGGCAGCGTCGCGCCGTTCATCGGCCTCATGGGCACGGTGTGGGGCGTCATGGTGTCCTTCGTCAACATCGGGGCGCAGGGCTCCGCGACGCTCGTCGTGGTGGCGCCGGGGATCGCCGAGGCGCTCATCGCCACGATCGCCGGGCTCGCGGCGGCGATCCCCTCGGTGATCGGCTACAACCACTGCCTCGGCAAGCTGCGCGAGATCGGGCACGCCGCGGCACAGTTCACGAACGAGTACGTCGATCGCCGGCTCGGGGCGCGCCACTCGTGAAGCTCCAGTCGCAACGCGGCCCGATGGCGGAGATCAACGTCACGCCGCTCGTCGACGTGGTGCTGGTCCTGCTCATCATCTTCATGGTCACCGCGCCGTTCCTGCAGGGCGGGCTCGAGGTGGACCTGCCCAAGGTCGCGACCCATGGCCTCGACGTGCACGAGGGGCTCATCGTCAGCGTGCGCCGCGGCGGCGAAATCGCCGTGGGGGAGCGCGTCGTTCCGTCCGGGCAGTTCGAGGACGCGCTCAAGCGCGCGCACGCCTCCGCGCGCCCGGTCTACTTGAAGGCCGACCAGAGCGTGCCGTACGGCGACATCGTCGAGCTGATCGCCCGCCTCCGGCGCGCGGGCGTCGCCTCGCTCGGGCTCGTGACCCAGCCCGCCGAGGAGAAGCGCTAGGTGCGCGGAACGCTCACCGGTTCGGCCGCGATCCACGCGGTGCTCCTCTCCGCGCTGTTGCTCGTGCGTCCGGGCCGCACGGTGGTGCTGCCGGGACCGGACGTCGTCCAGGTCGCGCTCGTCGGCGAGCCGGCACCCGAGCCGCCGCCCGCGCCGGTGGTGAAGCCCACCGACACCGTCGTGCCCGACGAGAGCGAAGGGGTCAAGATCCAGAAGACGCGTCCGAAGCCGAAGCCGGTCGTGAAACAGGCCCCGAAGCCCGTCGAGCCACCGCGGGAGAAGCCGGCGGAGCCGGTGACGCCGCCCGCCGCTTCCGCGCAGCGCGTCGTGCTCCCGTACGCGCCCGTCGCCGGCGGCATGTCGGGCCAGGTCGCGGTCGACGACGCCAACTTCGAGTTCGCCTACTACCTGCAGATGGTGCGCGCGCAGATCGCGCGCAACTGGACGCCGCCCGCCGGAGCTGCGACCGGCGCGCGGGCCGAGGTGTACTTCCGCGTCGATCGCTCGGGGGCGCTCTCGGGACTGCGCATCGACGTGGGGAGCGGCAACGCGGTCTTCGACCAATCCGCGTTGCGCGCCGTGGTGATCACCCAGCAGCTGCCGCCCCTGCCGCTCGGATACTCCGGCGCGGACCTCGGCATCCACTTCGGTTTCGAATACACGGGGCCCTGATGCGTGCACGGATCGTGAGCGTGGTGATGATCTGCGGCCTCGTCGCCGCGCCGGCGTGGCGCGCCCGTGCCCAGGGCGCCGACGTGCGCATCGACGTCAAGAGCGGCGCGGTGGCGCGGCTGCCGCTCCAGTGCGAGCCGCTCCAGGGCAACGGTGCTTCCCCAATGTCGAGCCACGACGCCGACGAGGTGCTCGCGAACGATCTCGAGAGCTCGGCGGTGTTCGCGGTCAATCGCCAGTGGGCGCCCGAAGCGGCCGCCCAGGCGCCCCAGTTCGTGACCTCGGGCACCTGGAGCGCGTCCGGATCTACGGTGCGCCTGCACGGCGAGCTGCGCGACTTCCCCGCACGCCGGGCGATCCTGGCACGCGACTACCAGGGCACGGCCGCGGAGTGGCGGCAGCTCCTGCACCGGTTCAGCGACGATTGCGTCCAGCAGATCACCGGCGAGCGCGGCGTCGCCGACACGCGCATCGCGTTCGTGGTGACGGACGGGCGGAACAAGGAGCTCTGGCTCATGGATGCGGATGGTTACGGCGCCCACGCGCTGACCGCCGACAGGTCCATCGCCCAGTCCCCGTCGTGGTCCCCGGAAGGCTCGCTGCTCCTGTTCACGTCGTGGCGGGGCGGAAGCGGTCCGCAGATCTGGGTCATGTCGCCGGAGCAGCGCAAACCGTTCATGGTCTCGGGCCGGCCCGGGCTCAACATCGGGGCGTCCTATTCTCCGGACGGCCAGCGGATCGCCTGCACGCTCTCGCAGGACGGCAACGCCGAGGTGTACGTGCTCGACGCCCGCGGCGGTGCGCCCCGCCGGCTCACGAACCACCGCGCCATCGACACGTCGCCGGCCTGGTCGCCGACCGGGCGCGAGATCGCGTTCACGTCCGATCGCTCGGGCAGCCCGCAGATCTACGTCATGGACGCCGACGGGAGCAACGTCCGCCGCCTCACGTTCGACGTCGACTACACCGACTCGCCGGCCTGGTCGCCGAAGGGCGACCGGATGGCGTTCGTGACCCGCGTCGGGGGCGGGTTCGACGTCTGGACCTGCCGCGCCGACGGCAGCGGCGGGAAGCCGGCCGTCACCGGCGGAAACAACGAGAATCCCCGCTGGTCCCCCGATGGCCGCCACCTCGTGTTCGCGTCGAACCGCGATGGAGCGTACGGTCTGTGGGTGACCGATCTCGACGGCGCCCTGCCCCGGAAGCTCGACACCGGCGGGCGCCGCGCACTCTCTCCGGCCTGGTCCCCGCGCCGGTCGACCGGGCCCTGAAGCTCAACCCGAACTCGCTCGCTGCAAACAACCTCGCAAGGAGGCCCCAACATGAGAATGAGCTCCCGAGCCGCCGCGGTCGCCTGCGCCGCGCTGCTGGCGTTTTCCGCCGCAGGCTGCGCGAAGAAGCCGGTCGCCACGCCGCCCGTGCCGCCCGCCCCGACCCAGGCTCCGACCCCCACGCCGGTGCCCACCCCGCCGGCGCCCGCGCCCGCACCCGAGCCGCCCAAGCCCGCGGTGGGGGCGAGCGACTTGAAGACCGTCTACTTCGCCTACGATTCGTTCACGCTCGACGATGCCGCGCGCGCGACGCTCGATGCGAACGCCAAGCTGTTGCGAGACAACCCCACGCTCAGCGTGTCCGTCGACGGCCACACCGACGAGCGCGGCACGGTGGAGTACAACCAGGCGCTCGGCCAGAAGCGGGCCGAGGCGGTGCAGCAGTACCTGGTCGATGCGGGCATCGCCGAGCCGCGTTTCCGCGTGATCTCGTACGGAAAGGAGCGGCCGGCCGACGAGGGACACGACGAGTCGGCGTGGGCGAAGAACCGCCGCGTGGAGTTCACGCCGAGATGAGCGGGCGCCGGAACACGCACGCCGGGCGACGCGCGGTCACGCCGGGGCGCGGCGCGGGGACGCTGGCCGCCGGCCTGCTCCTCGTCTCGAGCCTCGGCGCCCCGGGCTGCTACACGGAGCAGATGACGCTGGTCAAATCCGGTCTCGACAGCCTCCGGATGCAGGTGGATCGGATCACGCTGCAGGACTCGATCTCGGCCCGCACGCTCGCCGACACGCGTAAGGAGCTCGCCGACCAGCGCGACCTCCTGCTCGCCACGCGGGCAACCTCGTCCAGCACGTCGCGCGAGACCGGCGAGACGCTCGGGCGCCTCGAGGGGAAGCTCGACGACATCATGGCGCGGTTCCGCATCGTCTCCGAGCGGCAGTCGGCGCCGCGCCAGGCGGAGTCGGCACCGTCCACCGCGACCCCGGCGACCGGGAGCCCAACGGCGGCCGGAGGCGGGAGCGCGCCCGCCACGGGGAGCTCGCCGCCCGCGACGGGCAAGCCGGCCGGGTCCGGGCCGGATCCCACGCAGCTCTACGACCAGGCCACCGAGGACCTCACCCAGGGCCGCTACGCGATGGCGCTCGGGAACTACCGCCAGTACTTGCAGCGCTTCCCGGACACCGACCTCGCCGACAACGCCCAGTACGGCGTGGGCGAATGCTTCTTCGCCCAGGCCCAGTTCGACAGCGCGCTCGTCGAGTACGCCCGGGTCGGGGCACGCTGGGGCACGGGCGATCGCGCGCCCGCGGCGCTCTACAAGGTCGGGCTCTGCGAAGAGCGCATGGGTCGGGCGGCGGACTCCAAGAAGACGTTCGAGGACCTGGTGAAACGCTTCCCACAGAGCGGCGAATCGCAGCTGGCTCGTGATCGACTGGCTTCGAAACACTGAGGCTGGCGCCCGGCCCGGCACCCCTCCGAGCGCGGGGGCGCGGCTCGCCCTCGCGCTCGTCGTGTCGGCGGGCCCGTGCTTCCCGCTCCTCGCGCGGGCTGAGGCCGCGCCCGACTCCGCGGCCGTCGCGCAGGGCCACGCGCCGCTCGCCGCCGAGCCGGGCGTGACGGTGATGGCGTACGGCCCCGCGAGCGACAGCCTGGTCCGGGCGCGCTGCGAGGGCGCGTTCATCCGCCGCGTCGACATCCATTGCCTCGACATCTTCGACCCGGTGCCGGGGGGAAGATTCGCGGGGGTCTATCGCGCCGCGAACCGGCTCCACCTGCGCACGCGCGCGAACACGGTGCGCTCGCAACTGCTCGTCGCGCCGGGCCAGCCCTGGTCGGCCGACCGCATCGTCGAGAGCCAGCGGCTGCTGCGCGACCTCGAGTACGTGGAGCCCGAGGTGATCGACTCGCGACTCGTCGGCGACTCCGTGGACGTGCAGGTGGTCACACACGACCAGTGGACCACGCAGCCGGAGCTCAACCTCGAGCACGGCGGCGGGAGCACGTTCGGCTCCGTCGGGTTCTCGGAACGCAACCTCCTCGGCCTGGGCCTCGGCGTCTCCATCGCGTTTCGCGACGAACCCACGGGTCACACGCGCTCGGGCGAGCTCAACGGCCGCCACCTGCTCGGCTCGCAGCTCGAGGGCCAGTTGAAGGCCGGAACCGGGACCGGCGGCGCCTCCGACGCGTTCTACGTGCGCAACCCCTACCATTCGCTCGACGATCCGCGAACCTGGACCGTGGCGTGGTCGCGGACGAACGTGCAGGAGCTGCTGTTCAAGCGCGGCGCGGTGGCGGCGCAGTTTCCGTTCCGCTACGAGACCGCGCAGGTCGAATACGGCGTCGGCAAGCGCTTCCCCGACGGCCTCGTGCGCCGGTTCGCGGCGGGCCTCACGCAGCTCGACCGCCGCTACGGCGTGACTGTCCCCGAGCCCGGCGTCGCGATCGCGTTCCCGGGCGGGGCGGAGGAGCTGAAGCTCCGCAGCCTGACCGGGCGGGTGACGTTCTGGAAGCCGCACTACATCGAGCGCCGCGGCATCGAGCTCTTCGACCCGGTCGAGGACTTCGACGTGGGCTCGCTCGTGAGCATGGAGAGCGGGCTCGTGCTGCGCATGCTCGGCAGCACCGCCGACGAGGGGACGGCGAAGCTCCGGCTCGAGACCGGTCAGGAGACCGAGCGCTTCGGTTTCGGCTTTGCGCGGGGGCGGCTCTCGACGCGCATCCGCGGCGAACCCCGGGAGACGCTGGCGCACCTCGACGCGCGCTGGTACCAGCAGCCCTTCCCGAACGTGACCCTGGTGCTGGCGGCGCTCGGCGAGGCCGCCGATCGCGCACCCCGCGAGGTGCAGAGTGTCGTCGGCGGCTTGAACGGACTCCGGGCCTATTCCGTGCAGGCGCTCGCCGGGACGGAGCTCTGGCGATTCAACGCCGAGACGCGCTGGGTCGCGGCCCGCGACGTAGCGCGCCTGGTCAGCATCGGCGGGGCGGCGTTCGTGGACGCGGCCCGGGCGTGGGGGCCCGGGGGCGACCGCGAGCCGTGGCACCACGACGCGGGCTTCGGGCTCCGGCTCACGTTCCCGCACGCCTCGCTCCACCAGGTGGCCCGCTTCGACCTGGCGTTCCCGCTCTCGCCCTCGCGCGACGGCCGCCGGGAACCGGTATTCTCCTTCGGCTCGTCGCAGGCGTTCTAGCAGCCGACGCGGCCGTGCGGCCGGCACCTTCCGCGCTTCCCGGCCCCGGAGCGGCCACCGATTCCCGGAGCCCGACATGGAGCAAACCGAACACACCGAACTCACCGGGCTCACCGCCGTGTCGCTCGCGTTCCCGGCCGACTGCAACGTGGTCGTCGGGCAGTCGCACTTCATCAAGACGATCGAGGACCTGGCCGAGATCGTGGTGACGACCGTGCCCGGGGCCCGGTTCGGGCTCGCGTTCTGCGAGGCCTCGGGACCGTGCCTCGTGCGCACCGAGGGCAACGACCCCGAGCTCGTCGACGCCGCGACCCGGCAGGCGCTGGCGGTCGGCGCCGGGCACGCGTTCTTCCTCGTGCTCCGCGGGGCGTACCCCATCAACGTGCTGCCCGCGATCAAGCAGTGCCAGGAGGTGTGCCGCGTCTTTTGTGCGACGGCGAACCCGGTGCAGGTGCTGGTGGCGGCCACGAAGCAGGGGCGCGGCATCGTCGGGGTCGTGGACGGCTCGCCGCCGAGCGGCGTCGAGGACGACGCGGCGAAGCTCGCACGCCGCGAGTTCCTGCGCCGGATCGGCTACAAGCTATGAGCGCGCGGCCGCAGCGCCGGAACGCGCCGCGGGGTCGCGCGTGCTGAGGTTCGGCACCTCGGGGATCCCGCGCACGTCCGCCCGTCCCGGCACCGTGCACGGCATCCGGCGCGCGCGCGAGCTGGGGCTGGATCACCTGGAGATGGCGTGGGTGAACGGCGTGCGGATGTCGGACGCCTCGGCCGACGGGATCGCCGAGGCGGCACGCGCGCACGACCTCACGCTCACCGCGCACGCGCCCTATTACGTGAACCTCTGCGGCGAGGCGGACGTGGTGGAGCGGAGCCGGGCGCGGCTCGAGGAGGCGGGCCGGCTCGGCGTGCGCTGCGGCGCCCAGTCGTTCTGCTTCCACGCCGGCTTCTACGGCAAGCTCGAGCCCGGCGAGGCGAATCGGCGCGTGCGGCGAGAGCTCGTGAAGCTCACGGCGCAGCTTCGGAAGCGCCGCCTCGCGATCGACGTGCGCGCGGAGCTGACGGGCAAGGCCTCGCAGGTGGGCTCGCTGGAGGAGGTCCTCGAGTGGAGCGCCGCCATCCCCGGGGTGCTACCCTGCGTGGACTTCTCGCACCGCTACGCCCGGGACGTCGGCCGGCACAATCGCTACGAGGACTTCGCCGCGACGCTCGCGGCGATCGAGGAAAAACTCGGCCGGCCGGCGCTCGAGCGGCTGCACATCCATATCTCGGGCATCGAGTTCGGGCCCAAGGGTGAACGAAAACACGAACCCCTGCGCGCGACCAAGTTCCGCTGGAAGGAGCTGCTCCGCGCGCTCAAGGACCTGCGCGTGAGCGGCTGGGTGGTGTGCGAGAGCCCGTGCATGGAGGACGATGCGCTGCTGCTGCAGAAGACGTTCAGGAGACTGAAGCCCACCACCTGACCGCGCACCCGTGACACGGCGGCCGGAGGCCGCATCATTCGAATGTCGCTCGAGAACCGTTCGTTCCACGACGTGGGGCCGTTCGGCAACAACGTCTATCTCGTCACCGACCCGGCGACGCGCGAGACCGCCGTGCTCGACGTCGGCTTCGAGCCGGAGCGCGTCATCGAGCTCGTGGCGCGCGAGGGGCTCCGCGTCCGCTGGCTGCTCGCGACGCACGCCCACTACGACCACGTCGCCGCGATGTTGCCGGTGCAGCGCGCGGTGGGGGGCGAGTTCGCGCTCCATCCCGCCGACCGGCCGCTGCTCGAGGCGGTGGCATTCCAGGGCTCGATGTTCGGGCGGCCGCCGGTCGAGGTGCCCGAGGTGGCGCTCGAGCTCGCCGAGGGCATGCGCGTGCCGCTCGGGGAGCAATTCCTCGCGGTGCTCCACACGCCCGGCCACGCTCCGGGCCACGTCACGTTCCACCACGGCGCGACCGTGTGGTCGGGCGACGTGCTGTTCGCCGGCTCGGTCGGACGCACGGACCTGCCCGGGGCGTCGTGGGAGGAGCTCGAGCGCAGCATCAAGGAGAGGCTCTTCCCGCTCGGCGACGCGGTGAAGGTTCTGCCCGGGCACGGGCCCGCCACGACGCTCGGCGCCGAGCGCCGGGGCAATCCGTTCGTGGGCGAGGCGGCGGAGCGCCGGTGAGCGATCGCCACCTCGACTGGCCGGCGCGGCTCCGGATCCACCCGAGCGCGTTCGTGGCCCCGGGAGCGGTGGTCGTGGGCGAGGTGACGCTCGGGGAGCAGTCGAGCGTGTGGTTCGGCTGCGTGCTGCGCGGGGACGGCGCCTCGATCGAGATCGGCGCGCGCACGAACATTCAGGATCTGACGCTCGTCCACGTCGACGCGGATGCGCCGACGCGGGTGGGCGACCGGGTCACCGTTGGGCACCGCGCGATCGTCCACGGCTGTACGATCGGCGACGATTGCCTGATCGGGATGGGGGCCATCGTGCTCTCGGGCGCGAACGTCGGCGCCGGCTCGCTCGTCGGCGCGGGCGCGCTCGTGACGGAGCGGCAGGTGATCCCGCCCGGCTCGCTCGTGCTCGGCGCGCCCGCCCGGGTCATGGGGCCCGTGAACGACGCCCACCGCGCCGCGATCGCCGAGGGCGCCAAACATTATGCCGAGCTCGCGCACGCCTACCTCGCGAAGGGCTTCGCGCGTCCTTTCCCGCCCGCGGGGAGTCCCGCCGGCATCTCGCCGCCCGGTCGCGGCCCCATGACGTACGCGGAGTGGGGCGGCTGCCTCGCCGCCCTCGCCGAGAGCCCGGACTGGATTGGTCGGACCCTCGCCTCGGCCCCGGCTCGGGTGAGCGTGCGCCCCGGTGCCGGCCGCTGGAGCGCGCTAGAGGTGCTGGCGCACCTGCGCGACGCGGATCGCGACGTCTACCTCGAGCGGCTCGAGACCCTGCTCGGCCAGTCGCTGCCCGCGGTGCCCGACGTGGATCTCGTCTCGGCGGCGCGCGTCGCGACTTACGCCGCCCTCGAGCCGGAGGCCGTGCTCGCCGAGTGGCGCGGGCTCCGGGGCCAGCTCGTCTCGCGGCTCGCTCCGCTCGGCCGCGACGACTGGGCCCGCGTCGGCATCCACTCGCTTCGCGGCGCGTTCACGCTCGGCGAGATGGTGCGCGGCTGGGTCGAGCACGACCTCTCGCACCGCCGGCAGCTCGCGCTCGCGCTCGGGCGGATGCCGTGATCGTGGTCAAACCGGGGCCGCTCGGCGAGCCCGCGGATCGATTGCTCGCCGCGCTCGTGACGCGCGGACACCGCGTGGTCGGGAGCCCCGCCGAGATTCCCGACGCCGGGTCGCAGGTGACGCTCGCGGTCGCGGACGGTCCGATCGTGTTCGACTTCCTCGGCGTCATTCGCGCGCTCGGGGCCCGGAGCTTCCGCGTGCTCGTGCTGTCGCGGCTCGGCGCCCACCCGGACGCGCGCGCGGCGACGCTCCAGCGGCTCTGGCGGCTCGAGGAGCACGTGCGCGCGGGCGGCGCGCCCACGCTGACGTTGCGCTTCGCCCCGCTCGTGGGACCGCAGACGCCGCTCTGGCGGAAGCTCCGCTCGCGGCCCGCGCTGGGCGCGCTCGGCCGGAAGCTCGTGAACCCGGTGGCCGAGGGCGACGCGATCGAGACGCTGCTGCGAGCGCTCGACGGCCGTGCGCTCTGGCGGGGCTGGTACGAGGTGGCGGGCGGCGAGACGCTCGCGCTCGCGGAGCTCCGCGATCTCGCCGCGCGCACGCCCGGCGAGACCGCGGGCGGGGAGTGGGAGCCGTCGCTCGACGAGATCGCCGAGCATCGGTTGGCGGAGTGCGAGCCCTGGGCATCGCAGTTCGGGATCACCCCCACGCCGCTCGCGGCGTGGACGGGCGGGGCCGCGGCGTGAGCGCGGCGAAGCGGGC
>DATDEX010000186.1:0-9465 GCA_036522895.1 Candidatus Eiseniibacteriota bacterium | reverse complement strand
GAGGTGGCGGGGGCGGTGGGGGCGGCGGCCCGGGTGGCGGCGCGGCGCCGAGTGTGGTGAAGAGCATCCGGTTCGGCGTCCCGCTCGGAACGAACGCGATCCGGCTGGCGGTGGCCGATGCGGTGAGCGCCGCCGCGACCGCGGCGGGGGACGCGGTCGGGTTCGCCTCCAGGAAGAGTGCCGCCGCGCCCGCGACGTGTGGCGTCGCCATCGACGTGCCCGAGATCGTCGCGGTGGCGTTGTCGGCGGTGGACCATGCCGAGGTGATCGCGACGCCGGGGGCGATCAGGTCGACGCCGGAGCCGAAGTTGGAGAACACGGCGAACTGGTCGCTGCTCGTCGAGGCCGCGACGGTGAGCGCCTCGGCCACGTCGGCCGGGGATGCCGTGGACGCGTTCGCGCCCGAGTTGCCGGCCGCGATGCAGTAGACGATGCCGTCGGCGATCGAGGCACGGACCGCGTTGTCGAGCGTGGGCGAGAGCCCGCCGCCGAGCGACATGTTCGCCACCGCCGGGCGCGACGTGTGATCGGCGGTGACCCAGTCCACGCCCGCGGTCACGCCCGCGATCGTGCCCGACCCGTTCGCGTCCAGCACGCGCACCGCGATCAGCCGGACGCTCTTCGCGACGCCGAACGTGGCCCCGCCGATCGTGCCGGCGACGTGCGTGCCGTGTCCGTGCTGATCCGCCGCGGTGCCGCCCGGCGTCACCTCGTCGATCCCGGCGACGGCGCGGCCGCCGAACTCCGCGTGCGTGAAGCGGATTCCGGTATCGATCACGTAGGCGTCGACGCCCGCGCCGGTCCGCGTATAGGTGTAGGTGGTGCTCAACGGCAGATCGGTCTGGTCGATGCGATCGAGTCCCCACGGCGCGGCGGACTGGACGACGTCGGCGTGCACCGGCTGGTCTTCCTCCACGTAGGCCACGCGCGGATCGCCGCGGAGCCGGGCGACGGCGGCGGGGGTGAGCCTGCCCGCGAACCCGCGGAGCGCATGGCGGTAGCGGAAGCTGGCGAGGAAACCGTGGCGGGCGGAGAGCTCGTCGACGAGCGCGTCCACCTGGTTCGGCCGCATGAGCCCGGGCTTGAACACCACGATGTACGAGCCCTGCACGCCGCGGCCGCCCGCGCCGGGCCCGAGGAGTGGGGCGAGCCCGTCCCCCCCCGCGGCCGGTGAGGTGACGCTCGCGGGCCGGGTCGAACAGCCGGCGGCGAGCAGCGCGATGAGGGCCACGGCCACCTCAAACCTGCCGGCGAAGAGCCGCATGGCGCGTTCCTCCTTCTGCGTGATGGGGAGAGCCATCCCGGCGCCGAGGAGACTGATATCGAACTTAGTTACGGCCCATGGAACGAACAACGAAAAGCGACGCGCCGCGCGTTGAACGACTGAACTTCGATTGCTGACAGAAAACATCGACCACGCCCGTTTCGGTCGGCGAGGCAAGGCGACGGGAGCGAGCGCCGTCCGCCGGCGAGGCGGCCCCGGGGTTCGCTCGACCAGCCCAGGGGAACGGGCATGCGCACTTGAGCCGAACCCCGGCCGGATGCGAGGTGGGGTCAGTCGTCGCCGGGGAAGAGCGGCCGGGCGCCCGCGGTGGCCGGGTCGTAGTGCGCGAGACGCAGGACGCGCTGCCGCGCGCCGGGCAGGAGGAACACCGGCCGCCCCGCGGCGATCGCTCCCCGCAGCTCGGGCTCGAGCAGGTAGTCGGTGTACCACGGGTGGGCGCGATCCTCGGGCAGCCGGTCGGTGAGCTCGGCGCAGAGCACCCCCGCGAAGACCAGCGTGCGCGGCGGCAGCGAGCCGCGCGTCGCGATCACGCGCGAGACGATCTCCGCGGCGCGCACGCGCTTGTCGTGGTCCTGGAGGAGCGGCCCGCGCAGCGGATCGAGTACGACCGCGACCGGGCCCGCGGAGCGCGTGATCGCGAGCGGCGAGCGCACGCGCGGCGCCACGCCCTTCTTCGGCGGCACGACGTCCACACCGAGCACGAACGGCGAGAGGAGGATCGCGGCACACGCGGCCCGTAGCCACGCCTGCGGCGCGTACGCCGCGGCGAGGACGAGGACGAACGGCACGGCCGGGAGGAGGTAACCCTCGTCGTGCGGCAGGCGCAGGTAGAGGAGCGTCTCGAGCCCGACCGCGAGCCCCGCGGCGGCAAGCAGGCGTGGGGAGGCGGCCGCGAGTGCGCGCGAGCCCGGTGCGGGGCGGCGGACCGCGCCGGCCACGAACGCGGCGGCGAGGACGAGCGTGCCGGGGACTCCCCAGAGGAGCGCCGTGGCCTGGCCGAGGACGAGCGCGGGCGGGAACGGGAGGCGATCGAGGTGGAGGTAGCCGGTGACGAAATCGAGCGGGGTGCTGCCGGTGCCGAGCGGATCGACGAACTCGAGGAAGTGCCAGCCGTAGCGGCCGTACGCGGGCAGGTAGCAGGCGGCCCCGAGCCCGAGTGCCAGCCCCGCGAGCGCGAGCCAGGCGCGCGGCCGCTCGCGCGGGTCTCCCGCGGGGGGCGGCAGCAGCAGCACGGCGGGCAGGAGCACCGCCGACGTCAACCGGGTGCCGATCGCGAGCCCGAGCCACGCGCCCGCGAGCCACGCGCGGCCCGCGAGCCGCGCGTGGCAGGCGGCGAGCAGGAACGCCACCGCGAACAGGTAATCCATGGCCGACACGCTCGCCACGTACGCCGCGGGCACGCATGCGAACGCCAGCGCGAGGAGCCATGCGTCGCCCGCGCCGAGGCGGCGCAGAAGCCGCGCGAACGCGAACGCCGCGCCGGCCGCAGCGAGCGCGCTCAGCGCGTTCATCTCCACCGGGCCGCCGCCCAGGCGGGCCACCCACGACGCGAGCCACTCCTGCACCGGGTAGCCGGGGAAGCGCGAGGTCGTGTAGCGCCCGGTCGCGGCGATCTCCCGGGCGGCGTTGACGAGGAACCAGCCGTCGTCGTCGTTCCCCGCGCCGGGGGAGAGGAACGGCAGCCGGGAAAGGAGCACCACCCCGGCGAGCCCCAGGTCCTTCGCGTAGGCGTGCGGGATCGTTCGCATGAGCGGCGAAGTCTACACTGGAGCTTGCGCTTGTCGCGCGCGCGGGGGCGGGTGCAGGATCCCACCGCCGCCCGCGTGCGCGACGGCGCGCGCGTCACTTCCGTGGAGAGAGCTTCCCGATGCCGCTCCCACTCGGCCGCATCGCCATCGTCTCGTGCGCGCTCTTCGGAGCATTCGGGGGAGCATTCGGGGGAGCATTCGCCACGGCCGCTGTGGCGAACGAGCCCGCGGAGCGCCCCGGGGGGCGCGGCGAGCACGGCCGCGAGCCCCGCGAGCTCACCGCGATGGTCCGGCGCATGGACCGCTATTTCGTCGAGCACGCGATCGACGGCGTCACGCTCGATTCGCGCTTCGACATCAATCCGCCCGAGGCGATCCGCCAGTCGGTCGTCTGCCAGCTTCTCGGCTACGCCGAGCTCGAAGCGCTCCACCCTCGTCGCCGCTTCGTGGACGCGATGGCGCGTGACGCGGACTACCTGATCGCTCATCTCGCCGAGGTGCGCTCGCACACGCCGTTCGACGGCATGCTCGGCTACAGCCTGCTCGCCGCGTACGAGGTCACGCGCGAGCCCCGGCATCTCGAGGCGGCGCGCGCGGTGGTGGACGAGATGCTCGCGATCCCCACCGAGCAGTGCATCCTGAACGGCGGGCTCATGGTCGCGCTCGCGACCGCGAAGGACGCCGCGCTCTTCGGGAGCGGCGATTCGGATGCGAAAACACGCGCGATCCTCGCCCAGCTCGCGCGGTTCCAGAATCCCGACGGCAGCTTCCCGCACTGGTGCGTCGGCTCGCGCGACATCCACTACACCGGCTGGATGGCGCACGAGCTCATCCACCTCGAGCGCATGACCGGCGACCCCGCGATCGCCCCGATGCTCGCTCGCATGGGGGCGTTCATGGAATCGCGCATCGGGCCCGGCGGCGCGAGCGTGTACGAGGAGGCCTGCCCGGATTACCCGGGTTGCGTGCAGGCCTATTACAGCCGCGCCACCGGCTGCGGCTACGACTACGACACGCGCGGCTGGACGGTGGAGCCCGGCTACCAGCTCCTGCTCTTCGATCACCTGCACTCGGAGAAGTTCGCGCCCGTCTTCAACTTCATGCGCACGCTCGAGCGGCGCGGCACGTTCCCCGATCTCTACGGCTACTGGCCGCCGCCCGACGACCCGGAATACCCGTGGACGATCGCGGACACGTCGGTCGCGAACATGAGCATCATCTTCTGGTCGCTCGCCACCGCGATCCGCGACCGTCACGACGTGGCCGACGCGCGTCTCGCGTGGGGGGACGATCCGCTGGAGCCCGCCCCGCCGGTGGTCGTGGTGCCGCATCCGGTCGATCCGGCGCCGCCGCCCCCGCAGCGCCCGGTGCTCGAGACGCCCCCGCTCCTCGTCGGGCAGCAGGAGCTCCGCTTCACGCTCGAGGCGCCGGCCGCCGTGCGGCTCCGCGTGCTCGATCTCCACGGGCGGCGGGTCCGCGACATCGACGCGGGCGTGATGGCGGCGGGCACGCACGCGTTGCGCTGGGATCAGCGCGACGAGCGGGGCGGGCGCGTCGCGAGCGGCGTTTTCTTCGCCACGCTCACGGCGGGCGGGCAGGCGTGGCACCTGCGCTGGGTGGTGTACCGGTAGCGACGCGCCGCCGCGGGCGGGCGCCGCTCCCCGCGCTTGGATTAGACTGGCGCCGCCTACTACGCCGCTCCCGCCGCAGCCGTCACTCGACCGCGTTCGGGTGCGGCCCGCTCACCCCCTCCCCGAGGTCCCCCTTGCGCACGCCTTCGGAGCTCGGCCTCCAGTCCGCACCCATCACCGCCCGGTCGCTCTCGCGGCTCGCCCAGGGCATGGTCGGCTCCGAGGTGCTGCGCATCTCGGGCGAGGTGCGCGCGGTCGTTGCCTCCGGCCGCGAGGTGCTGAACCTCACCGTGGGCGACTTCGACCCGCGCGAGTTCCCACTCCCGAAGAAGCTCGCCGAGGGCGTCAAGGCGGCGCTCGACGCCGGGCACTCGAACTATCCGCCGTCCAACGGGATCCTCGAGCTCCGAAAGGCGGTCGTGGGCTTCTACGAGCGCGAGATGCAGCTCGAGTACCCGCTCGAGTCGGTCATCATCGCCGGCGGCGCCCGGCCGCTCATCTATGCGGCGTTCAAGACGCTGGTCGACGTGGGCGACGGCGTCGTCTTCCCGGTGCCGTCGTGGAACAACAACCACTACGTCTACCTGTGCGGCGGGCGCAGCATCCCGCTCGAGGTGAGCCGTGAACACCGATTTCATCCCACGCCGGAGCAGATCGCCGCGGTGCTGCCCGGGGCGCGGCTCCTCTCGCTCAGCTCGCCGCTCAACCCGACCGGCACCGGGATCGAGCCGGGGGTGCTGGCGGCGATCAGCCAGCAGGTCGTCGACGAGAATCGCCGGCGCGAGCGCACCGGCGCGCGGCCGCTGTTCATGATGTTCGATCAGGTCTACTGGGCCACCGCGTTCGACACCGGCATGCCGGTCACGCCGCCGGCGCTGGTGCCGGAGGTGGCGCCGTACACCGTGCTCATCGACGCGATCTCCAAGTCGCTCGCGGCGACCGGGCTGCGGGTGGGTTGGGCGCTCGCGCACCCCGCGGTGACGGCGCGCATGTCGGATCTCCTCGGGCACGTCGGCGCGTGGGCGCCCAAGCCGGAACAGGTGGCGACCGCCGCGTTCATCGCCGATCCCGCGGCGTTCCACGAGTTCCGCGGCCAGATGGCGGTGCGGCTGCGGGCGAGGCTCGAGGCGCTCCACGACGGCCTCATGAGCATGCGCGCGCGCGGCCTGCCCGTGGAAGCGGTCGAGCCCGAAGGCACGCTCTACCTGTCCGCACGTTTCGCGCTCGGGGGAACGGTGCGCGGGCGGCAGCTCGCGACGAACGAAGACGTGCGGAAGCTCCTGCTCGAGGAGGCCGGCGTCGCCGCGGTGCCGTTCCAGGCGTTCGCGCTGCCGCACGAGGACGGCTGGTTCCGGCTCTCGGTGGGCGCGGTGTCCGTCCCGGCGATCGAGCAGGGGCTCGGCCGGCTGGAGCAGGTACTCGCCGAGGCGACGGCGCGATAGTTCTCCGCCCGGCCGCCGCGGTAGGCCGGGGGGATCAGCCGCGCGCGAGGAGCTCTGCCGGCACCTGGACGCCGATCGCGCGCCCGCACGCCTCGCAGCGGAACTCGAGCCGGGGCTGGGCGCCGGCGTTGAGCGGCTGGCGCTGCGCCGCGCCACAGCCGGGGCAGGGGCCCTGCACCTCGAGCACGCTCACCCGCTCGCCCAGGCGATGGAGGGCGAGGATCGGGCCGCCCAGGACGAGGGCCGGCACGAGCACGAAGTGAAGGAGCGGCAGGAACACCGCGACGATCCCGAGTCCCCAGGCGGCGAGCCAGGTGAGCACCGCCCGCCGCGTGCGCTGGCCGGCGTCGCGCACGATCACGTTCAGCTCCGCCGGCGTGTCGGGCCGGCCGAGATAGGTGAGCGTCGCGGGGTGTCGGGTGGGGACGGGGCGAGACAGGGACGGAACTCCGGAAAGCGGCGCGGGGATGCGCACTGCAGACGTGCGGCGCCGAGCGTGCGTTCGCGTGGAGCCTACACCCGGGCGCGGAGGAGCGTCACACCGGCTGCTGACCCGGACTGCTGACCCGATCACCCGCGCGGGATCCGGGACCACGACTGCGGACTACGCCTGCTCCGGAACGCGCTCGCTCAGGAGCTGCACGACACGCTCGTCCGAGACCTGGTCGAAATCCCGGTAGAACTGCCCGACCGACCAGAACTCCGCCGGCTCCTCCAGGCAGACGAGCCGGTCGCACCGTCGCCGGACCTCGTCGAGCCGGCGCCTCGGCGCCACCGGGACCGCGACGAGGATCTCGCGCGGCCCCCGCGCGCGCACGGTCGTGAGCGCCGCGATCATGGTCGAGCCCGTGGCGATGCCGTCGTCCGTGAGGATCACCGAGCGCCCGGCGACGTCCGCGGCGGCGCGACCGCCGCGGAACAGCTCGCGGCAGCGCCCGATCTCGGCGAGCTGCCGCGCTCGCTCGGCCTGCATGTACTCGGTTCCGGCCCCGGCCAGCGCCGCGAGGTCGCGCGTGAGCTCCACCTCGCCCGATTCCGACACCGCGCCGAGTGCCAGCTCCGGCTGCCAGGGAGCGCCCAGCTTACGGGACAGCACCACGTCGAGCTGGGCGCCGAGCGCGCGAGCGAGCGGGAATCCCACCTCGACGCCGCCGCGCGGGATCGCCAGCACGAGTGGCCGGACGAGCGGCGTGGCATGGAGCCGCGCGGCGAGCCTCCGGCCCGCGTCCGCCCGGTTCTCGAACTGGCCGTGACCCATGCCCGTCTCCTTCACTCGGCGCTCGCGGGGTGTATGATCGTTCACTCGCGCCGCATCCGGAACTCTACTCGACCGGTCCCCCCCATTCCTGGTCCCCCCATGCCCGAGCCGACCGTCCCCGCGGGTGTTCCCGCACCCGCCGCATTCGTCCAGTCCGCTCGCCGCGCCCTCACCCAGACCCCGGAGGGCGTGGACCCGTGGTTCCACGGCTACAACGGCGATCTGCTGGACGATCGCGGGCTCCGCACCTGGGTGCGCGCCAAGCTCCAGCTCGTGGAGCTCGTCGGAGGCGTCCAGGGGAAGGTCGTCGTGGACGCCGGCTCGGGCTTCGGCATGGTCTCGAACCTGCTCGCGAGCTGGGGCGCCGAGCGCGTGTACTCCGTCGAGCTCCACGAGCCCATGGCGCGCTCGCACGGGCGGCTCAATGCGGCGCACTTCGCGCAGCTCGCGGGGCGCGTGATGCACGTCCGCGGCGACACGAGCCACATGCCGTTGCGGAGCGGCATCGCCGACGTGGTCCTCTCGATCGAGGCGATCTCGCACTACTACGACGTGGACGGATTCCTCGACGAGTGCACGCGCGTGCTGCGTCCGGGTGGACAGCTCGTGGTGTCGGACGGCAACAACGGCGCCAATCCGCGCATCCGGGCGTACACGATCGCGCTCTGGCAGCGGCTCGAGCTGGGGCCGGAGGGCCCGTTCGGCGAGCACGTCGTGCCCGAGCCGATGATCCGCCGGCGCGAGCGCGTGTTGCGGCAGGGATTCCCCGGGCTTCCCGAGGCGCGCGTGCGGGAGCTCGCGGAGGTCACCTCGGGGATGGACCGCGCGCAGATCACGCGGGCGGTCACGGCGCATCTGGCGGGCGGCCCCCCGCCCGCGAGCCCGTATCGCTACGGGCAGCTCCCGCGCGATCCGGAGTGGGGCTACGTCATGGAGCGGTTGTTCGACCCCAAGGAGCTGGCCGCGAGCCTCGAGCGCCGGGGGTTCGAAGCGCGCGCGGTGCCGCACTACGGCGGCGCGGTGAACGACTGGGTGTACACGGCGAACCGGGTGCTGCGGACGATCCCCACCCACCGCTGGGCGCGCGCGTTCCGCATCGTGGCGCGCAAGCGGAAGTAACGCCCGCTCGGACGAGCGCCGCTCGCCGCCGGCGCGCGCAGCTCGATCACGGCGCGGGCAGCCTCCAGATCAGGAACACGCACAGGCGCCCCTCTTCGTGATACGGCCGCGAGCGGTACACCTCGTCCACCCGGCGCAGCGTGAGCGTTCCGCCCGGGCGGTCGAACTGGTGGCTGTAGGACTCGAACGTCCACGAGTCGTACGTGCCGGCCGTGATGTCGGGCCGGCTCGTGATCGCGTGATGCGCGAAGTAGGTGGCGCCGCGCGAGCGGAGGAAGCCCTCGAATCGCCCGGCCGCGAGCGAATCCTGGTAGGCGAACGTGTTGACGATGCCGTCCGTGTTGATCACGTGCCGCCGGCTGAAGTAACCGAAGTTTCCGGCGTCCCGCATGGCGATCACCGTGTTCTCGGGCGTGTTCGCCCGCACCCAGCGCGCCGCCTCGTAGGCCTGCGTCGTCCACGTGTCGTTCGAGTCGCTCCGCCAGTCGCGCCGGATCACCGGCAGCGCGCTCACGAGCAGCAGCAGCACGAGCCCGCCGGCCCACGCCCGCTCGCGGAGCCCCGGCCGGGGGGCGAAGAACCGCGCGGCGAGCGCGGGGAGCGCCAGGGCGAGCACGAGGCGCATGAGCACGAAGTGCCAGCTGAACACGCCCCACTTCATGAACAGCGCGGAGTAGAGCATGTGCGCGAGCGCGCCGGCGGTGAGCGCGGGCAAGAGCGTGCGCACGAGCCGCGGCGCGGGCTCGCGTTCGGGCAGGAGGCGCGAGACGAGCAGCAACGCGCCGGTCGCGGTCGCGGCGATCAGCACGAGCAGGTCCTGGCCCTGGATGCTCCACGACCCGACGTGCCAGCCCGGGTGCGGGAACGACGACTTGAGGACGCCGCTGATCGGCACCAGGTGTCCGAACGCGCGCAGGTTGCCGAGCAGGTAGGGGAGCACGAGCACTGCGGCCGCGCCGCCCACGAGCGCGGGCGCGCGCAC
>DATDEX010000185.1:0-5367 GCA_036522895.1 Candidatus Eiseniibacteriota bacterium | reverse complement strand
CGCCGCGGCGGCCGGGGGCGTGCTCGTGGGGTTGAGCGCGCGCTCGCGCCGCGACGAGCGCGAGGAGGCGATGAGCCAGCTCGCGGACGCGCAGGGCCGCATCAACGCGCTCCACCGCCGCCGCGCCGAGAACGAGTCGGGGCTCGGCGACCTCGCGCGCATGATGGGCTATCGCGACAGCGTCGATCTCCTGCGTCAGTTCGGCGAATACGCCCGGCTCCTCGAGGACTCGGGGCCGCTCCAGCGCGTGCAGGAGCAGCTCGCCGCCGCGGAGGACCGCCGGGCGGCGCTGCTCGAGCAGGTCATGCCGCTCCTGAAGCCCGCGGGCGAGGCGCCGGTCACGCCCGAGCTGCTCGAGAAGGTCGCCTACGAGGCGCGCCGCTCGCTCAACGCCCGCCAGCGGCTCGCCGACCTCGAGCGCGGCTTCGGCTGGGTGGAGGAGGAAAAGCGCGCGCTCGAAGCCGCCGCGAACTCCATGAAGGAGCGCGCGCTCCGCCTGCTCCAGGCGGCGGGCGTCGCCTACGACGCGGCGCGCGGGTGGGCCCATCACGTGAACGAGTTGAAGAAGCGCATGGAGGGCCGCGTGCGCTACGGCATGGTGGTCGAGGAGCTGATCCCCGCCGCGCGCCGACGGCTCCACCCCGAGCACGAGGTCGCGCAGCGCCGGCGCCAGATCGAGATGCTCGTGGCCGGCGGCGAGCTGCCCGAGAACGCGCGCTCGTCCGCGGAGATCGAGCTCGAGGTGAAGCAGACGCGGAGCAAGCTCGAGGAGACGCAGCGCCGCCGCGCCGACGTGCGCGTCGAGGTCGAGGAGGTCTGGCGGCGCCACGCGCAGCGCCGTCCCGACCTGGGCCACGAGCAGGAGCGGCTGGGCCGCGCCATCGAGCGGGCGCAGAAGTTCAAGCAATCGGTGGAGATCGCGCGCGACACGATCCAGCGCGTGGCGATGGACACGCACCGGAAGTGGGCCGACTTCCTGAACGATCGCGTGGCCGTGATCCTCGGCTCGTTCGGGACCGGGGTGGAGGGGCTGCGCTTCGGCGAGGATCTCGACTTCTCCGTGCAGCTCGACGGCGGCCCGCTCGTCTCGCGCGGCAAGGCGCACGCACAGCTCTCGGCCGGCGCGCGCGACCAGCTCTACCTCGCCGTGCGCCTCGCGGTGAGCGAGTTCCTCTCGCGCGGGACCGAGGCGCTCCCGCTGCTGCTCGACGACGTGTTCGCGACGAGCGACGATGTGCGCCTGCGCGCCGGCATGCGCGCGCTGATCGAGAGCTTCGGCGCGGGTCACCAGGTGCTCATGACGACCTGCCATCGGAGCCGCATGCACGAGCTCCAGCGGCTCGACCCCGAACTGTTCCGCGATCGCGTGCACTGGGTGGATCTGGGCGTGGGCATGGGCGTGCAGGGGCGCTAGGGCCGGCCGGCACCGCTCGCACCGCGAGCCGCACGCCGCCCTTGCCACCTCCGCCCTCGCGCGGCGAACCTGCGATCGTGCCCGCTCCCGCCCGCTCGTTCCGCATCGCCGTCGCGTGGCTGCTCGCCGCCGAGGCCTGCTACGCGGTCATGCGCGTCACGGCGCGGCTCTCCGCCACGGCGAGCACGCTGCCGTGGGCGGAGATCGCGGCGGTGCGCTTCCTCGGCGGCTCGCTCGTGCCGTTCCTCTCGGCGCGCGCGCGCCACGTGCCGCTGCGCGTGGCCGACGCGCGGAACGCCTGGCTGCGATCGCTGTTCGGCACCGGCGGGGCGCTGTCGCTTTTCTACGCGCTCGGGACGCACGCGCTCTCCGTCGGCGACGCCACCACGCTCTACTCCACCGCGCCGCTCTGGGTGGCGCTCCTTTCCGGACCGATGCTCGGCGAGCGCGTGGGCACGGTGGTCTGGCTCGCGGTCGTGGCGGGCTTCGCCGGCGTGGCGACGCTGCTCCACGCCGGCTTCGCGAGCGTCGGCCCCACGGGGTTCATCCTGCTCGCGGGCGCATTGAGCTACGCGCTCGCGATCTTCCGGGTCCGCCGGCTCTCGTCGCACGAGTCGAGCGAGGCGATCGGCTTCCACATGTCGCTCACCGCGGGCTGCACCCTGCTGCTCATCGCGCTCCCGCACCTCCAGCGGATCCCGCGCGAGGCCATCCTCCCGCTCGCCTCGAGCGCGCTCGCGGGCGGCGTCGGGCAGACGATCGTCGCACGCGCCTACGCGCGCGAGGCCGCGTCACGGCTCGCGGCGTTCAACTACGCGGGCGTCGTCTTCACGTACGTGCTCGAGGTGGCGCTGTTCCGCCGCGTGCCGGAGCCGCACCAGATCGCGGGCGCGCTCGTCGTGATCGGGGCCGGCGTGGCGGTCTCGGTCGCGGCGGCGCGGAACATGGGCGCGGCCCCGATGGAGTAACGCGAGCCCAACCGTGGCAGGTCGGGTCAGGCCGGCCCCGCGTAGCGATCGGCGAGCCAGGCGAGCGCCGCCGGCTCGTCGCGGGCGGAGCCGAGGAAGCGCCGCCACGCCTGCTGCTCGTGCCAGACCGGGACCAGCTCCCACACGCAGAGCATCGGCTTGTGCTCGCCCTCGCGCGGGAACGGCGCGAATGCCGCGAGCGACACGTCCTTGTAGAACACCGTCTGCCAGATCTCGTTCGAGTTGCGCCACGTGCACACGATGAGGAAGTAGAAGCTCTCGCCGCAGCGGTGCAGCACGACGAAGCCGAGCCCGGTGGCCGCGAGCGGCGCCGTCGCGAGTCGCGTGCGGGCGAGGCGCGTCACCTCGTCGGGCACCGGCTGCTCGTCGGTGTGGAGCGCGTACCACTTGAGCAGCGCGCCGTGCGTCTCGACGGGCTCGCCCGGCGTGACGCGCTTGGGCCCGTGGCGGTAGCCGGGCTCGATGCCGGAGTCCACGGCGAGGATGCGGCTGAGTGCGGTGGTCATCGGGGTCATCGCGGGCCTCCTCGGTAGGGTGCGTGCGACCGGGTCGGCGGCCCGAGCGGCCACCCCGGGGAGTCGTCCGACCGCTCGCCGCGCGGGGCCGCGCTATGCCGCTATCCTACACGCGCGCGGCTGTCCTATGCTCGCCGACTCTTGTCCGCCGCCCTCCCTCCCGCACGGAGATCCCCATGAAGCGCATGCTCCCGACGCTGCTCGTGCTCGCCGGTCTCTCCGCCCTCGTCGCGCGCTCGCCCGCGCAGCCGCCCGCGCCCTCGGCCGGGATCGCGGTCCCCGGTCCGGCCGGCGCGCAACCGCCGGCGGGGTTGACCGGGTTCGATGCGGCCGGGGCAGCGGCCGAGCTCGCACGCGAAGCCGGCATGGCGGCGCTCATCCGGCCAGACACGCTCCGCCGCCACCTGCGCATCCTCACCGAGGAGCCGCACGTCGCCGGCACGCCCGCCGACCGCGCGACCGCGGACTACGTGCGCCAGCGGCTCGCGGCCTACGGCTGGGACGCGCAGATCGTCGAGATCCCGGTCTGGATCAACTACCCCAGGCTCTCGCGGCTGACGCTCGTCGAGCCGGTGCAGGAGAAGCTCGCGGTGCGCGAGACCGGCGTCATCTGGGACAAGGACGCCACCGCGAGCGGCGCGTTCGACGCGTTCCACGGCTACTCCGCGAGCGGCGACGTGACCGCGCAGGTCGTCTACGCGAACTACGGCGACGTGGAGGACTTCACCAGGCTCGCCGCCGCCGGCATCGACGTGCACGACCGCATCGCGCTCGTGCGCTACGGGAAGCTCTTCCGCGGGCTCAAGGTCCGGAATGCCGAGCGCGCGGGCGCGGCGGGCGTGCTCATCTACAGCGACCCGGCCGACGACGGCTACGCGCAGGGCGACGCGTACCCGCGCGGCCAGGCCCGGCCCGCGGACGCCATCCAACGCGGCAGCGTGCAATTCTTGAGCGAGGGCCCGGGCGACCCGGGCACGCCGGGCTGGCCCTCGAAAGCCGGCGGCAAGCGCCTGAAGCACGAGGACATGAAGACCGTGCCGCGCATCCCGTCGCTACCCATCGCCTACGCCGAGGCGCAAAAGATCCTGGCGCGCCTCGAGGGCCCGCGCGTCCCGCTCGACACCTGGCAGGGCGCGCTGCCGCTCACCTACCACGTCGGCCCCGGCCCCGCGGTCGTACACCTGGAAAGCGAGCAGGACTGGGCGGTGCGTCCGATCTGGGACGTGATCGCCACGCTCAAGGGTCGCGACGCTTCCGGGCAGGTCGTCGTGGGCGGCAACCATCGCGACGCCTGGACCCACGGCGCCCAGGACCCGAACAGCGGCACGATCACCATGCTCGAGCTGGCGCGCGTCGTCGGCGCGCAGGCGCAGGCGGGCTGGCGGCCGCGCCGCACGCTCATGCTGTGCTCGTGGGACGGCGAGGAGTACGGGCTCCTCGGCTCCACGGAGTGGGCCGAGGCGAACGACGCCATGCTCGGTCGCGACGCGGTGGCGTACCTGAACGTGGACGCCGCGGTGGCCGGCGACAACCTGCGCGTGAACGGCAGCGACGCGCTGGAGGCGCTCTTCGCCGAGGCGATGCGCGACGTGCGCGATCCGGTCCAGAACCGCTCGGAGTGGAACGTCGTGCTCGACCGCGCGTGGAACGACGGCAAGTCGACCTGGCCGCTCGCGAACCGGCTCCGGCGGCTGCGCGGCGAGCCCGCGCGCCCGTTCGCGTTCGCGATCTCGCCGCTCGGCTCGGGCTCGGACTACACCGCGTTCCTCGATCATCTCGGGGTGCCGAGCGCGGATCTGCGCTTCGAGGGGCTGGGGGGCGTGTACCACTCGATGTACGACGACTTCGAATACACGGATCGCGTGGTCGATCCGGGCTACCACCGCCACGTCGCGATGGTCGACCTGTGGTCGCGCACGATGCTGCGTCTCGCCGAGGCGCCGGTGCTGCCGCTCCGCTACAGCGCCACCGCCACGTTCGCGCTCGACCAACTGCAGTCGCTCGCGGACCGCGCCGAGGACGCGAGCGCGGGGAAGCCCGACTCGCTCAAGCTCACCGCGGCGGTCACGCCCGCACTCGAGGCGGCGCGCCGGCTGCTCGCCGCCTCGCTCGCCGCCGAGCGAGTCGCGGATGCGGCCGTCGCGCACGGCGCGGCGGCGGGCGATCCGGGCGGGTACAACGCGGCGGTGATGCGCGCCGAGCGCGCGCTCCTGGGACCGGGGCTTCCGGGGCGCACGTGGTTCCGCCACGAGCTTTACGCGCCCGGGCTCAACACCGGCTACGCGCCCGTGCCGCTCCCGCGCCTGGGGCAGGCCGTGCTGGACGGCGACCCCAAGGGCTGGGCGGCCGGGGTGCACCCGATCGCCGAAGCGCTCGAGCGCGCGGCCGCGGAGCTCGCGAAGGTGAAGTAGGAGCGCGGCGGGCCGGCCCGGCGTCGCGCCCCGGCGAC
>DATDEX010000184.1:0-2612 GCA_036522895.1 Candidatus Eiseniibacteriota bacterium | reverse complement strand
CCGGAGCCGCCGCCCATGGCCCCGAATGCCTGGGCCTCGGCGTGCTGCGCCACGATCTGGCGCGGCTGGCGCGGAGCCTCGCGGATCACCTGACGGGCCGCGGCGGGCTGCACCTGGACGCGGAACAGGCGCTGGACGAAGTCCTCGCGCACCTCGGTCATCATGGTTTCGAAGAGGCCGAACGCCTCCTTCTTGTACTGGGTGAGCGGGTCGCGCTGGCCGTAGGCCTGGAGCCCGATCCCGCCCTTCAGATAGTCGAGCTCGTGCAGGTGGTCGCGCCAGTGCTCGTCGAGCGTGAACAGGTAGAGGTGACGCTCGAGCTCGCGCATGACCTCGGCCCCGAACAGCGCCTCGCGGGCGCGATAGGCCTTCTCGGCCAGCGTCGTCGCCCGCTCCACGACCACCTCGCGCGTCTCGCCCTCGACCTCCGCCGGCGTGACCGGGGTCATGCACAGGTAGGCGAGCTCGTCCGCGAGACCGCGCAGGTTCCACTCGGCGCGGTGCAGCTTGTCCTCGACGAAGCGATCGACGCGCTCGCCGGCCGCATCGCGCAGGTCCTCGAGCACGCGGGCGCTGATGTCCTCCGAGAGCAGGGCCTCGTTCCGCTGGCGGTAGACCTCCTCGCGCTGCTTGTTCATCACGTTGTCGTACTCGAGCAGGTGCTTGCGGATGTCGAAGTTGTGCGCCTCGACGCGCTTCTGGGCCTTGCCGATCGCCGAGGTCACCATGCCGTGCTCGATGACCTCGCCCTCCTCCACGCCCATCTTCTCCATGAGCATCGAGATGCGCTCGGCGCCGAACAGCCGCATGAGGTCGTCCTCGAGCGAGAGGAAGAAACGCGACGAGCCCGGGTCGCCCTGGCGGCCGGCACGCCCGCGCAGCTGGCGGTCGATCCGGCGCGACTCGTGCCGCTCCGTGCCGAGGATGTGGAGCCCGCCCAGGTCCGCGACCCCGGCGCCGAGCTTGATGTCGGTGCCGCGCCCGGCCATGTTGGTCGCGATCGTGACCGCGCCCTTCTGCCCCGCGTTCGCCACGATCTCGGCTTCCTTCTGGTGGTACTTCGCGTTCAGCACGTTGTGCGGCACGCCGCGGATCTTGAGGAAGCGGGAGAGCAGCTCGCTCACCTCGACCGAGATGGTGCCCACGAGCACGGGCTGGCCGCGCTTGTGGCAATCGGCGATCTCGTCCACCGCGGCCTTGAACTTCTCGCGCTTCGTGCGGTAGACGACGTCGTTGTGATCCGTGCGACACACGGGCTGGTTCGTGGGAACGACCGCGACGTCGAGCTTGTAGATCTCCCAGAACTCCGCCGCCTCGGTCTCGGCCGTGCCGGTCATGCCGGCCAGCTTCGCGTACATGCGGAAGAAGTTCTGCAGTGTGATCGTCGCGAGCGTCTGGGTCTCGCCCTCGACCTTCACGGATTCCTTCGCCTCGATCGCCTGGTGCAGGCCGTCCGAGTAGCGGCGGCCCGGCATGAGGCGGCCGGTGAACTCGTCCACGATCACGACCTTGCCGTCCTGCACCACGTACTCGACGTCCTTGTCGAACAGCGAGTACGCCTTGAGCAGCGCCTGCACCGCGTGGATGCGGTTGTTCGCCACGCCGTACGCCTGGTAGACGCGGTCGCGCTCGGCGATGCGCTCGTCCGCGGACAGGTCTTCGCGTCCCTCGAGCTCCGAGAGCTGCGCCGTCAGGTCGGGCACCGTGAACTTCTCGGGCTCGTTCGGCGTCATGAGCTGCCGGCCCGCCTCGAGCAGGTCGACGTTTCGCGACTTCTCGTCGATCGTGAAGTAGAGCTCTTCGTCGAGCTCGTGCAGGCGCTTGTCGCGCAGGTACTCGAGCTCGACCCGGTTGATGAGCTTCTTGAGGGCGGGCTGGTCGGAGAGGAGCTTGATGAAGCGCTTGTGCTTGGGCGCGGCGCGCTGGATCTGCAGTAGCTTCAAGCCGGCCTCCCACTCCTGCTTGGGATCGGCGAGCAGCTTTTCCGCCTCGGCGAGCGCCGCGGTCGCCCACTGGAGCTGCGCGCGGACCACGCGCTCGACCAGCGGCTTCACGTCGTCGAACAGGTCGTCGCCGCGCTCCTCCACCGGCCCGGAGATGATGAGGGGCGTGCGCGCCTCGTCGATCAGGACCGAGTCGACCTCGTCCACGATCGCGTAGGCGAACCCGCGCTGCACCCGGTACTCGGGGCGCACGGCCATGTTGTCGCGCAGGTAGTCGAAGCCGAACTCGTTGTTCGTCCCGTACGTGATGTCCGCCAAGTACGCTGCGCGGCGATCGGTCGTTCCCGGCTCGGTGTCGTCCAGACAGCCCACCGTGAGGCCGAGGTACTTGAAGACGTGCCCCATCCACTGCGAGTCGCGCCGTGCGAGATACGAGTTCACGGTCACGAGATGCGCGCCTTTGCCGGGCAGCGCATTCAAGTACAGCGGCAGCGTGGCGACGAGCGTCTTGCCTTCGCCCGTCGCCATTTCGGCGACCTTACCCTGGTGCAACACGATGCCGCCGATCAGCTGCACGTCGTACGGCACCATGTCCCAGGTCATCTCGTGGCCGGTGACCACGACCTTGGAGCCCGCCAGGCGCCGGCACGCTTCGCGGACGGTGGCAAA
>DATDEX010000183.1:0-3975 GCA_036522895.1 Candidatus Eiseniibacteriota bacterium | reverse complement strand
GGCCGCGAGCAGCGCGAACAGCGACTCGTTGTGCCGCCAGTGGCCCGCGAACGCCGCGAGCCCCGAGCGGGCCCCGAGCGCGAGGGCCAGGTAGCCCGCGAGCGCGCCGGCAAGCGCCAGTCCCGCGGCCCAGCGCACGCGCACGGGCCAGGCACGGGCCACGAACGGCAGCGCCGGGAGCGCCACGAGTTTCACCATCACCGCGGCGATCGCCGCGAGCGCCGAGGCGACGGGCCGGCGCTCCGCCCATGCCAGCGCCGCGACGAGCCAGACGATGCCGGTCGGATCGTGGTGCCCGCTCCCCGCGTACTCCGCCACGACGAGCGGGTTCCACGCGTAGACGATCGCGTCCCACGCCGAGCCCCCGCGCCGGGCGCACCAGCCCGCGAGCAGCGCGCAGAGGATTAGATCGTGGAGCACGACCCAGAGCTTGAACGCCACGAGCGAGAACCACGCGCGCGCCACGACCGCGAACCCGACCTCCGCGAGCGGCGGATAAATGGCGGAGAGCTCGGGGTGGTTGACGCGCGGCTGCACCCGGGCCTCACGAAAGCGCGCGAGCGCCGGATCGTCGGGCGCGTGCGCGTACGGGTTCCCGCCCCCCGCGAGCACCCGTCCCTCCCAGGCGTAGCGGTAGATGTCGTCCGAGAGCGCCGGCACCGTGGGGATCACGGCCGCGCGCATCGCCAGCGCGACGAGCACGACGAACGCGCCGCCGCGCGGGAGCGCGCGCCATCCCCGGCGGCGCGCGAGCGCCAGCGCGTAGCCCGCGAACGCCACGAGCATCAGGAGCTGGAAGCGCGCGAGCTCCGCCCGCCAGTCGGCGAGCCGCCCGAGGAGCGTCGCGACGAAGACGAGGAGCAGCGCGAGCGCCACGGGCTCGAACGCCACCGCCCCCGCCCGCGGGGCCCGCGGGGCGCTCACCGCTCGTCCGTCAACGCGACGCGGGGGCCCTGCCGCCGGCGACCGTCACCCGAACGGCGCGGGTCGCGGCGTTGCCCGCCGCGTCCACCGCGCGCACGGAGACGAGATGCGGCCCCGGGGCGAGGTCCTTGAGCGTGGCGTGGAACGCGAGCCGGGGGGCATCCGAGAGCCCGCCGTCGGGCGCGAGCGAGTGCCAGGGGCCGTCGTCGGTCGAGAGATCCAGGCGCTGGAGCCAGCCCTCGCCGTCGCTCGCCGCGCCGGACACCGCCACGCCGGCGGCCTCCGCCTTCGCCTCGAGCGCCGTCACCTGGGGCGGCGTGTTGTCGATCCCGAACGGCTCGCTCACCGCTTCGCCGGTGAGCGCCTCGCCGACGGCGTTCCCCTCCACGTCGCTCGCGGTCACCTTCACGCGGTAGCGGCCATCCGCGAGCGTGTTCGTGTTCCACGTGAGCATCGAGACCTCGAGGTCCTTCCCGATCTCGATCCAGTCGCCGTCGGGCTCCACGCGCACGGCCACCTTGTAGCGGAGCGGATCCCCGTTCGGGTCCACGCCGCGCCACGACAGCGTGCGCATGCCGCGCGCCCAGAGCGGCAGCTCGCGCACGGGCCGCGCCCCGCCGATCGTGGCCGAATACTCGACCTTCTGGCCGCCCGCGAGCGTCTGGGTGATGGTCTCGGTCCGCGCGCTCATCTCGCCCTCGCGAAAGCCCTGCCCCTGCGGCGCGACCGAAAGATCCTCGATGTGCGGCGGCTGGTTCGTCTCCCGCCAGGACACGGTCACCTCGTCCACGCGCGCGGTGGCGGAGCCCATGCGCACCTTCCACTGGAGGAAGCGGGCCGGCGGCGAGGCGATCGCGCCGTCCGCGCCGACGGCCTGCCAGCGGCTCCACGTGGTGTCCGGCGCGTCGCTGTTGCCGGTTCGCGTGCTGAACACGGTGCTGCCGGTGCCGCTCGCGCGTACGCGCCCGAAGCGGGCGAAGCGGTGCGCGTCCTGGACGCTCGAGAGCAGCTCTCCCCCTTCGGCGGCGCCCGGCCCGATCCGCCACACCGCGACGGGGTTCGAGCTCACCGCGTAGAGCACGCCGCCGGGACCCGGAACGAGTGCGGTGATCTGGCCCTGCGACGGGGCGAGCTCGAGCGCCGCGCCGTTCGCGCGCTGGACCGCGTAGACGCCGGCGCGATTTCCCGTGCCGGCCCGCAGCGCGCCGTTCGCGAACGCGAGCGCGAAGACGAGCGGCTGCGGCGACGTCCACCACGGGGTGGCGTCGCCCTCGGGCGTGACCCGGTAGAGCACGGCGCGGCCGCCGGTGAGCGGAGCCTTCACCGGCTGCGGGCCCTCCTCGCCCGCGCCTCCGGCGTCCTCGGTCGTCGCGGAGGCGCTCAGGCCCGCCGCCCAGATCGTCCCGTCGGGCGAGAGCGCCAGGGCGCGGATCTCGTCTTCCGCGGCATCGAACAGCGTGCGCGCGGTGCCGTCCGCGCGCACGTGGTAGATCCGCCCGCGCGAGTCGCCGCCCGCGAGCACGCCGTCTCGCCCGTCGGGGACGAGCGAGACGAGGTTGCTCTCCTCGGTATCGAGCATCACGCTCGTCTTGCCGCCGGCGAGCTTGAGCAGCCGACCGCGCGTGCCGGTGGCGGCGATCCACGCGCCCCGGCCGGCGCTCGCGAGGCCCCACACGTAGCGCTCACCGGTCGTGGCGAGCCGCGTCGTATCGCCCGCCGCGGCGAGCTTGTAGACGACGCCCCCGGGGCCGGTGCCGGCCACCGCGCCGTCGCCATCGGCTGCGAGCGCCAGGACCTGTCCGCCGCCGAGCCGCGCCCACACCTTCCAGCCCGACTTCTCGCTCCAGCGCATGACGCGGCCGCGGTCACCGCCCACGGCGAGCGAGCCGTCCTTCAGGAGCACCGCGCACCAGGCGAGCCCCAACGAGTCGGTGGCGAACGATTCCGTCCTGGGTCCCGCGCGCAGGACGCCGTCGGGATCCACGACCACGCCGCGCGCCTCGGCGCGCGCGTAATCGGCGGGCGAGTTGCTCGTCCACCACTGAGTGTCGGCGGCGCGCGCGCCGCCGCCGCCGGCGGCCGAGCCGAGCACGAACGCCAGCGGGCACGCCCACGCCCGGAATGCCGATCCCCCCATGCGCCTCATCCGCTCCCCCTCATGGCCCGCGCTTCCGCGCGGGCACGATTCACGGCTCAGGGCGCCTGGTGATCCACGACCAGCTCCAGCAGGAGCTCGCCGCGCAGCACGCCGTCGGTCGGTTGCTTCGATTCCTGCACGAGCGCCCAGTCGCCGCGGCGCATGCGATCGCCGGCCTGGCGCGGAGAGGCGAGCAGCGCGAGCGCCGAGGTCGGAAGCTCGGGCAGGTCGTCCCCGTCCGCGGTCACCTCGGGCGCGCGCGCCCAGATGCCGGCGTAGAGCGCGTCGGAGCGACGCGACGCCCCGAGCCGCTCCCAGGCGTCCTCGAGCGAGACGGCGCGGAAGCGAGCGGGCAGCCGGCTCGCCATGAAGTGGTCGACCTCGGCCCCGCCGCCCAGCTCCAGGAGATAGCGCCCGTCCGGGAGCTCCTCGGGCACGGGCACGTCGAGCGACACGGTCTGCCGCGCCCCGCGCCAGCGCTCGAGCTGGGCGCGCACGTGCGCGACCCCGCCCGGGCGCACGCTCGTCGCCACGAGTGCGGCCGAGCGGAGCATGAGCTGCGCCCGGCCGGGCTGCGTCTCGAGCTCGACCACGATGCTGTCCGCACGAAAGCGGCGGTAGGGATTGCTCGTGAGATAGCGCACCGGCGCGCCGACCGTCGCGGCGACCTCGGCCACGGGGGACTCGCCGGCGGCGACGTCGGCCAGGCGCAGGCTCCGGCCGCCCTGCCAGAGGGTCAACGACCAGCGGATCGTCTGCATGAGCCCGGAGCCGCCGGATTCGAGGAGGCTGTTCAAGACCGCGGCGGTGAGGAGCTGTGGAAGGAGGCTCCGATCGTCGATCGATTCGAACCCAAAGCGCTGCTCGCGCGGCCCCGCCCCGCGCACGACGACGCGGATCGGCATGAGCGGCGG
>DATDEX010000182.1:0-2544 GCA_036522895.1 Candidatus Eiseniibacteriota bacterium | reverse complement strand
TCAACGGCCCGGCGCGCATCGTGTTCGAGGCATTTACCAAGGCCGAGCTGCTCAAGCGGTGGTGGGTGCCCAAGTCGATGGGAATGAAGCTGCTGTCCTGCGAGACGGACCCCCGAGTCGGAGGCAAGTACCGACTGGTCTTCGACGTCGGTGGCGCCGAGCCGGTCGCGTTTTTCGGCACGTACGTCGAAGTGCAGCCCTATTCGCGCCTCGCGTGGACCAATGAGGAAGGTGGCGGGGGCGGGGGCGGGTCAGTCACGACGGTGACCTTCGAGGAAAAGGGCGGCAAGACGCTGGTGGTCCTGCGCGAGAAGTATCCGTCAAAGGAAGCGCTCGACGCGGCCGGTGGCGCATCCGATGCGATGGGCGAGACGTTCGATCAGCTGGACGAGCTTCTCGTCGCCCGGGGCGAAAGTTCGGCGCAGTAACAGAGACGTGGATTTCGGCGGTTATTCTAGCGGGGTTTCCGCGAAGCGCTTGAACGCCAGCATGTGCCGGCGATGCGCCCTGCGAATGGCGCGTTGCGCCAGGAAGCCGATGAGTCGCCCCAACAGGCCTCTGAAGTGGAAATCCTCCTCCGATTTCAACCGAGTTGCAGTCGGAGATAGGGCGATGAACGTGTCTTTCACCACGACGGTCACGTTTGCGGCCTCGAGTCGGACGCTCGCGGCTGTCGGAAGGTCGCGCGTAAGGACGGTCGCGACGAAGGTTCTCGAACCCTTCTTCGGCACCAGACGATACCGAGACCCTGGCAGCCCCGGTGTCCCCTCCAGCGACTCGTACCTTGCGACGTCGTTCATCCACCGCGGCGCGTGTTGCGGATCGGCAAGCAGCGTCGCGACCCGTGCTTGGGGCGCAGCAATCTCGAGTTCAACAACGCTCTTCATTGGCGTCGCTCCGTACTATGGGCGCCTAACCCGCAGCGCGCGATACAAGATTTCCGCACCACGCTAACGAGCCAGGCTCAGCCGAAGGCGTTCACCGAGAGTCCATCTCATGCGTTGCTCGGCCCGTGAGAGGAGGTTGGGGGTGGCCTAACGGATTGCGCGTACCCTGCGGCGGCGAGCTGAAAGGTTCACGAACGCAATTCTACCGCACCGTACCGGTGCGGTAAACCGCGGCCCGGGCGCGCACGTCCGAACGTCACACCGGTTGTTCATGAAATCGACATTGTCACGTCAGCGGCCAGCCACGTGGCGGCGGTATCTCCAAGGAACCCCGTCTTCGAGCGGCGCATGGCCCTCACGTCCGATATCAACGTGACACCGATGATTGACGTCCTCCTCGTGCTTCTCGTCGTCTTCATGATCTCCGTTCAGTTCCGCTCTTTGCTGCCCCTGAACGTGCCGCCACCGGCGGACAAATCGCAGCCTGGTCGTGCAACACCACAAGTCGTCTTGGAGCTGCGAGAGGACGGATCCTACGCGATCAATGGGACGGTGACGGCGATCAAGACGCTGCCCACACGACTGCACGAACTCGCGGAAGGCGGCAAGCGGGATCTGATCTTCGTTCGTGCCGCACCCCGGCGCCCATATCGTGACGTGGTCCGGGCTGTGGACCTAGCCAAAGGAGCGGGCTTCCCCATTGTTGGTTACATGCCGTAACTAATCGGGCAGCATAACGGATTGCGCTTAAGCTGCGGCGCTTTGTGTACGGTTTCACAAACAGATGGCCTCCCCGGTAAGACGGCGCCGCCAGCTTCAAGCGCGTGTTAGGCGGCACGTTGAGCGGAGCATTCGTTAGCACACCTCGCCCCTGAATTCTGCCACTTTCCCCACCAATTCACCCGGTCGCGCGGCACGTGAGAGAAACAGAACCCAATCTGCCGGCGGAATCTCGAAGAGAGCAACATCGACGAAGAAGTCGGGCTGGCCATCTCCGTCCAGGTCCCCGACCCACAGCACTTTGGCCGGCCAGGCCATTTGAGCGTGCCCATGATAGCTCACAAGTTCCTGCGAGCGTCCATCGGCGACCCGGACGACTCGCAACGTATAGCTTGTGTCGCCACCGGCGGCGGCCAGTTGAAACGGGGCATTCTCAAATTGAAACTCCAGAGGTGACGACGGCCTGAGTCCCGGACTAAACGGCGCGACCGCCGCGACCGGACCTCGGTGGAGTTGCGGCACGCCTCGCACGAGGAACAGGGGATGCCCAGCGCGATCGACCGCGATCCGACGCCCATTCTGCATGCAGCCTGAACTAATAGAGTCGACACGAATCGTTGTTGGCGCGATCTCCCAGCCGGCGCCCTGATGGAAGAGCCCGAACCACGTCTGACCCGTGCGCGCGGCACTAACCTGGTGCGCATAGAAGTCCGAGACAAAGAGGAGCTGAACAGGCTGCGACTGTTGAAGAGTCACAAAGAGAAATCGCAACAGATGCGCGGCCATCATACGTGCCGCCTAACGAAATGCGCGTAAGCTGCGGCGCGACGCTCGAACGTTCACAAACAGATGACCTCCATTGAAGAACGGCGCCGCCAGCTTCACGCGCGTGTTAGGCGGCACCCCTAGAAACCATTCTCAACGCGTGCCTGGCCGC
>DATDEX010000181.1:0-7041 GCA_036522895.1 Candidatus Eiseniibacteriota bacterium | reverse complement strand
CGCCCGAGCGCCCGAGCGGTCCGGCTGGCGCCGAGCCCGCGACGTCCGAACCGCACGGGAAGCGAGCGGCGGCCCGCGGACCCGGACCGAAGATCGTGCCGCTCCCCGCGCCCCCCGGCCGCGTCCCGCCCCCCGCTGCGGATGAGCCGGAGGCGGAGTTCGAGGAGGGGGACGTAGCGCCCGCCAAGGTCGATCCCGAGTCGTTCGCGCGCGCGACCGAGGACTTCATGCGATCGTCGCCCGTGCTGGGCGCGACCGGCCGGCGCGTGCAACGGGGCTTCGACGATCCCGGCTTCGAGGACCCGGACGCGATCGCGGTGGGCTCGATGGTGAACGACATGACGCGCATGGCGATCCCCGCCGAGCGCCAGCCCGAGGTGCGGGCCCGCCTCGTGGATCTCGCCCGCCGCATCGAGCAGGGCGAGCTCGAGTGGAGCGCGCTCCGGAAGGCGGTGTGGTTCGCGATGGAATACCCCGAGCTCGCGCGCCGTCTGCTGCCCGTGCTCCTGCCCTGGATCGACCGCGCGGCTTGAGTCCTGCCGGCGGCGGGCACGCCGTGCCTTCGCCGGCTCCGGACCCGGGGTAGCCTAAGGTCGCCCCGCATCGCGTCCCTCGGGCGAGCCCGGCCGCGAGCGAGCCGCCCCCGCCGGAATCCCTGTGCTACCTTTCGCATCCGAGAGTCGCGGAGGTGATGCGAAATGGATCTGGAACGCTATACCGTCAAGTCCCGCGAAGCGCTCGAGCGGGCGCAACGGATCGCGCGCGACCGCTCGCACCAGGAGCTCCGCCCCGAGCACCTGCTCGCCGCGCTGCTCGACGAACGCGGCGGCACCATCGCCGCGGTGCTGCAGAAGCTCGGCGTCGATGCCGCGGCGCTCGCGCGGGCGAGCGAGTCGGCGCTCGCGAGCCTGCCGCGCGTGCAGGGCGGCACGGCGTACCTGGGACAGGATCTGCGGGGCGTCCTCGAGCGCGCCGAGGCCCACGCCGAGCGGCTGAAGGACGAGTTCGTGAGCGTCGAGCACCTGCTCGTTTCGCTCGCCGACCCGGCGCACGCGAACGCCGCCCAGCGCGCGCTCGCGGGCGCGGGCGTGACGCTCGAGGCGTTGCTCAAGGCGCTCGCCACCGTCCGCGGCGGCCAGCGCGTGACCGACGACAGCCCGGAGGACAAGTACCAGGCGCTTAGCAAGTACGGTCGTGACCTCACCGCGGCGGGGCGCGCCGGCAAGCTCGACCCGGTGATCGGCCGCGACGACGAGATCCGGCGCGTCGTCCAGGTGCTCGCGCGGCGCACCAAGAACAACCCGGTGCTGATCGGCGAGCCGGGCGTGGGCAAGACCGCGATCGCCGAGGGCCTCGCCCAGCGGATCGTGAGCGGCGACGTTCCCGAAAGCTTGAAGGAACAGCGCGTCATCGCGCTCGATCTCGGCTCGCTTATCGCCGGCGCCAAGTTCCGGGGCGAGTTCGAGGACCGGTTGAAGGCTGTGCTGAAGGAGGTCACGAACGCGGACAATCGCGTCGTCCTGTTCATCGACGAGCTCCACACGCTGGTCGGCGCCGGCGGCGCCGAGGGCGCCATGGACGCGAGCAACCTGTTGAAGCCCGCGCTCGCGCGCGGCGAGCTCCACTGCGTGGGCGCCACCACGCTCGACGAGTATCGGAAGCACATCGAGAAGGATGCCGCGCTCGAGCGCCGCTTCCAGCCCGTGTTCGTGGGCGAGCCGAGCGTCGAGGACACGATCGCGATCCTGCGCGGGTTGAAGGAGCGCTACGAGGTGCACCACGGCATCCGCATCAAGGACTCGGCGCTCGTGGCCGCGGCGATGCTGTCGGACCGCTACATCGCCGACCGCCACCTGCCGGACAAGGCGATCGACCTGATCGACGAGGCCGCGTCCCGCCTGCGCATGGAGATCGATTCCATGCCGGTCGAGCTGGACGAGATCTCGCGTCGCGTGCGGCAGCTGGAGATCGAGCGGATCGGGCTCGCCAAGGAGACGGACGGCGGCTCGCGCGAGCGCCTCACCCGGCTCGACGCCGACTTGAAGCGCATGCACGACGAGCTCGCGGCATTGAAGGGGCACTGGGAGAAGGAGAAGGCCTCGGTCACGCGGATCCGCGAGCTCAAGGCGCAGCGCGAGCGGCTCAAGATCGACGAGGCGCGCGCCGAGCGGCAGGGCGACCTGGAGACCGTCGCGCGCATCCGCAACAACGACCTGTTGCTGCTCCAGCGCCAGCTCGACCAGGAGACGGCGCGGCTGGCGGTCGTGCAGCAGAAGCAGCGCATGCTCAAGGAGGAAGTCGACGAGGAGGACGTCGCCGAGGTGGTCGCCAAGTGGACCGGCATCCCCGTCTCGCGGCTGCTCGAGGGCGAAGTGCAGAAGCTCGTCCACATGGAGGAACGCCTGCACGCGCGCGTCGTGGGCCAGGACGAGGCCGTGCGCGTCGTCTCCGAGGCGGTGCGCCGCGCGCGCGCCGGGCTCCAGGATGCGCGGCGGCCCATGGGCTCGTTCCTCTTCCTCGGGCCCACGGGCGTGGGGAAGACCGAGCTGGCTCGGGCGCTGGCCGAGTTCCTGTTCGACGACGAGCACGCCATGATCCGGCTCGACATGAGCGAGTACCAGGAGAAGCACACGGTCGCGCGCATGATCGGGGCGCCCCCGGGCTACGTCGGCTACGAGGAGGGCGGCGCGCTCACCGAGGCCGTCCGCCGCCGCCCCTACGCCGTGGTGCTCCTGGACGAGATCGAAAAGGCGCATCCCGAGGTCCTGAACGTGCTGCTCCAGCTCCTGGACGACGGCCGCCTCACCGATGGCCAGGGCCGCACCGTGGACTTCAAGAACACGATCATCATCATGACGAGCAACCTGGGCTCGGATGCGATCCTCGAGTTCGGCGAGCGCGACCGGGCCGAGATGGAGGCGCTGGTGCAGCGCGCGCTCCGCCAGCACTTCCGGCCCGAGTTCCTGAACCGCCTCGACGAGACGGTGGTGTTCCAGCAGCTGACCCGCGAACAGATTCGCCACATCGTGGAGCTGCACGCGGAATCGTTGAGAAAGCTGCTCCACGAGCGGGGCATCGTGCTCACGTTGAGCGACGCCGCGCGCGACGCGCTCGCGGACGAGGGCTACGATCCGCACTTCGGCGCCCGCCCGCTCAAGCGGACGCTCCAGCGCCGCATCCAGAACCCGCTCGCCATGAAGCTGCTCGAGGGCGCGTTCAAGGCAGGAGACACCGTGGAAGTGACGTACAAGAACGGCCAGTACGAATTCCGCGCGGCCAGGCCGGCCCGCACGCCCGAGAAGGCGCACGCATGAGCAAGAAGCATCTCGATACTTCGAGCAAGATGGGGCGGATCGTGTTCCAGATGAAGGATATCTCGGTGCGCATGAAGCCCGAGGTCCGCGCGATCGTGGTCCGCGTGTACAACACGCTGGATGCCGATCAGACGGACACCGCGCTGCGCTTCCGCCTGCGCGAGGACCTCGACCGGCTCGGCCGCGAGCCCCAGCTCGCCTCGCTCGCGAAGATGCTCTTCAAGGAGCTGCCGAACACGTAGGGTTGTGCGCCGACGATTGTTGCTGATCCCGCGGGCCGCCGGGCCGCCGGTCCGGGGGGCCGATCGCGGGCGCTTCTTCGCGGGACCCCGGATCGGGTCGTGGCCCGGACGCTACTTCGTTCCGAACCCGCGCTCGCCCTGCGGCCGGTAGAACACGACCTGGTTCTTGGGCGGACGCTTCGCGAGCAGCAGCGCCTGGTTCGCGAGCCGCCACAGGTCCTGGGGATTGTCGGCGTGATCCGGGAACATCGCCACGCCCGCGCTCACCGTGACGTTCACGCGGTGCGCGCGGCCGTCCAGGCCCTCGAGCCGGATCGCCGTGTGCTCGACCGCGGTGCGCAGGCGCTCGGAGATCGCGATGACGTCGTCCTCGATGACGGGCGGCGTGAGCAGCACCGCGAACTCCTCGCCGCCCCAGCGCGCCACGGTATCGAACGGTCGCACCCCGGCGCGCAGCGCCGCCGCCACCTGCACGAGGACCTGGTTGCCGGCCTCGTAGCCGAACGACGTGTTGAACGACTTGAAGTCGTCGATGTCGCCGATGAGGAGCGCGAGCGAGCTCTGCTCGCGCTGGGCGCGTGCGATCTCGTTCCGGATCTGGAGGTCGTAGTACGACCGGTTGTACGCGGTCGTGAGCGGGTCCACGAACACCAGCTTCTCGATCCGCGTCGCACGCTCGAGCACGCCGCCCGCGAACTCGGCGAGCAGCGCCACGAGCGCCAGGTCCGCGGGCCGATAGGGGTCGGGCTCGCGATGGTGCACCTCGAGGAGACCGAGCGGCTCGCCGTCGCTGCCCGTCACCGCCACCACCACGACCGCGCGCGTGCCGGCGGCGCGCGCGGGCTGCGCCAGCGAGCTCGACCGCTCGGTGTCCGGGCAGTAGAACAGCACGCCGTGGTGCTTCAGGGCATCGGCGGCGAGCGACGCGTCGAGCGGCGCGCCCTCGGGGGAGCCGGGATCGTCGTCGCCACGTGCGAAGTAGCGCACCGACTCCGAGCCCAGGAGCTCGCGCCCGGCCTGGTCGAGCTGCTCGCGCAGCCCGGCGCGAGTCGTCCCCGTGCGCGGATCCGAGAACGTGAGCGGGTCGTCGAGCCGGACGAGGCGGCGCACCTGGTCGAGCCGCGCCGGCGCCTGCATGGGCAGCGCGCTCTTGGCAATGAGCGTGACGCCGTCGCGCACGCGCGGCCCGGGCAGCTGGAGCGTGATGACGTCGTGCTGGTCGCGCCGCTGGTAGCGCACCATCGGGGCGCCCGCCATGACCTCGGTGGGGAGCCTGCGGATCGCGCCCTGCTGCTCGAGCAGGTCAATGGCGCGCATCGCGGCGCGCTCCACCTCGACCGCGATGCCGGAGTGGAGGGCGCGACGCACGCGCAAACGGTCGACCGAGGGCAGTTCCTCGATGGGGAGGAGCCGCTCCAGGAGGTCACGAAAACCGATCTGTTGCTGCTTCACGGGCGCACCCGCCTCCCTGCCGGCTGCCCAGCCAAACGCCTATCGCCCTGAGACACTGGGGGGCCTCACGGGTAAGTCGAGCAAGACGCGAGTACGACAATAGGACTGTCGAAAAGTGTAGCACAGGACCCAGCGAATTCGCCGGAATTCACCGGGTCGGGGCGCCCGCGGGGCGGACTCGGCCGGGCGATCCGCCCGGCCGGGCGCTCACCGAATGACCGCGACGCGCGTGATCGAGCGGTGCGTGCCCGCGCGCAGCACCACGAAGTAGAGCCCGGGAGCCAGCGCCTGCCCGCGCGCGTCGCGGGCCGTGAACGGCACGTCGAACGTGAGCCGGTCGAGCGTCCCGCGCCAGAGCGTGCGCAGCACTCGGCCGCCCATGTCGACGAGCGTGACCTCGCCCGGTAACCCGGTGGCCCTGGCGGCGCTCGCCGCGCGCTCGCCGGCCGGGATCGCGGCCGTGACCCGGATACTGCCGCGGTCGCGGAGCGGGTTGGGCGACGGGCTCGCGCTCAAGCCGACCGCCGGTGTGCCACCGATGGCGACGGCGTAGGGGCCGAACGTGAGCTGCGAGCCGTCGGCGGTACTCAGCTCGAAGCGATACCAGTAGGTCGCCCCGACGAGCGCGTCGAAGTCCATCACGTAGCAGTCCCCGGTGCAGAGCGCGTCGCGCTCGCCGAGCACGCGAAACGAGCCGCCGGGGCCGTCGGCGCGCTCGACGGTGTAGCGCGCGCCGGGGTAGCTGCCTTCGAGCACGACCCTCACGGCACCGTTCAGGAACTCGGAGTGGACCCCCGGCTCACCGGCGCGGGCGTGCGGTGTCGCGACGAGCACGACGGCGGCGAGTGCGAGCGCCGCACCGCGCGCGGCGGGTCGGCGGGGCGATGCGCCGGCGGCCGGCGGTGACGAGAGAGGCGGCATGGGGTGAGGTCTCCACGAGGGCGCACCCGGTCCAGGGGAGCCGTGCCCGGACGGCTCGTGAATACTACCCCGCGACCCCGCCCGGTGTGACGCGATATTCCGGGCTCCCGCGCGATTCCGACGCGCGCACCAACGCGGCTTCGACCGCACGTTCCGCCACCCCACCAAGCCGCGTCTGCCGGCTCGTCTCCAACCATGTAGTTGCTTGCCGGGCAGGGGGATTGACGCTTGACGCTGGGCGATGCGCTCTCTAGGTTGCGAGTCTTGGCCACCCCCTCACCGCAGGGCATACCCGGGACGGTCCCATGCGCCTCACCGAACTGCTCAATCCCCAGGCGGTCACCACCCGGCTCCGCGCGAGCACCAAGCGCGAGGTGATCGCCGAGCTGGTGGAGGTGCTCGAGGCCGCCCACGGGATCGAAAGCCACGGCGAGATCCTCCTGCGCGTGATGCACCGCGAGGAGGGGCAGACGACCGGCATCGGGAACGGGGTCGCGATCCCGCACGGCAAGGCCCGCGCCGTCAATCGCATGGTCGCGGCGTGCGGCGTGTCCCCGACCGGCGTCGATTTCGAGTCCGTCGACGGCGAACCCGTCACGCTGTTCGTGCTGCTCGCGGCCCCGGAGAGCGTGGGCTCGCTGCAGGTCAAGGTGCTCGCGAACATCTCCCGCGTCTTGAAGGAAGAGTCCGTGCGCCGGTCGCTGCGCGAAGCCGGGAGCCCCGACGAGTTCATCGACGCGCTCAAGGCGGCCGAGGCCGTCCACATTCCGTAGCCGTAGCCGCGGGCGCGGCCACGTCGGCCGCGCGCGCATGCGCGAGGGATCCGCATGCACCTGCTCGAGGCCTGGACCAGCCTGGGTCCCTTTCACCTGGCGCGCCTGCTCGCGTTGCCGGGCACGATCCTCGTGGCCACGCTGCTGCCCGGCCGCCAGCTCGCGCGCGGCTCGGCACTCGTGGGTGCCGCCGGCGTGCTGCTGCTCTCCGAGATGGCGGTGCCGTGGTGGGTGCGCGGGGCGTGGGGGGTGCTGTGGCTCGCGATCGCCTGGCAATCGGGGCTGCCCGAGCGGCCCGACCTCCAGCCGCCGCCGCCGCGCCGCCGCGCGCTCGAGGCC
>DATDEX010000180.1:0-10312 GCA_036522895.1 Candidatus Eiseniibacteriota bacterium | reverse complement strand
AGCTCGGCGCGCGCGTGCCGGGGCTCGCAGCGGAGATCGTGGCGGGGGAGGGCGAGGTGGGCGGCGGCTCGCTGCCGCTCCAGAAGCTCCACGGACCTGTCGTGGCCCTGACGCATGCGGAGTGGTCGGCGGCGGAGCTCGAGGCGCGCGCGCGTGCAGCCGACCCGCCGGTCATCGGTACGATCCGTGGCGGCCGCTTCCGGCTCGATCCGCGCACGCTCTCGGATCCCGAGGTGAGCCTCGCCGCGGTCGCCCTGGAACGGGCCTGGGCCACTCGCTGACCCGCGGCGCGTGACCCCGCGCGGCCCCCGGCACCCGCTCGCGCAGGGGGGCATTTTCGTTGACCTCGGCGCGGGGAGCCTTTAGCTTCTCCGGCGGCAGACCCAGCACCAGGACCCCAAGCCCGCGACGCCGGCCGCCGTACACGGAGCCAGGATGCTCCGGCGGAGCTTTCGGGGCCCCAGGTCCTCGAGCCCGGGTTCGCCACTCGAGACAGCGCTCACGCAGCCAGGATAGACACCCGAGGTCTCGCCTCGGACATCGAACCGCGGGCCGACTCCCCGCGACCGGTGCTCGGGAGTGGTCCAGCCGTGGACGGACCGACTGCGCGCAGGCGTCGCCTCATGGCCCTGTGGCCCCGGTCATCCCGTGCCCGGCACGCCGCTCTCCCGCGCGCCCGTGGAGTGCACGGATGTTCCTCTACAAACTCGACATCCAGGGCTTCAAGTCGTTCTGCGACCGCACCGAGCTGGTGTTCGGCGACGGCATCACCGGCGTCATCGGGCCCAACGGCTGCGGCAAGACCAACGTCTCCGACGCCATCCGCTGGGTGCTGGGCGAACAGTCGGCCAAGCAGCTGCGCGGCGACTCCATGGAAGACGTCATCTTCAACGGCTGCCCGACCCGCAAGCCGCTCGGCCTCGCCGAGGTGCACCTCACGTTCAAGAACGACCGCGGCATCCTGCCGACGGAGTTCTCCGAGGTCACGCTCTCGCGCCGTGTGTTCCGCTCCGGCGTCTCCGAGTACTTCCTCAACAAGACGCCGTGCCGGCTCCGCGACATCCGCGACCTGTTCTTCGACACCGGCATGGGGAGCCATGCCTACTCGGTCATCGAGCGGCAGATGGTGGACAACATCCTGTCCGATACGACCGGGCATCGGCGCTTTCTCTTCGAGGAAGCCTCGGGGATCACCAAGTACAAGCAGAGAAAGAAAGAGGCGCTCAACAAGCTCGACGCCACCGAGGGCGACCTCACGCGCCTGAACGACATCGTGTTCGAGATCGAGCGCGAGCTCCGCTCGCTCGCGCGCCAGGTCGGCAAGGCCCGCCGCTACCAGCGCCTGCGCGACGAGGTGCGCGATCTGGACCTGGCGCTCACCGCCGGGAGCATCGAGGCGCTGCGCGCACGCGAGTCGTCCGCGAAGGAGGAATGGCAGGAGGAGGCGACGAGGCGCGAGGGCATCACCGCCGAGCTCGTCCGGACCGAGGCCACGCTCACGGATCGGAAGCTCGCGCTCCTCGAGCTCGAGCGCGAGCTCCTCACCGCGCAGGGAGGCTTGAAAGATCGCGAGGAGGCGCGCGTCGCGGCCGAACACCAGGTCGTGCTGCTCCGCGAGCGCGCGGCCGGCCTGCTGCTCCGCGCGGAGGAGGCGGAGCACGAGGCGACCCGCATGCGCGAACGGCTCGAGGATACGCAATCCCGCGAGCAGGAGGTCCAGGGGACGCTCCGCACCACCCGCGAGAGCCGCGAGGCATCGCACGCCGAGTCCGAGGCGGCCGAGGCGGCGCTCGAGCAGGTCGAGCAGGAGCTGCGCGCCGGGCGTTCCCGGGCCGCCGAGCACAAGCAGCTCTCGCTCGACCTGTTCTCGGTCGAGGCGGACAAGAAGGGCGCGTGCGAGCGCCTGCGGGATCGCCGCGCGTCGCTCGGCGAGCGCCGGACGGTCGCGGAGATCCGCCGCGCCGAGCTGCTCGAGCGCGCGAGCGAGATCGAGCGCGCCCAGGCCGCGGGCGATGAGCGCCGCCGCGAGCTGGAGGAGTCGCTCGGCGGTGCACGCGGCGAGCTCGCGGCGAGCGAGGACGCGATCCGTGCCGTCGAAGCACGCATGCACGACGCGGATGCGTCGCTCTCGCGGCTCCGCCAGGAGACGGCGGCCGCGGACTCGCGGCTCCGCACGCTGCTCGAGCTCAAGGCGAACTTCGAGGGCGTCTCCGAGGGCGTCAAGGTGCTGCTCGCCGAGCGCGGCTCGCTGCCCGGCCTGGTCGGCGTCGTCGCCGACGTGCTCGAGGTGCCGTCCGCCTACCTGGACGCGCTCGAGGCCTCGCTCGGCGAAGCGGCCTCGTTCGTGCTCGTCGAGAGCCGCGACGCGATCGCGCCCGCGATCGAGCGCCTGCGCCGCCCCGAGGGTGGTCGCGCGACGCTCGTGGACCTCTCGGCGCTCGACCCCCGCTCACTGCCCGAGATCCCGACGGGGAAGGGCGTGGTGGGGCGCGCCTCGGACCTGGTGCGCGGCGACGACCGCTTCCGGCTCCTCGCCGAGCGGCTGCTCGGCTCGGTCGTCGTGGTGGAATCGCGCGAGCTCGCCGCCACGCTGGCGCACGACTCGCCGGCGGGGCTCCGCTTCGTGAGCATCGACGGCGAGGTCTGGGAGCGCGGGCGCGTGCGCGCGGGCGTGGCCCGGAACGCGGGCGGGCTGCTGCATCGCGAATCGGAGATCCGCGAGCTCTCGGGCCGCCTCGCCGAGCTCGGCCTGGCCGTCGAGGGGCTCCAGAACCAGCGTGACGCCGAGGACGAGGCGCACGCGCGGGCGGTGGAGCAACGCGATCGCGCGCGCGCCATGGAGGACGAGACGCGGACCGCGTTCGAGGCGCACGAGCGCGAGCTGGCCGGACTCGAGCGCGAGCGCACGTTCGCCGCGCACGAGGCCGCCGAGCGCGTGCGCGAGATCGACGCCGTCGCTCTCGAGATCGAGACACTGGCGCGCACGCTCGCCGAGGCCGAGGCCGAGCTGGCCCAGTTCCAGGGCGAGCTCGACCAGGTTCGCGCCCGGCTCGCCGAGACCGACGGCGCGGTCCGCACGCTGGAAGCCCGCAGGGACGCGGCCTCTCAGCGCGCCCAGGCGGCACGCGAGTCGCTGCTCCAGCTGTCGCGCTCGGCCGGCGAGCTCGAGACGACGTGGGCACGGCTCGAGCAGACGATCCAGGAGCTCACCTCGGGCATCACGTCGCGCGACGCCGAGGCCGCGCAGCACCGCGGTAGCATCGCCGGCATCGAGGCCGAAGTGACCGGGCTGGCCGCGGGGCTCACCGGGCTCCTCCAGTCCGAGGGCTCGCAGCGCGAGCGCGTGCTGGAGCTCCAGAAGGGCTTCCTCACGCTCAAGGAGGAGGTGCAGGCGCTCGACGACCACGCCCGCGACCGGCGCTTCCAGCAGACCGAGCTGGGCGAGCGGCTGCATCAGCTGGAGCTCGACCGCGTCCAGGCGCGGGCCGAGCTCGACCGCACGTTCGAGCGGCTGAAGAGCGAGTACGAGGTGGATCCCGACCGCTTCGAGATCCGGCCGCTGCCGGAGGGCATCACGCCCGAGAACGCGCCCGCGCAGCTCGAGGAGGCGCGCGAGAAGCTGCGCGCCATCGGCCCCGTGAACCTGCTCGCGCTCGACGAGTACGCGCGCAAGAAGGAGCGGTTCACGTTCCTCACGCAGCAGCGCGAGGACATCCTGCAGGCCAAGGCCCAGCTGCTCGAGGCGATCGACAAGATCAACGTCACCGCGTCGGAGCTGTTCGCGGAGACGTTCCAGAAGGTGCAGGAAAATTTCAAAGACATCTTCCAGACGCTGTTCGAGGGCGGGGACTGCGAGCTGCGGCTGCTCGGCGAGGATCCGATGGAGGCCGAAATCGAGATCGTGGCCAAGCCGCGCGGCAAGCATCTGCAGAGCATCACGCTCATGTCGAGCGGCGAGCGCGCGCTCACCGCCATCGCGCTCCTGTTCTCGATCTACCTCGTCAAGCCATCGCCCTTCTGCCTGCTCGACGAGGTCGACGCCCCGCTCGACGACGCGAACGTGGATCGGTTCCTCAACATGCTCCGGCGGTTCGGGGACAAGACCCAGTTCGTGGTCATCACGCACAACAAGAAGACCATGGAATCCGCGGGCTGCATCTACGGTGTCACGATGCAGGAGCTGGGCGTGTCGAAGCTCGTGTCCGTGAACCTCGACGGCGTGGACGTGAGCCATTCCTCACGCCGCGAACCCGTCGAAGCGACCGCGGGATAAGGATCCTCGCGCGGCCTCGGCCCGCTCGGGCCCGCTCCGGCCCCATCGGGCGGCGGTGCCGATCCTTCGCCCGGGTGACGCGCGCGACGTTCCGCCGATGAGCCTGTGGGATCGATTCCGGCGCGGCCTCGAGCGCACGCGCGAGGCTCTCGTGGCCGTGGCGGGCTCCGCGCTCGGCCGCCGCACGGTCGATGCGGCGACGGTCGAGGTGCTGGAGGAGGCGCTGCTCGCCGCCGACGTGGGTCCCGTCACCACGGACCGGTTGATCGCCGAGGCGAAGCGGCTGCTCCAGGAGAACGAGTCGCTCGACCTGCGCGGCGCGCTGGAGCGCGCCGCGACGGAGCTCCTCAGTGGACGCCGCGCCGCGTTCGAGCCCGGCGGCGAGAAGCCGTGGGTGGCGCTCCTCGTCGGCGTGAACGGCGTCGGCAAGACCACGTTCGCGGGCAAGCTCGCGGCCCGCTACGCGCGCGATGGACGCCGCACGCTGCTCGTGGCGGCCGACACGTTTCGCGCCGCGGCCGCGGATCAGCTCGACGTGTGGGCGGCGCGCGCGGGCGTGGAGATCGTGCGCGCCGGGACGGGGGGCGCGGACCCGGCCTCGGTCGTCCACGACGGGCTCGCCGCCGCCCGCGCCCGCGGCGCCGACGTGGTGCTCGTGGACACCGCGGGTCGGCTCCACACGCAGCACAACCTCATGGCCGAGCTGGAGAAGGTCGCGCGCGTGTGTGCCCGGCAGGTGCCGGGCGCGCCGCACCACGTGCTGCTCGTGCTCGACGGCACGCAGGGATTGAACGGCCTGGCCCAGGCGCGCGAGTTCGCGAACGTGCTGCCGGTCACGAGCCTCGCCGTGGCGAAGCTCGACGGGACGTCGCGTGGCGGCGTCGTGCTGGCGATCGCCGGCGAGCTGGGCCTGCCGGTGAGCCTCGTGGGCCTGGGCGAGGGCTCCGACGACTGGCAGCCGTTCGACCCCGCGGCGTACGCGCGCGGGCTCTTCGACTAGGCTCCGGCGCCTGCGCGCGAGCGGGGCGGGCTCACGCCGGCATCCGGCGGCCGCGACCCGCTCGCGCGAAGCTCAGCGCCGAGGCCTGGTGGCGGTCTTGCTGGCGACGGGTTTGGGTCGGGCGGCCGCCCGCTCCGCCGCTTGCTGCTCCGCGATCGAGTGGCGCAGACGCTCCGGGAGCAGGCGCGCCTCGAGGCCGTGCCCGTACCCGATGAGGCGGGCGCTCCCGAGCCCGCGGTCGCGGATGTTCAGCGCCGTCGCGTCGCCCGAGCGCCCCACCAGCCAGGCCTTCCGCGACGCGATCGTCTCGATGTCCTCGCGCGCGAGATGCGTGATCGGGACCTCGTTCGCGTACCAGCTCGTGCGATTTTCACGCAGCTCGGTGTAGACGGAGCTGTCGCCCACGGTCTGCGTCGCGCCCGTGCCCTCTTTGAACAGGATCCTCGCTCCCTTGAACGTCCCCTGCGGGGTCTGCACCGTGTCCACGCCCAGCGAGTCGCGCGTCCAGCGGACCGGGTTCTTCACCTCGCGGCGCGTCTTCAGCATGCCCGCGGCCGGCTTGTTGATGTCCATCTTGGCGGTGCCGTCCTCGTTCAGCATCGTCACCGTCTTGCGCATGTAGAGCTGCAGTCGCTCCACCGCGGAGGTGTCGCCGAAGATCGCGTACGACATGAGCGAGGCCTGGGTCTCCGGGGGCTTGCCGGGCGTGTCGGTCCACGTCTCGATCCAGAATCCCGGGTCGCCCCAGAAGTCCTCCTCACCCGCGATCAGCAGGGTGACGTAGTAGTTCTCGGTCACGCCGAGCTCGCTCCTGCCCGTCATCTGGTACTTGACCCAGTCCCCCACCTTGAACGTGGGCTTGCGCGAGTAGTCGACGAGGCCGATCCCGTTGAGCGGGGCGTACGTCGCGGCGGCCGCCGTCGCGCACGGGAGCGAGCCGGCGGCGGCGAGGAGCAGGAAAAAGATGGCACGGCGCATGCAGTGAATCTCCGATGGCGATGGCCCCGAGGGGGGGCGGGCCGGTTGAACGAAGCGGACGCGCTACACGATGCGGCCCAGGGCGCGCCATTATGTCATCGCCGGGCAACGCGTGCGAAGGCACCGGGGCCGCACATTCTACGGAGCCCCCCGCGGGAGTGCCTGTCATCGACATGGACGAGCTGGACGCCGGGGCGACGCCGGAGCGCGCCGGCCGACGCGTGTCGGCCCGGGCGCTCCGGCCCCGGGAGCGACTGCGCGAGAACGGCCCCGGCACGCTCGCCGACGCCGAGCTCCTCGCGCTCGTGCTGGGGTCCGGCGTGGCCGGGCGCAGTGCCCTCCGGATGGGGCGGCAGCTCGCGCGGCTCCACCCCTCCGAGCTCGCCCACTGGCCGCTCGCGCGCTGGCTCAACGTCGCCGGCGTGGGGCTCGCGCGTGCGGCGGCACTCGTGGCCGCGTTCGAGCTCGGCCGGCGGGCGCTCGACCGCCCCACCTGCCGCGCACCGATCCGCGGCCCGGAGGACGTGCTGGCGCACGTCAGAGACCTTCCCCGCGCGCGCCGCGAGCACTTCGTCGTGCTCCTGCTGAACGCCCGCCACGAACTCGAGCGACGCGAAACGGTGAGCATCGGCTCGTTGAACGCGAGCATCGTTCATCCGCGCGAGGTGTTCCTGCCCGCGATCCTCCACTCGGCGGCGAGCGTGGTGCTGGTGCACAACCATCCGAGCGGCGATCCCGAGCCGAGCGAGGAGGACCTGAGCATCACCCGCCGGCTGCTCGAGGTGGGCGAGCTCGTCGGGATCGGCGTGCTGGACCACGTCATCGTGGCCTCGCGCGGCACGGTGAGCTTTCGCGCGAGGCAGTTGCTGTAGCGGCTCCGACGCGGCGCGGGGAGTGGCTGGAAATCCGCGGCGCGTTCCGGCATCGTGGAGGCGCTTTCGCCCCGGGCGGCCGCCGCCCACCCCGTTCGAGCCCGAGGAGCCCATGCCCCGAAAAGATCCGCGCATCGACGCCTACATCACGCGCGCGGCCGAGTTCGCGCGCCCGATCCTCCGCCACCTCCGCGCGGTGGTGCACGAAGCCTGCCCGGCCGCGGAAGAAACCATCAAGTGGGGCTCGCCCGCGTTCGACTACCAGGGGCCGCTCTGCGGCATGGCCGCGTTCAAGCAGCACGCCGTGTTCGGGTTCTGGAAGGGGAAGCTGATCGTGGACGGCTCGGGCAGGGAGGTGGACGCGGCCATGGGTCAGTTCGGCCGCCTCACCTCGCTCGCGGACCTGCCGGCGAAGCGCGAACTCGTGCGCTACGTGAAGCTGGCGATGGCGCTGAACGAGTCGGGCGTCAAGGTGCCACGCCCGGCGAAGCGCAAACCGCCGCTCCCCGTGCCCGCGGACCTCGCCGCGGCGCTCCGCCGAAACCGCAAGGCGCAGGCGGCGTTCGCGGCCTTCCCGCCCGGCTGTCGTCGCGAGTACGTGGAGTGGGTGACGGAGGCCAAGCGCGAGGCGACGCGGGCGCAACGGATCGCCACGACGGTGGCGTGGGTCGCGGAGGGGAAGAAACGTAACTGGAAGTACGAGTCGAGGAAGTGACCGGCCGAGTTACGGCCGCCGCTCCTGCTCTTCCACCACGGCATCGCCGCCCCAGCTCACCGCGTTCACGCTCCGGGCCGCGTCCACCCGGCCCGCGCCCAGCCCCCACGCGAACCCGGGGTCGATCGAGTAGAGCGAGTAGGCGCCCTGGAGCAGATAGCTCTGCACCTGTCCCGGGGTGCTGGCGTCGCCCGGGAGCATGAGGCCGTAGAGCAGCGCCGCCGTGCCCGAGACGAACGGTGCGGCCATCGACGTGCCGCTCCAGCGCGCATAGCCGCCGCCGTAGTACGTGCTCAGGATGCCCATGGCCGGCGCCGCGATGTCGGTGCCGTACCCGTAGTTCGTGAACCAAGCGTGTTGGTCGAGCGAGTCGGTGCCCGCCACGGCGACCACCTCGGACATCGAGGCCGGGAATGACAACGACCCGATCTGGTCGTTGCCGGTCGGCACGACCACCACGACGCCCCGGTCGCGGGCGAACCGGATCGCCGCCGCGACGGCACTCGACGGCGAGCTGAGCCCGAGGCTCATGTTGAGGACCTGGGCGCCACGCTCCACCGCGTGGACGATGCCGTAGGCCACATCGAACGCGCTGCCCACGCCGTCGCTGTCGAGCACGCGCACGGGGAGGAGCCGTGCCTGGGGCGCCACCGCGAGCACGATGCCGGCGACGTGCGTGCCGTGGCCGAGCGAGCCGTCCACGATCCCGTCGCCGTTGGTGTCGACCTGCTCGGCGCGCTCGCTCCCGGGCGAGTCGGCAACGCCCGGCTCGATGCCCGGCAACGCCAGGTGCCCGGCGAACGCCGGGTGATCGAACGAGATGCCGGTGTCGAGGATGGCGACCAGCACGCCGGTGCCGTTCGCCGCGGCCTGCGCCTGCGGCGCACCGATGCGCGCAAGTGCGTCCTGGTCCGTGACATTTCCCCAGGTCCTGCCGCCCTCGCTGAACGCCACGCTCGACTGCCGGCTCTCCGCGGTCATCGCCGCCTCGTTGACCTCGGCCGCCAGGACCCGCCCGTCGTTCCTCATCTCCTGCGCATTGCGGAACTCGTCGTCGCCCCGCGGGAGCACGACGCGGAAGAGACCCAGCTCGGGCAGCACGTCGACGACGCTGCCGCCGTAGTCGGCCGCCACGTCGTAGGCGCTCTGCCCGTCGTGGACAGAGAGCATGATGCCCGAACCCTCGCCGGGCCCGACGAGGTTTGGCGTTCCGCCGGGGCGCGCGCTGGCTCGGAGCTCGGCCGGGCTCGGGGCGACCGGATGCTTGCCGCACCCCGGGGCGAGTGCGAGCAAGAGCGCAATTCCCAAGAGCAATCCTGGCTCCCGCCGGGCACGTGCGTTCGTGCCGCGGATCATGACGATCCTCCTGATCACGACGATCCTCCTGAGATAGGGCCGGAGCTGGATGCGAGTGGAGAAGTCGGTCCGTGCGGTACGATCTCAGTCCCGGGCCAGGCGGCGTCCGCATTGCCGAAGAGCCCGAACGGAGCCCAAAGATACGGGTCCGAATCCGTGGATGCACGGTCAATTTGCACCGCCCGGAGCCCCGCCCCGAGCCGGCCGGCGGCGTTCCAGTGCCGGTAAAGGCCGGTCATCAACTGGCATGTGGCGCGGTCGTCGACCCGCCACAGGCTGCTGATGACCGCGGACGCCCCCGCCCGCAGCAGCCCCCGGCTCAAGCCCAGGGCCTCGTCTCCGGCGGCTACGGCCCGGGCGCCGGTCTCGCAGCCCGAGAGCACGGCGGTCACCCCCGCGAGCGGCAGGGCCACGAGCTCCCGCGCGCTCAACCAGCCGTCGGCGAGCCGGAGCGCGGAAAACTCCGGGTGCTGGGGCCGGAACATGCCGTGGCCGCAGAGGTGGACGACCGCCGAGCGCCGGACGGCTTCCGCCACCACCTCGCGCCGGGCGGCCCCCCCGAGGTGAAGGCTCACGTCCACGCCGCCGGCCGCCAGCACCTCGGCGACGCTGCGCGCCTCCTCCTCGATGGCGTCACGACCCGCGTCGCCGAAGCCCACGACGCATGCGCCCCGGCGCTCGGAGCGCGCGCTCTCCGTCCGGGGACCGAGCGGCGCGCAGAGCACGACCTCGAAACGATCCTGGAGCCGGCCGAGCCCGGAGCGGAGCGCCGGGAACGGGACCCGGAAGAGCGAGCCGCACGGCAGCACCCGGAGCCGTCGCGCCGTCGGAGCGAGCTCGTGGAGCGGCGCGAGCAGGAGCGAGGAGAGCCGGGACAGGTGCGCATCGGCCCGCTCCACGCTGCAGCGCGCGCGCGCGCTCGACTCGGCATGGCCGAGCCCGCGCGCGTTCATCTGGTAGTGGAAGAGGGAGAGCTCGCGGTCGACGTCGGTCATCGCGGCGAGGTCGCGAGCCATCCACCAGCGCCCGCCCTGGCGGCAAAGCGCGCCGAGGCGGCCGGCGGCGGTGAAGTAGGCGAGCAGGGCCTCGTCGGGCGCGAGCGGGATCTCCGCGCCGCC